>NZ_JACVVI010000014.1:0-159398 GCF_016658625.1 Pantoea sp. S62 | reverse complement strand
CAGCAGTCAGCAGTCAGCAGTCAGCAGTCAGCAGTCAGCAGTCAGCAGTCAGATGCCATCGTCCCTGAATCACAGGTTTCAGGCAAAGGGGCAGGCACACAGACAAACAGGGAATCTTAAAAGTTTACGCCGAAGCGGGCATAGGCAGGCTGTCAGCTAGCTGAAACTCTCTCACGCAGAGGCATTAAAGAGTCAAATAGCGGCGTTCAAAATCGCTGGCTAATTCTGCCAGGGTGACGCTTTCGAGTCGTCTTAACAGCAGCGCCTGCGCCGCGTCGAACGCCTCGGTTAACGCTGCGTTCACCGCCTGCTCTACCAGGCATTCCGGGTGGTCGGTAGACAAGCCGATCGCGAACAGTGAAGAGGAGCCCAGCGCCTTATGAATGTCCAGCAAGGTGATATCCGCCAGCGGTTTCGCTAACGACCAGCCACCCCGATGGCCTTTTTCTGAACGCACATAGCCCTTTTCTTTTAGCAGGGCCATGGTGCGCCGCACCACCACTGGATTGGTGTTAAGCATCTCTGCGATGGTATCCGACGTGGCGGGCCGGTCATGCCGGGACATGTGGATCAATACGTGCAGCATGCGGGAGAGACGGGTGTCATTTCTCATGTCGATCGCTTCCTGAAGAACTAATGATGAGCATAACTCGAAACAGCATAAGTTACGATAATATTGACTCTTCATTATCAAGTAACTTATGTTGTATCGAAACCTATTCAGCCGTTATAGATGTCAGGAGAACAAGATGATTTATGACACGATTATTGTTGGCGGGAGCTACGCCGGTATTTCCGCAGGCCTGCAGCTAGCACGGGCGCGCCGGCAGATTTTGATCATAGATGCAGGGCAACGCCGTAATCGCTTTGCTGACCATTCGCACGGTTTTCTGGGACATGATGGATATCATCCTGGCGCGATAGCCAGCAAGGCGCGCGAGCAGCTGATGGCCTATCCCACGGTAGAGTGGATTACGAACACTGCAATCCATGCAAAGGCGGAAAAAATTGGATACAGGATCACTGCCGGGTCCGGGCAATCATTCACGGCGCGCCGCTTAATCCTGGCAACGGGAATTAAGGATGAACTGCCAGACCTCCCCGGGCTGTCAGCGCTGTGGGGAAAGAAGGTTTTTCACTGTCCCTATTGCCACGGGTATGAACTGAATGGCGGAATGACTGGCGTGCTGGCGACATCGCCGCTGGCTATTCATCAGACGTTAATGCTACCGGACTGGGGACCAACCACGCTGTTTCTCAATGAGGTATTCGAACCTGATGCCGCGCAACTCGCCCAGCTGGCCCGGCGTGGCGTGACGGTAGAAGCTGAGCCGGTTTCGTCTGTCGGGAAAGAACAGGCCGATATCACCCTCGCCAGCGGCCGTATAATTAGACTTGCCGGGCTGTTTATTCAGCCCCGGACACGCCTGAGTTCTCCTTTGGCCGCTCAGCTCGGATGTGAGCTGGAAGCCGGGCCGACTGGAGAGTTTATTAAGATTGATACGATGCGCGAAACCTCCGTCCCCGGAGTATACGCCTGCGGAGATGCAGCAGTTGCCGCAGGCAGCGTGGCCATTGCCGTTGGCGACGGCGCGCGCGCAGGCACCGCCGCTCATCAGTCTCTGATATTTCGCTGAAAATGAAGGCGGCTACTCTTTAAGCAGACAGGGATAGGACATCCCGATTTGATCCTTTCCCGGCGTCTGGCTCCACATAAGGAGATATTCAACGTCGATACCGGCTTTGCCGGTCAGCGAATTGAGGCTCAACGATCCGGTAACGCCAGGGAGCCGGAGGGGCCATCAGGATACAGATATCAATGTACGCTATGTGCTATAAACTGACATGTAAAAATTGACACATGTTTGCCAGTAAAGAACAGGATAATGATTTTCAAATTATAGCCAAAGACGGTATGACCTCTAGATCATGAATCAACAGAAAACCAATTTGATTTCTGAACATGACATTTTTCATGCTTAACCATCAAGAATAATAAAAAATTAGTCAAATTGAAGTAAAGGGAAAATCAATAAGACTCAATAGATCAAGAATGCGCATTAACCGAGCAACCCGATCTTAAATTAATTTTTAAACATAGTCATTAAAAAATTTGACGCTTTACCTTCAAAGTAAAAAACCTTACTAAAGATACTTATTACTCATTAACTTATTGATATTTTTGTTAAATAATTTCTGAATCCAGCTTTTTTCTGACCAAGCTCAAAAATATAAAAAATTAATCAAACCTCAGCTTAAAGAATGGTTATTCTATTTGATTACGAGATGAAGTTATTTATTTCAAAACTACACATACCCTCCAGACATGTTTTTATGAAACTTATTCACAGGTGATTCAATGAAAGCCAGAAGTAAGCATAACACGTCGTATATTTTACTCATTTGCGGAATTGCAGCACTCGGAGGAATACTTTTTGGTTATGATACGGCAGTCATATCAGGTGCCATTGAGCCGCTACAGAAACATTTTAACCTCAGCGCAGCGGAAACCGGCTGGGCCGTGTCAAACGTCGTTATTGGCTGCGTTGCTGGCGCGTTCAGTGCAGGTGTGATTGCAGGAAAATACGGGCGTAAAAAAGCCCTCATCCTGGCGGCTTTGCTGTTTACCGTTTCGGCCATCGGTACCGCCGTAGCGACAACATTTTCCCTGTTTGTTGTTTTCCGGCTTATCGGCGGCCTGGCAGTCGGACTGGCAGCGACTGTTTCCCCGATGTATATGTCTGAAGTAGCACCTAAAGATATGCGCGGCCGCGCGCTGAGTATGCAGCAGTTCGCCATTGTGTCGGGTCAGATTGTCATTTTTCTGGTGAATTATCTTATTGCAAGGGATGCTTCTGACGCCTGGCTGACAGAGACCGGCTGGCGCTGGATGTTTGGTTCTGGCGTGCTCCCCTGTACCCTGTTCTGCGCGCTGGTCTTTATTATTCCTGAATCGCCGCGCTGGAGCGTTATGGCCGGACGTGATGATGACGCGCTTGCCATGCTGACAAAAGTTTCCAACCCGCAGCACGCACAGAATGTTCTCGCTGAAATCAAGAGTTCACTCAGAAATGAGCAGGCGCAAAACAGCAGTAAAATCCGGTTCGGAAACAGCACAACGCGATTCATTCTTTTACTGGGCTGTACTCTGGCGGTAATGCAGCTGATTACCGGTGTTAACGTCATGATGTATTACGCGCCTGTTGTGCTCCAGACGGTGACCGGCAGTGCACAGGAAGCTCTGTTTCAGACCATCTGGATCGGTGTGTTCCAGCTTATCGGTGTCATTACCGGCGCAATGTTACTTGATCGTACAGGCCGTCTTCCGCTGATGCGCTTCGGCACACTCGGCGTTATTATCGGGCTTTTGCTTCTTTCTTATGCGCTATTCAGCGGGACAACCGGCTATATGGCTCTCTTCGGCATGCTGGTTTTTATGTTTTTTTATGCCCTTTCATGGGGTGTGGTCGGCTGGACGCTGGTGTCTGAAATTTTTCCTAACCGGATGCGTGCATCAGGTATGAGCATCGCTATTGGATGTCAGTGGGCGGCAAATTTTGTCGTTTCCCAGCTCTTTCCGATAATAAATGATAACGCATGGCTTTCAGCCACCTTTAACGGTGCTTTTCCAATGCTGTTTTTTGCTGTCTGCGCTGTATGGTGTTACTGGTTCATTGGCCGTTACGTCCCTGAAACGCGGGGCGTGGCGCTTGAATCAATGGAAGAAGTCATACTGGCCAGGCGCGAAGGCAACCCGGTGCCGGAAACAGCCTACAGAGAGCCGGAAATGCGCCAGGAATGACAAAGGATGTATGTGAAAAAATAAAAACGGACGCCAGGCGTCCGTGTTTGCTGTGTCAGGGGCTGCTTTTGCCTCAGCGGACATTACGTTTGGCAAAGTCCTGATAGTTGTCTTTGGTAATCATCTGATAGGGAATTAACACGTTTTGTTCTACTTTCTGCCCTTTAACCAGCGCGATAGCAGACTGCACGGCACCGTCACCCTGCCCTTTGGCATCCTGGAATATCGTAACGTTCAGCTCTCCCTGCTTAACAAACTGCAGCGCATCTGGAGTGCCGTCTATGCCGGCAACCAGAATATCTTTCTGACCTGCCTGCTTCAGTGCAAGGATGGCCCCGATCGCCATTTCGTCATTATTTGCTACTATTGCATTAATATCCTGACCAGAAAGAAGCCAGTTGGTTGTCACATCATTTGCTTCTTTACGAAAAAATAATGCTGTCTGCTTATCAAGAATTTTAATCCCGGGATGAGCAGCTGCCACTTCTTCCACGCCTTTAGTGCGCTCACGCGTATCTTCGCCGGACAGATTACCCATCAGAATCATAATGTTGCCTTTATTGTTCATCAGCTTCGCCATAGCTTCCATCTGCATTTTTCCGGCCAGTCTGGGGTCAGAGCCAACATAAGCCATACGCTCGGCAAGCGCTGCTTCCGGACGCCGGTTAACAAAGACCAGAGGAATTTTCGCGTTTTCAGCCAGCCTGATGATGGGTTTCATGGCCTGCGTATCGGTTGGCGTCACGATGATGGCATCGGCACCCTGACCAATAAAAGATTCAACCTGCTGCAACTGCTGGGCTGAATCACCTTTGGCATCTTCAAACTGGCCATTCACATCACCCAGCGCTTTCATTTTTTTTTGCATCGCCTGACGCAAAATAGTCTGAAAGTTATCGTCAAAGTGATCCATGCTCACACCAATTGTGATGTCGCGGGCGAGAACGCTGGCCGGTAACATGCACAACAGAGCGAGAGTGGTAAGATGTTTTGTCATTTTCATGTTCTGAACCTTTTATGATTGTGTAGGGTAAATCCGGGTACAGAATCGGGCTGCCGGTTTATTCCGGGTAGGCTCCGGCTACATTCTGGTCATAGTCGATCAGGGCGCCGGTCATTACGCCGGCTTCGTCACTGAGCAGATAGCTTGCCAGCGCCGCAAGCTGATGTGGCTTACAGAGTTGCCCCATCGGCTGTGTCGCTTCCGCACGCGCCAGCCAGCCGTCTGTGGCACCGTGATAGCGTCGCTGCGTGGCATCTTCTCCCGGCGTGTCCATCCAGCCCGGCAGAATGGCGTTACAGCGGATGCGGTCAAAGCGGTAGGCATTCGCCACGTTTTTAGTGAGTGTGGCCAGTGCCCCTTTTGACGCTGAATAGGGAGACAGGTAGGACTGCCCGCAGTGAGCACACTGAGAGAGAATATTGACAATCGACCCCTGCCCGCCCTGCGACAGTCGGTACTTAACAAAGCCCTGCATAAGAAAAAACGGCGCGCGGGCATTGGTATTGAACATGGCATCCCAGAGTTCTTCAGACGTGTCTGTTAATGTTCCACGCGCACCGAGTGCGGCTGCGTTCACGAGTGTGTTTACCGTGCAGAACTGTGAAACCGCCTGCTCCGTTAATGCCAGACAGGCAGCCACATCCTGTAAATCCAGAGAAATGAATTTTGCCGTCGCGCCCAGACTGCCCAGTTCATCGACCGCACGCGCACCTTTCTCCGTATCGCGCCCGGCCAGTAGCAGACGCGTGCAGCCCTCCATCACCAGCTGCCGGGCAATAGCAAAACCCACGCCCTGAGCACCACCTGTGACAATGGCAACGGTATTTTCATGTTTTTTTGCTGATTCACGCATCTTCAAACTCCTGATCGGGGCTGGTCAGATAAATAGTTTTTCCCTGCTTGAGGGACCAGGTTGCAGCTTCGGCCAGCCAGGCGGCCTTGAGGCCATCCAGCGCGTTTACCGGCATCTCTCTACCTTCGCGGGCGCAGTCCAGGAAAAGACGCATCTCTTCCGTATAACTCGGCCCGTAACGCTCCATAAAAAATTCCAGTATGGGAGCCTGACAGCCGGGAGCTGCGGCTGAATAGCGTGTAAAACCGGACTGACGTGGATTATCAGACATCACCATGCCGTCTGAGCCAAACGCTTCAATACGCTGATCGAAGCCAAAACTGCAGCGGCGGGAGTTGAGAATGGTAATAAGGGTGCCGTCTTCGGCTACCATTGTTACGCTTGCCGTGTCCACATCACCGAGACGGCCGATTTCAGGATCGATAATGGATGAACCGTGCGCGGTCACGCTGACAATTTCTTTTCCCACAATGCCGCGAGCCATATCAAAATCATGGATCATCATGTCGCGAAACAGGCCACCGGAACGTGGCACATACTCCAGCGGCGGCGGTGAAGGATCACGGCTGGTTATGGTGAGCTGCTCCAGACGGCCGATCTCTCCGGCATGGACCGCCTCACGTACAGAGGCATGCCCCCGGTCAAAACGGCGGTTAAATCCGAGAAAAACTTTTTTTGCCGCCTCCTCGCCAATAAGTGCAATGCAGCGCCGGGCCTCAGCAAGGCTGCTGGCAATGGGTTTTTCACACAGTACGGGTTTGCCGGCCTGCACAGCAGCCAGGATCAGTTCAACATGAGTATCGGATGAGGTGGCAATCACCACCGCGCCCACTTCCGGATGTGTCATGGCGGCTTCCGCCGTTGAGGCAACAGCCGCACCGGTTTGTGTGGCGAGCGCATCAGCGGCCTGGGTAACCGGGTCAAAAACCGTCACGATCCGTCCGCCAGCGGCTGCAATGGCCGCCGCGTGAACTTTCGCCATCCGTCCTGCCCCGAGTAAAGCAATGCCTGTCATTGTTTTCATACTTCCTGGCTCCTGATATCTACGCGCGTGCCGCTGGATGAAGAACGCACCATGGCGTCAATAATTTCCTGATTTTCCAGACCAAAACGGAAATCAGGGAAGCAGCCCGTCTCACCACTCAGGCCTTTTATCAGATCGTAAATTTCAATAACCTTTACATCGAAATAACCGAGGCCGCCGCCAGCAAAGTCAAAACCGAAGAAGCCCCCGAACTGTTCGACCTGTGAACCTGCATAGATCGTTTTGAAGCCGCGGTCGTGTTTTGCATCGCTGTAACGGGCAATTTTCAGTTCGTTAAATCGCTCGCCGTCCATCATGATGGTGCCTTCCGTGCCTGAGACTTCCCAGGCGATACCAAAGACTTTGCCGGCAGAAATACGGGATGATTCGATGACGCCACCCGCCCGATTTTCGAAAGTGACCAGCGACTGAAACTGATCGTCATTCTCAACCCCGATTCGGTCAGCCTTTTTGTCAGCACTTGCACCGTAACCGGAGCCAGCACCGGGAGCCGGGCGGGATTCAATAAAAATCTGCTCCTGACCCATGACGCTTTTTACCGGGCCCATCAGATACTGCGCGACGCTGACAACGTGTGAACCGAGGTCACCCAGTGAGCCGGAACCGGCCTGTTCGCGTGAGCATCGCCAGCTCCATGGCAGGTCAGGATCGTTGAAAAAGCCCTGATCAAACCAGCCGCGAAAGCGCGTTGGCGTGCCGATATCACCGCGATCAATCAGCTGCTTTGCCAGCTGTGCGGCAGGTGTTTTGATGTTGTTAAACGCCACCATGGTTTTTACCCCGGCGCGTTCGGCTTCCTGAACCAGCATCTGTGCATCTGACAGGGTAACGGTAAGCGGCTTTTCACAGTAAACGTGTTTCCCGGCGCGGATGGCGGCAAGCGCCATCTCCACATGCATGCTGTTAGGCGTAGTGATGTCCACTACATCAATATCCGGATTGTCAATCATGGCGCGCCAGTCCGCGGTGCCCTGATGAAAGCCAAAGCGACGTGCTGCTTCTGCCGCCAGTTCAGGGGTGGCGTCGGCCAGCGTGTGCAATACGGGCTCCATCGGCAGGTTACGGTAGAGCAGCCCGGCGCGCCGCCACGCATCAGCATGCGCCTGCCCCATAAAACCGGAGCCAATCAGGCCAACGTTAAGCTTTTTACGTGTCATACAGAGGCTTCCTTTTGCGCAATATTCAGAATGTTTGCTGAGACAAACTGCCGGGCACGGCTGACGGTTTCAGCCGGCAGCGCGACGGCGGGATCCTGCTCGGCTTCAACCACCAGCCAGCCGCAGTAACCTGCTGAAGCAATAAAATCTGCCAGCGGCGCATAGTCCGTCATGCCGTCACCCGGTACGGTGAACAGCCCGGCGCGAACGGCATTATTGAAGCTGATCCCTTCAGCACGTACCCGCTGAAGCATTTCAGCCCGGACATCTTTGAGATGGATGTGGCCGATACGGGAGCCAAACTCATTAAGAAGAACTGAATAGTCAAAGCCTGCTGCCGTGGCGTGGCCGGTATCCAGCAGTAATCCCACAGATGCTCCGCAGGACGTTATGAGTGAACGAACCTCATCAAGGGTTTCCGCGACCATCATCAGGTGATGGTGATAGGCGAGCCGCAGCCCGTATTCGCTGTAAAGCGCATCGGCAAAGCGGGTCAGACGATCGGCATAAGCCTTCATCTGTTCAGGTGGAAAAATTTTACGCGCGGAAAGGGGTACATCCAGTGCGTTTTCTGTCATCCAGCCGCATTCGCCGTACACCATAACTTTTGCGCCACAGTCACGTAACAGCGAAGCATGTGCATGAACTGCCTCAAGCTCCGCTTCAACGTCGCGCTCAGTCAGGAAGCCATCATGCCAGCCAGAAATCAGCTGCAGATGGTGCTTTCCAAGCAGTGCTTTTAGATCAGTGGCATTGCGCGGAAAAATACGGCTCAGCTCCACGCCGGTAAAGCCTGCTTTTGCGGCTTCTGAAAGACATTGCTCAGCGGTTGTTCCTTCACCGAGATCGTGTAATACCTCATTGATCCATGAAAGCGGACTAACGCCCAACTGAGGCGTTCCTCCTGTACGGTAAAATTCATTTCCAATCATTTCCTGCTCCATAAGTAGTATGAAAACAGGAAAAAAATAAATGATGCTATTTTGTTAATCTAACGGTAATTTGACGTTAAAACGTCACTTTATGAATGGTTCCCTTCAACAGGAAAATACCGTGATGAAGAACAAAAAAACAACGCTCGATCAGATAGCTGAAGCTGCCGGAGTAAGTCTGAGCACAGTTGATCGGGTCATGAACCGGCGTGGTAGCGTCTCGCCGGCAAAGGAAGCGAAAGTTCTGGAATGGGCCAGCCGGCTGAACGTTGATCGTGTTCTTTACCGGGGGTATATGCGTGTCTTACGCATTGCTGTGCTGATGCAGTCACCCAAAAATCCGTTTTATAAAGGCCTGCGCAACGCCTTTGCGGAAACAGGAGCAGCAATGTCAGAAATGCGTATTAACTGTTTTGTACATTATCTGAATCTGGCGAATATCAGGGCAACGGTAAAGCAGCTCCATGAGATTGCTGATTCTTACGATGCCCTGATCGTGGTGTGCCCTGATGACCCCGATTTGTCCGATGCATTGCGGCAGATTTCGGGCAAAAAACCGGTTGTGACGCTGGTAACAGACATTCCGGCAAGTGGACGTCTTACTTATGTCGGTCCAGATAACCGGCAGATGGGCCGTGCAGCCGGAGAGCTGATGGGCCGTTTTACCGGGCCGGAAGGCGGGGACATACTGATTGTGCTGGGTATGCAGAATATGACCGGACATGAAGAGCGTGAAATGGGATTCCGGTCCGTCATCCGGGAACATTTTTCGCACTGCCATATCAGCGCATCACTTGAAAGCGGAGAAGACCAGGCGCGTGCAGGCGAAGTCGTCAGACGAGCCCTGCAGGAAAACAAGAATGTTCGCGGTATTTATAATGTTTCGGCTGGAAATTCCAATATTGCACAGACCATCATGGCTATGGGGCTTGAAAAACATGTTGTTTTAATCACCCATGAACTGACACCCGAAAGGAGACGCATGCTGAGGGACGGCATTATTGACGCCATCATTGACCAAAACCCACAAGAGGAAGCCAGGAGAGCCCTGGAAGTACTGGCCAGGCACTTCAATCGCATTCAGGATGCCGTGCCTTATGGCAGCCATACACCCTTCAATATTTATATCCGGGAGAACTGCCCTAAAGAAATCGATATGTTATGAGCTTAAAAAAGCTTTCAGAAGGATAAGGCCCGCTATATGCCAACAGCAGACGTTGCTAATACATTACTATGATTATTTTTAGGGAGCAGTTCATATGCATTACGAAGCTCAACCCTGTAGATACATTGAAAAACCTAAATGTATTACGAGCAACCAGGGTTGATCTCTTTTTCTGGTTTGTCTCTCGTACCCAGCCCTCTGTTCACATCTGGATGATAATTCAACCCGCCGGGAAGTAATACTAAAGCAGGCTTCACATAGATCAGCCTACAATAAAACAGCGTCGCTTCGTCTGCGGCACCTGAGATATATCGTTTTAACCACGACCTGCCGTATAAAACTCCGCGCAATTATGGCTGAGGCCTTATCGTTTTCTGCATGTGTGTGCGGATGGTTCGCATGTCCCAATCCAGCTGGATACGCAGCGCGCGCATAAATTCCCTGGCATTTTCTGACAATGGCTTGCCAGGCCGGAATATCATCAGTCCGGCAAAATTAATCGCGCTGCTGAAAGGTCGGATCACTAGATCGGTGTCCATAAAGTCATAGGCCACAATCGGATTCACGAGGCCAACACCGAGCCCCAGGCGCGCCATTTCGCAGATGGTCAGTGAATAAGGTGTTTCAACCCGGACCTGTAGCGAAAGTCCATGGTGTTCCATCAACCGATTGAGCTGCTGCTGACTGCTGTCCTCCGGGCTGAGCGCCAGAAACTCTGTGCGGGCAAGATCGCCTGGATGGATAATGTCCCTGCCCGCCAAAGGATGATGCTTCGCCATCACCACGACCCCCTCTGCCTGAAGGAAGGGGGAATGTTCCAGACCGCCGGGCGGGATTTCATCAGCCATCAGGCCAAAATCAACCTGCCCCGCCATCACCTGCTGATAGACCTCTCGTGAACTGAGCACCTTGAGCGAGATCTGGATGTTTCTCTTTTCCACATCAAAGCTGGCGATGGCACGGGGCAAAAAAAGATTTCCGACCGCCGGATAGGCGGCCACGGTCAGTCTGCCGAGCCCCAGCTCACTTAACGAGCGCAGGCGATGGGCGATAGCCTCCATGCCGGTAAAGTGCTGATCAACATCGACCATCAGCGCCGTCGCTTCCTGAGTGGGCAGCAGTCGTCCCCGCATGCGCGCAAATAATTTAAGTCCGGCATTTTCCTCCAGCTTACGGATCGCCTGACTCACTGCAGGCTGAGAGATATCGAGTTTCTCAGCGGCACGGCTAGTGCTGCCCGTCAGCATCACCGCACGGAAGATTTCAATTTCACGATACATGGCAACCTATAACCTGTGCTTATAAGGTAAATAAATTCTGCTATTGCTGTAATCATACCCATCACACAGAATCGATGTCAGCACTAACACCAGTGGAAATTAAAAATATGCAATTTATCGACCCAGCTAACCAGAAATTCGCCAGCCTTTCTCCCGCCATATGGCGCGCCTCAACCGTGGTGTTTGACACCTTTGAAGAGTTTGCTGCCCGTAAAGAACGCCAGCCTGATGGCTATAGCTACGGCATTACCGGCACACCCACCGCGCGTGAACTTGAAAGGCGCGTGGCGGCGCTGGAAAATGCACAGCACTGCGTGGTGGTTCCCTCGGGACAGGCCGCGCTGATGGTTTCTGTAATGGCCTTTGTACGTGGCGGCGATCACCTGCTGATCTCTGACTCCTGCTACGGCGCGCTGAAGACCTTTGCTCGCAACTGGCTCAGTCAGATGGCTGTTGAGGTGGAATTTTATCCTCCCACCATTGATGGCGGCATTGAAGCCCTCATCCGGCCTAACACCCGTATGATCTGCATGGAAGCGCCCGGTACTGTGACGATGGAGATGCAGGATGTGGCGGCAGTCGTCAGTGTGGCCAAAAAGTATGGTGTGAAAACGATGCTGGATAACACCTGGGCCAGCCCACTCTATTTCCGTCCGCTCGATCACGGCGTGGATCTGTCTGTTGAAGCTGCCACCAAAATGTTTGGGGGGCATTCCGATTTGCTGATGGGCACCATCAGTCTCAATAACGCGGATGACTATGCCGTACTGCGTGAAACGCAGAGCATCATGGGGCTCAATACCAGCCCGGAAGACTGCTTCCTGGTCATGCGCGGGCTGGAAACTTTTGCCCTGCGACTGCAACACCAGAGTGCATCAACTCGAAAAGTCGCCGCCTGGCTTGCCGGGCAGCCGCAGATTCACAGCGTTTTGTTCCCGGTGCTTGAAAACGATCCTGGCCATGACGTATGGAAAAAGCAGTTTACCGGCAGCGGTTGCCTGTTCTCCTTTATTTTCCGTCCGGGTAAAGACGAAGCAATCAGTGCGTTCTTTAATGCACTCAATCACTTCCCGATCGGAGCCAGCTGGGGGGGCACACACAGCCTGATTGCTTATTACCCGGCCAGCCAGCAGCAGGCCAGAGCCTTCTCGCCCACCCAGGAAGCCATCATTCGTATCTCAATCGGGCTTGAAGACCCAGACTTACTCATTGCGGACCTTGAGCAGGCACTCCTTGCCTGGGAAAAGGCAGCCGGTTAGTTCTCTCACACAAGACGACAGACAAGGGTATAACAATGAAAACGCAACTCCGTTTGATGGTATTTGCGCTGGGTGCCGTACTTTCACTGAGCAATTTTTCCGCTTCTGCAGCTGACAACACGCTGGCTGAGCTACGTGCAAAAGGTGACATTCGCATTGCCAATACCCAGGCAAGCCCGCCCTGGAGCTTTATCAACGATCAGAACCAGCCTGATGGTTATGACGTGGCAATGGCAAAGGAGATTGCGAAGCGTATTGGTGTTCCACACATTACCTTTGTAGCGGACACCTTCAAGAACTTCGTCGAAGGACTAAAGACCGGAAAGTATGACCTTGTCATGAACGATCTGACGCCCACGCCGGAACGCGAGAAGCAGGTCGATTTCTCTGAACCCTACGGTGTAGAGGAGTTCCGTATCTTTGTTCTGGACAGCAACAAAGATATTCATGAGCAGGCTGATCTGGCCGGGAAAAAGGTAGGCGCCACAACGGGCACGACCAATGAATCCTGGTCACGCGAACATCTGACGAAATCAGATATTCTTGGCTATGAAAATGGCGGGCTGGTATTCAACGATCTCGTGACGGGCCGCATTGATGTTGTTATTTCCTCCTTCTTCGGCGGAGAAAAGTACCGCAAGGCTAATAACCTGCCGATTAAGGCAGTCGGCCAGCCACTGACCTTCCAGCTGTCTGCCGCTGCTATGCCCAAAGGCCACAGCAGCCTGAAAGAAGCCGTTGATAAAGCCATAAAAGATATGATTGCTGACGGCACCGTAATGAAATTGTCGCAAAAGTACATTGGCCCAGATTACCCGATGACGGCGGACATTGTAAAAGCTAAAGCAGAGGTTAAGTGATGTATGAGCTTTTCCTGCGTTCGTTGCCTCTGCTAAAACAGGCGATCCTCATGACGCTGGGGCTGGGCATTAGCGCCTTTGTACTTGGCAGCCTGCTGGGAATGGGCGTTGCGCTGATGCGCAACTCCGCACTCAGGGTGCTGAGAATTCTGGCATTTACCTACGTTTCGATTTTTCGCGGCACCCCGCTGCTGGTCCAGATTCTCCTGGTTTATTTTGGCCTGCCACGACTCGGTATCACGCTAGATCCGGTTCCTGCCGCGCTGACATCACTGACACTGTTCTCAGCGTCATATCTGAGCGAAAACTTTCGTTCAGGTATTAACAGCGTGGACAAAGGCCAGTGGGAAGCATGCAACTCTATGGGCATGGGGTACTGGACCAGCCTCCGACGTATTATCCTGCCTCAGGCATTTCGTATCGCCCTACCGCCATTAGGCAGTCGGTTGATAGCGCTGATGAAGGACACGTCACTGGCTTCAACCGTCACGGTCATGGAACTGACACGCGTGGCAGAACAGGTGGGGGCAACGACCTTCCGCTATATGGAAATGTTCCTGATGGTTGGATTTATTTACTGGGTCATCAACCAGATCCTGACCATTCTGCAAACCTGGCTTGAAGGCCGTCTGACGAGGCATATGCGATGAGTACATCTACGGTAAAAGTTTCCGTCAGAGCGCTGGCAAAGTCCTTCGACAAGCTTGAAGTGCTGCGCGATGTCAATCTGGAAGTCAGCAGTGGTGAGGTAGTGGTGATCCTGGGCCCTTCAGGTTCAGGCAAGACTACATTGCTTCGCTCGCTTAATTTTCTCGAGCAGCCTGACAGCGGCTCGATCAGGGTCTGCGATCAGCAAATTAATGTCAGAAGAGGCGTGGCACTGTCACGCCAGGATAAAACGGCTATTACCCAGCTGCGGCAGAAAACAGCGATGGTGTTTCAGTCATTTAATTTGTTCCCGCATAAAACGGCGCTGGAAAATGTGATTGAGGGTTTGATCAGCGTAAGAAAGATTGCCAAAGCAAAAGCGGAGGAACGCGGCATAGCGTTACTTAAACAAGTAGGGCTGCAGGAAAAAGCCGGAAGTTATCCGACGAAGCTTTCGGGCGGTCAGAAACAACGTGTCGCCATTGCACGGGGTCTTGCTATGGATCCCGAGGTGATCTTTTTTGACGAACCGACCTCAGCTCTCGACCCAGAACTCAGAGACGAGGTGTTGACCGTGATGCGGGATCTGGCTAAAGCCGGTATGACGATGATCGTCGTCACTCATGAACTGAGATTCGCACGCGAAGTCGCTGACCGGGTTGTTTTCATGGAAGGCGGTGTCGTGGTGGCAAATGAGACGCCGGCCGTTTTTTTCAGTGCAACATCAAATCCAAGAGTTCAGCAGTTTCTTTGTAAATACTAATAAAATTTATGTTGTTATTTTGGCCAGTTCATCTGGCCTCATTATTTTATAGCCAATGTGACACAAAGCTCCTTCACCCATTTCACTACGCACTTTTGTACACATCCACATCTTAAAAATTTAATTTAAAAAAGCCTTAATTCTTCTTTAGATTCTATTCTACATAAACCACTCAATAAGCATGCGGGTAATGTCCTGCTTTGAGGAGATAGCGCCCCGCCTTGAGGTATATTACGCGGATGAGGGGTTTTGTGATTACCGATGCATGTAGTTTGCGATCTCCTATGAAGATATTAGCCGCCAGATCCACGCCCACGTTCTCCAGTGTACCGGCCAGACAGTGGGATGTGGCTTGGCGTCTATCAAGACGCTTGTCAAATCAGCCCAGTGGGTCAGCAAAAAGTGGTCGCAGTTTCGTGGTGTGCTTGTACTCACGCCCGATAATCTTGGCCCGGATCCAGGTGATGCTATTCCGCCAGCCGCCAGAAGAAATCTAGGGACAGGCTTTAGGACAGGTAACCGGCTTAATCTGCCGGCATTAAACCACGCTCGATCTCGCGCGCACTTCCTCCAATTTCATTTGCAAAAACTTCAGCGTCGTGATGAAGCGTACCGTGCGTAAGCTTAACGGTGAATTTTACATCCAGATGGAAGATCTCCTCTAAACAGCAGATTATGGCCAGTCTTAGCCTTGTTGAACGGATAACGTCTTATGATGCAATGCGTCAGGCTATCTGTACCTACACAGAACGCGTGGGAAAAAAGCTGCGCAAAGACCGGCATTTCTGCCATCACGTTTCCATGTTTATACACACACTGCCTTTTGTTACCGAGCATTCCGGCTATGGTAATACGGCTTTTGTGCGGCTTCGTGTGGGCACGCAGGACACAAGGGATATTAGTGTTGCAACCGCCAGATCATTCGATACCATCGGGAAGCCCGGGCACCGTTATGCTAAAGCCGGTAATATGCTAAGTAAGTTAAGGCCGAACGATGTCGCGTAGTTAAACCTGTTTGACGAAGAGGCGCCACGTCTTGGCAATGAGGCTCTGATGAGTCTGATGGGTAAGATGAATTCTTCTGGCAGATATAACTTCGATTTTGCAAGAAAAGGCATTCAGCCAGAATGAAGAATGAAACGGGGCATGCTCAGCCAAACATTGAATACAAACTGGAAAGGAATTCCGATAGCAACAGTTTTATAAGTACAGAGTATATCGTAATCGCACATTCCCAGTTAATATTCAAACATCTGGATTAAATCATACCTTTAAGCCTTAATTCTTATTCTGGGACCACGGTTCCATAAGTGAATCTGACCGCAAGCGCATATAGCAATAGAGGCACTTCTGTCTGTGGAATCCTTGTAATGGAATATTGCCTGATCTGAATCTCAGGGATGAAATGGAGTGTATACATCCGCAGCCAAAGTGGCGGGTTATAACCAGGATGATGAGAACGCTGGGACCATGGTCCCAGTTATATAATTTTTCCGATTGTGCCATTAGTACCACAGTTATCTGTGGAATATAGTCTTAGCATCCATTTCGTTGAGAATCGGTACCAAGGTAAGCAGTATTTTTTAACTGGGACCATGGTCCCAGAAGTGAACCTCAATATAAATACATGGCCACCAAATGCATCTCAATCTGTGAATTCATGTACCGGAATGTGACCATACCTGACCCTGTGAGATGTTAAGAGTTGCCAGCGTCTGTAACCATAGTCGGTTATATATCGGCAGAGCTGATGACACTGGGACCAGGATCCCAGATAAGTACCTGAATGCACCTTAGATGCAAATAAGACTATCGCAGTTATGAGAATCATAATTGCAATACGCCTTTAGAAATGGAGTAGGCACCGGTACCTTAGTCCAACGTTAGAGTCTGTCCAGATGCCTAAGGTAACTGGCGTCAGTGAAGGCTGGTTCCGGTATTAAACCATGTGAAATGCTTGAGCCGAGTCCGTGATCCCGAATACAGGCCCAACTGCATACTCAGGAACGCAGAGAATATTGACGTGGAACCGTGGTCCCGCTTTAAACCTGATGAGATAACTTGAGCTGGGACCGCGGTCACAGAGACATAACTGACAGCAAACGCAGGGATGTCAGAGAAACTGGCGTCCGTGGATCCTGGGTCTGGTCACTAACTTACATGAATGTTCAGAACCAACGGAAAACTAAGAACCTGCTATGTAACTGTTGAGGCAATTATGGCTGGGACCACAGTTCCGTTTATGTGGCAGCCCCCGTGTCAGAAAATAACAAAGGCACCGCTTGGCAAGAGGATCAGCTTTTGCAGGAGAGACAGGTAGCTGGCTTATTGTTAAAAAGCACACTCAGATGTAAGCGAGCATCGCAATGTTAGGCAGCAAATAGGGGTGAGTGTAAGCTGGGACCATGGTCCCAGCCTAAGCGAATTAACAGTGATAGTTTGTCAGAAGGGCTTCTAACTGTGCAATAAGAGACTCAGGCACTTTAGTTCGGTCCAGACTGAAGAGCACTTTTTTACCTTTATATCGCGCAGATACACCCGGACCAAACTCTTTTTTTTCTGCGGGTTCGCGGGTAGGAGAGCTGCCTTTTGTCAGCGCCGCAGTGAGTTCCTGAATAATATCATCCGCGTCATAGAACAAACCGCTTTTACGGCTAGCTATCAAAGATTGCGTTTTTTCGGCTAACAACGCATGTTTACCTTCTGAGGCCCTGTATAGCTGTTCTCCTGCGCGGGCTGAAAGCTCACCTGGATGCGAAAAGAGCGAGATCACTTCATGAGGCAGCCTTGCCGTATTGACGCAGCGCGTAATGATTTTACGGGAAATTCCTTCCGCGTCAGCCAGAGCAGAGATGTTGTTTGCGAACTCCTTTTCAAGCCTCTGAGCGTAGCGGCGGCCCCGTTCGTAAGCGCTGGTGGGACGGTAATCGTTCCCGAGCTTACAGAGTGCATCCATCTGCTCATCATCAAGCTCGCCAACCAGTACGCGATAGTCAGACGAGGTCAGGATAGCCGCCATGCGCCGGCGGCTGCCGTCAGCAACTTCAATACTCTCCTTAATCTGGCGGCCGAATGCAGGGGTCTGCTGTCCGTTTAGCAGAAAGGAGGGGATGAGGTCATCGAGTGCGTCTTCAGTTAAAAACTCCTGAACGCGCTCATTGC
This sequence comes from Pantoea sp. S62, assembly GCF_016658625.1. NCBI lineage: Bacteria > Pseudomonadati > Pseudomonadota > Gammaproteobacteria > Enterobacterales > Erwiniaceae > Pantoea > Pantoea sp. S62. The sequence goes on along the minus strand of NZ_JACVVI010000014.1, from coordinate 141,469 downwards.
CTGCCCAGACGCGGGTGGATTTATCAACCTCTTTGGCAGGCACGGTTTCAAGCGTGAATTTCACGTCACGACCGCACACTGGCAAGACGATTGTGTTTCCCTTCGCCATGCCGCCAACGCGTGCTATCAATGAATCCACCATCGGAGCGGCAGGTGCCGCGGCAGGTGCGACGGCAGCAGAAGAGGATGACGACTTTGGAATAATCGGTGCACGTTTCATCAGCGGATCTCCCAGCGAGGCTTGATAAGGCGGTCAAAGATTTCGTTGCAGACGGGCTCCCAGATGGCCAGCGCGTTGCGCCATGCACCGGTTGAGGAGCGCTGATCGATGGCCTGCTCAAATACCGTGCGCATCCTTATTTGCCCTTTACCCACCTCATCCGTTTCCCGCACAACATTTTTCAGCACCATGCCGCCCCAAGCGTCACGGATTTGTTCTTCCATCCACGGCGACTGCGAGCCGTTGTTATTGCTGTACTTAGTGAGAAGGATCCGGACGTCAGGCTCGAAACCCTGCAGGTCGACGTTTTTCAAAAGGTCACGGAGCATATCAAAGAATTGCAGGGCTGAGGTGTAGTCAAACAGCTCCGCCGGCGTCGGCACGATCAAAACGTCTGCCGCGCATACCACATTAATGGTACCTATGCCGAGGTTCGGAGCGCTGTCGATCACTACCACATCATAATCCTGCGCCACAGACTCGATGGCGAGCCTCAGCATCATATGCGGCTCGGTAGGCAGTTTACCCTCGTCGTAGCGGCCCATGAGTTCGGTTTCAATACGGTGCAGTGCCAAGCAGGACGGGATGATGTCCAAGCCGGGCCAGCAGGTAGGCCGAATGGCGTAAAAGGCATCGTCGCGCTCACCGAGGTAAAAAGGGAGCAGGGTATTGTCAGCGTGAATATGCAGGTCAGGTACCCAACCGTGATACATTGACGCTGTGCCCTGAGGATCGTTGCCTTCAACCAGCAGCACGCGCAGCCCTTTGAGCGCCAGATCCTGCGCCAAGTGCACCGAGACGGAAGTTTTGTAGACACCGCCTTTGTGAGCCGCGACGGCAATCACTGGAGGGATACTTTCATCGGGCCGCCGCAGGCGGGTCCCGAAAACATCCCTCATGTGATTGATTTGCTCTATGGTATAACCCACGCGCTGTTCCACGCGGCCGCGCATCTCCAGATCGGGGTAGGGCAGGCGTCCGGCCTTTTCCGCGTCGCGAATAGCCTGCGGTGACACCCCGATGAGATCCGCCGCTTCACCAACGCGCCATCTGCGGGTGATTTTGCGCGCTTCCGGGCTGTCATCATTAAACTGCGCCACGGCAATGGCGCGGGTCATCTCATGTCCGGCGGCAATGCACTGGTCTAGCGTATTCATCAGTCCCACAAACCTTCTCCATATTAACTTTGCACATAATCATTAAATCTTGATATTTAGTGCAAAGCAACACCAAATTTGCAAATCATACTAATTAATGCAAAGTATAAAAAATCATCGCCAATGTATGCTTCATACTTGAGGTACTAGACAACACTTAGGCGTCTGCGTAGCCTCTCCAGCGCGGTGCCGGCAGCCTCACGCGCTTTTGGCGAATCAGCTTGAAAATTGGGTCTTTTACGAGATTTAAAAAGATGGCATCGCACGCGGCAGGCCGCGGAAACGGCTATTGAACCTCAAACGTCGCTACGTGAAAATTAACGTATGAACAGCATTATTGCCCTGTAGAATTTACCAGAGCACGTCTGTGCGCTCACCTTCGTACCGTGTGTCGATTTTGCCACCACGGTGCGCTGCGGCGCATAGAAACTCGGTGGGTCAGATATCGTTTAACCTGCGAAGGTATAGCCACACCTGATTGAGCTTCATTTTCATCTTACTGCCCGGCAACACAATGATGATCTTGCTGACTCTGCTGCTGGCGAAGCATTTTGGCTATCAGTATGTGCAGCCGACTGATGAAAGCTTTGGCAGCTGTTTACGCTTGTGCCCATGCAGGACGCCATATGCAAAATGGAGGCGGGGGGAGGAGAACAAATGGGCACAGGCAAAACAGGATCGAGTGACGTTGTTACGCATACAAGCGGGTCCAGCGCACGGTGTTCCGGCAATGGCCCATCTTTCAATGATATCGTCACCATTTTATGACGGGAAATCATCTTTCCGCCGAACTTCTTTATCAGTCTCGGTCATGCTGGTGCTGATTATCATGCACTGTCCACAGACGCCTGAAATAACCGGTCAGGCCAATCCCCTCCGGTTGCGTCAATGCCACGAATTAACCTGAGAGCTCTGACACCTGCGCCGAGTGAAACTCCCCCGATGTCGTTCAGATGGCGGCTTACCGGCATCCGAAATGTTCCGCCACTGCGGCGGTGCGGAAGACAACCTTCATATCCTGTACGGGCGAACCTGGCATAGTCACCATCAGAAAATGACTGAGGGTATTCAACAGTGGGGTAACCGTTGCCTCCCAGTGCCGTGTGGCCTGTGGACGATGAAAGGTCAGTCGATGTCGGTACTGGCGGATGCGGAGGTGATTAAGTTTTCAGCTGCTGCCCGAAAGCTTAGCAACACGTGTGTTCAACAAGGCGGCGGATAATACCAGTCCAGCCTTCGCCGCATGCGGACCACAATCTTTGCCAACAAGCGTAAACGCCATTCTGATCACGTTCATCAGGGATCCTGCGTGGTTGCGAATGTTGGTAAGCGCATCGCTGCGTTTGTCAGCCATTTTCTCAAAACTGGCGGTGCGGATCTCCAAAGCTTTTTTGCTTGTCTCATTGTGCAGGGTAAATCGCGCCGCCAGCCATACACCACATCGGTAAGGTCGCCATCGGTGTGATGAAATCCTTAAGGTCCAGGACGTCTACAAATCCTCACTTTTGTTGATGGGGATCGCCGGCGTGACCACCGTGCCCCGTGCAATATGTTTTTCAAGCCGCGAGATTCTGATACTGAACCCGTCGTGGTAGTTCAGGTGCGTTTCTAGAAATTGTTCGCGCCGGAGATGGCTCCCCGAGGGTCCGCAGTTACCGACTTAGCATGACTGCGCGATATCTAAACTACCGCTGGCGTTCGTCATAATGGATATCCCCTGACATCGTTATTCGAGCTTCCCGAAGCCTGTCTGGTATGTCGTGCAGTAGCCTTTCTGTGGCGCGCAGAGTTTTCGTCAGGTAGACGGAGGATTATCCTGTTCCGAATCGATCGGGAGAACAAGCAGGGGCGTTGCAGGCCATAACTCAGCTATCCAAGAAGCTTCCTAACCGGGAGGCTGTGGTCACACTACGATGCTGCTGCCGTGGTGTGATGGACAATCCGACCAGTGCTGCGCTGAACATTTGTGAGAAACTCTTGAGCTTGTGAATCCATTTAGGGGAGAGCCTTCTTTATGTGGATGCCTAAGCTTAGATCCAGCACAGTGCGCGTTGCAGATATATTAATTTACATCTCGCTGTAACCTGTGCATTGTCCGCAAAGTATTGGCGCAAAGGAAGCAGCCTATTGGTGAGTACGAACTGTCAGCGGAGTGTTCGAACACGTACGTAAGAAGGTGCTGATCGTTACTGCGCAGCTGTGGATCCTGTATCAACGTAGCAGGTATATGTCCCTAAAGGCTTGGCAGTGTGCCCAGAATTATCGTTCTCTGGCTATTTATTTAGAATGAACGACTGAGGTCTGATTCCACAATATGCCCGGTCTAAGGACGCTATAATTGCAGGGAATTCCGTCCATTAAGGTCTGAAGCTGCTCAGGCGGCTGTGATGCAATTGTAAAGGAATCTGCAGGCTAAGCAGGTTGTTCTCGATTTAACAATGATGATGGCAACGCGGAGCCTTAATACCGGCCTGCCAGAAAGAAAAGATCACTTTTCGGCGTTTGTGAAAACGGGATCGTTTATCCGAATGTGATCAGGTAGTGGGAGCTGAATAATTCTAAGGATCGCAGTCGAGTGGCTGTTCGGCCTAAGAGAATGCTAGGCCGTGAAGTGTAAGGCGGAGCGTAATGCCGTAAGCCAAGAACACAGCTGGCTGGAAAGCGTTAGAAATCGATAATGCATCATCGGCTAAGATCGGTTTTCCACATATCCACCAGGTAGATCCAAATAATTATCCTAATTAGATCCTTATTAGATCCAAACAGATCCCTGTCGCTCGTAGGCCAGAGCTGGCGCGGCTTCCAGAGGTTTTGCATGTGTCGTAACATGCAAATTATGTGTCGCAGTATGCAAAACATGTGTGACAGCATGCCAAACATGTGTCATAACATGCAGTAACATGTGTCGCAGCATGTAAATTCCGAACGTTATTCACTGTAACGCGCCTGCTGTGTATAAAGAGGATAAATAATTGGCTGATAACAACTTTTTTCATGTTTCTTTACTGGCTTCTGCAGAAGATGAACAGAAAGTACTCACAGTCACCAGCGCTTCCTCAGTTCAGCCCGCGATCCTGCTGAGGCTCGGGGTTTTTGTCCCTAATTCACGCGCCTTGAAGAAAGGATCGGAACACATTATCGACGTTTCGGAACCTTTTTCCTCACTCGAATTTGCCCGAAAAGAGGGCTACAACGACATCCAGATTCGTGGCGAACGCCTTAATATTACATCAGATTTTAGCGTATGGATGGGGGTTATTGGCGCGTTCAGCAAGTATGGACGGGACAGCAACAACATTAAGTTGCCTTTTAAAGAGTTTGCACAGCTTTGTCAGTATGACTCCCGCCAGATCAATCACCGTCTGCGCGATCAAATCTTTAACTCGTTAGCCAAACTTGGTACCAAGGTGGTGCAGTTCAAACGTAGGGAAGGCAATGGTAAAATGTTTTTTACTCAGTTGCTTAAAACCGCACTGCTCGATCGAGATAAGGATACGGTCACGCTCGAGGCCGATGAAAGGCTCTGGGAGCTTTATGAAATCGATTACACTATACTTCTTCGTAAAAAACCTTATAACTATTTGAAAGGTAAAGAAGTTGCGCAAACGCTTTACACTTATATTGCAAGCTTACCTGATAATCCCGCCCCGATATCCTTCTCCCGTATTCGGGAGCGCCTACTGCTGACTTCCCCTGTACCTGAACAAAACCGCCTGATCAAGAATGCTCTCTTGGCAATGGAAAAGATCGGTTATATCGAATACAGCATCATCAAGAAGGGGAGGGAGTCCTTCCTGTTCATCAATAAAAGAAACAAAAAACTCAAAGAGTTATACGAAAATGATGTGTCGTAGCATGTAATCATATGTCGCGACATGATAACTACGAAAAGACTGATATAAGATGGGTCACAGCATGCGAGATCTATGTCACAGCATGCATACAGGCCGCATTTAACATGCTATGGCCCATGATTTGATCCTATTAGCATGCTGCGGCACATACTCAGTGAGTTCACATGCTGTGTCCCATCATTTAGCCACAGATGCATGTGGCCACACATGTTTTGCTTTCGCATACATGCTGTAACACACATTACTTAACTGTATATCATGTTACGACACATGTTGTTCCTGCTCTGCATACATCGACTACTTCACTAACAGCTCTTTTGCTTGCATGTTGTGACACATATTTTTTAAATGATCATGCTCTGACACATGCTCAGTCATTTTTTGCATGTTGCCACACATTTTTCGCTGAGCTTGTATGCCATCACAAATGCTATGCCCTGTGAATGCATGTTGTGGCACAGGATCTTGTTAATCAGGCAATATGCTCTGACACATGTTTAGTCTTCGAAGCTACATGCTGTGACACATATTTTTTGGCTACGTAATCTGCATGCTATGACACATGTCTATAAGATTAGGAGTTTTAAGTGTGCGCTTTTGCTCAAGGTTACTGGGTATGGCAGTAACTGAAAAAGCGACACATCAAAAGTCGTCGAAGTATCGAGCAGAATATCCATACCCGTTGATACATTTCCCTGTGTAAGGCGCGTAAAGCGCCTTTTTCAGAATTGTTTGATAGAAAAAAGCTACTGAGTTATATCTTTATCATCCAGCTCAAACCGCACGCTAATATCTCCCGTGTGTTTGAATATTCCCACGCCGGAATGGATGCGTCCGACCTTTTGCAGGTTGCTGATACGCTCGCCGTTTTGCTCGTACATGATCACAAAGCTGTGGCGAGGAGCCCAGTATACGATGTCGCCTACCTCATATCCGCTTGTCTGCGTTTCCGTAGCCGGCAGCGCGTCGGGGAAGCGATAACACATCTCACGGTGATATAAATCTTCCATGGGCAGGGTCAGCGGGAACCGGGAAATCAGCGCACGGGTTGTGGCGTTATCATAAAAAGTGGCGGTCATTGTATGATCGCCAGCGGTAATTTTTACTTTAATGCCCGCTGAGTCAGCCGCCACTGCAGCAAATGATGCAGCAGTAATGGAAGCCAGAACGAGCAGAGTGGGTTTAAACATAAAACCTCCGGTTTTATCTTCTGTATCTGTGAAAAACGACACCTGCGCAATGAGGTGTCGTCCCGGGTAGCACGCGATCGCTTAGCGGGTGCTGTTCAGATTTTTATCAAAGAATGAAATCAGCTTGTCCCAGGGGATCAGCTCGGTACGGTCATAAAGGTCGATGCGGTTGGCACCTTTGATTTCCACAAGTTCTTTAGGCTCAGCCGCCATCTTCCAGGCGGTCTCGGTATAAGTGCGGGACGGTGCCGCGTCGCCGACCACAAACAATACAGGCCGGGGAGAAATCGTCTCGATATCAATAAACGGATGGAAATTCATGAATCTGGCATAGGTGGCCGGCACGGTCCGGCGATCGTTTGAAGCGACTTTACCGCGCTCAGTCTGGTAAAAATCGTTCGACTCTTTACCTTCGATAAAGACAGGGTCATTCTGGCCGGGACCGTAAACAGGCTTACCGGTCGTAAAGGCCTGGTAACGCTGCTCAGCTGCTATGGCCAGATCTTTATTTCGCATTTCAGGCGTGCGCTCATGGTTCAGCCCGGTACGGAAATATTCACCCATATCGTACATAGCAACCGTCGCCAGCGCCTTGATGCGTGGATCAACCTTGGTTGCCGCAATGGCAAACCCGCCGCTGCCGCAAATGCCAATGACGCCAATTTTTTCCCGATCAACAAAGGTCCGGGTGCCCAGATAATCGACGGCTGCGCTGAAATTTTCCGCATAGACGTCCGGTAAAACTGCACCACGCGGCGTGCCTGCGCTTTCACCCCAGTAAGACTGGTCAAAGGAAAGGGTGACGAAGCCCGCTTCCGCCATTCTGGTCGCATACAGGTTGGCGGCCTGCTGCCTGACGGCGGCAAAAGGGTGCCCGACAATCAGCGCATCGTATTTTTTACCTTTCTCCATCTCTTTAGGCGTAAACAGCGTGCCGGTGACTTCCATACCGTAGGCATTTTTAAATTTCACGACCTCAGAATTAACCCTGTCGCTTTTATAAAAATTGTTCGCGCCATGGGACATATCTGCCGCCGAGGCCACGCTGATATTCATGCCCAGCGCGGCGCCCAGCAGCACAACGGCCGCGATTTTACTCACTGATGACACAAGCTTCATGTTAACTCCTTAACGCTCCAGAGGATGAATAAACGTGCAGTGCTCACTCCGGAGAGGGGCATGCCCCCGCCGGAAAATTTTTCAGGAAGCGTGCGCTTTCCTTAACGCCGAACGCCTGAGCAGCAGGACAGCCACAATGGCGGTGCTCAGCACGGCCAGCGCACCGGCCAGAAAGATATTGTCCAGCCCCAGATGGCCGCCCACCCAGCCAAATGCAGGGCTGCCGACGGCCATGGCCACATCAAGAAAGGCCGTGTAGATACCCATCACCATGCCCCGGCTTTGCGGCGTTGCGCCGCTGATGGCTTCAATACCCAGTCCCGGGTAAACCAGCGAATAGCCAAAGCCGGCAAACGCGGCCCCGGCGGAGGCCGTCAGCGGGGTTCTGGCGAACCACATCAGAAACAGGCCTGCTGCCTGAACCAGTACGAAGATGAGCGCGACGCGCGCCCCGCCGAAGCGGTCCGGCAGGTGACCGGCAAAGGTGCGGGCCACAATCAGGGCAATACCGAACGCAGTGAAGGCCATCCACACCGGCTGCCAGTGCATGGCGCTGTAGTAGAGCGAGCTGAACGCCAGGATGGTGCAGTAGCCCGTGCTGGCAAGCGCGGCGCCCAGGCCGGGTAACCATACCGCCTTCATGACCGCGCCAAACGAGGCGTGAGCGGCATGCGGGTGCGGGGCCACGGCGGGCATGCGTGACAGGTAAACCAGCACGAGCAGGGGCAGCAGCAGGGTTATCAGCGCAATGGCTTTGAAGCCAAATGCGCCGTAAAGCACTGTTCCTACCGGACCGCCAAGCGCCATGGCGGCAAACATAGCCGTCCCGACCCAGGCAATCACCTTTCCGGCATGTGCTTTGTCAACCAGCGCCAGCCCCCAGGCTACCCCACCGGTGATGATGAAACTTTCAGCTCCGCCCAGAATGGCCCGGCCCGCCAGCAGGATGCCGGCCGACAGGGCAGGTAAGCTGATCACCCAGAGTGACAACAGATAAAGCAGTCCGGCCGCCGCCGCGGCAATCAGCCCGGCAACGACGCCTTTTTTTGCCCCGCGTCGGTCAGAATAAGAGCCTGACCAGATGCGTGAGATGAGTGAGGCAGCAAACTGCGCGCCTGCCACTAATCCCACGATGAAGGTTCCATATCCCAGACCGTTTTCTACATGCAGGGGCAGAACGGGAAGCGCCACGCCAATAATAATAAAGCCGGCCAGCACGGCGGTGATGACCGGCATCAGGGTCATCAGTACCGAAGAACCGGCAGTGTCAGAAGAGTGGTTTACCGGCATATCAGTCTGCCTCCTTCATTCTGTCGTAACTGAAAACAAAATCATTGCCGGACTGCGAGGTATGGCAGGCGCGACACCGGTCGAGGTTTTCGCCTGACCTGACCGTGCGATCCGGATTGAACCACTGAAATTCCCAGTCGCCCGTGCGCAACTCTGCCGGATGCGCCTGCCCCCATCCCTTGCGTTTCTCCATGACCACGTACCGGTAAAGCTGATTGTTCCGGTAATCTTCCATGGTGATCACCGTACCTTCAGGCAGCGGTTCACCGCGACTGGCCGCCGTAATGGCATCCGGGGTAATGTACAGCTCCTCGCGCGTGTCGCCGCGTACGATGCTGGCGTAGTGCTTCCCCTGCGCGTATTCCGCCGGAAAATCTACTTTCTGCTCTGCAGCAGACGCGTTCGTTAACAGCAGTGCCGGGACAACGGCCGTCAGCGCTGCCACCTGTACAAGCCGCCGGCATATGCCGCCCTGCAGCCGCTCAGCATGGCCTTCCAGAGGAATATTCAGGCGTAAAGAAGCCCACAGGCTGCCGCAGCGGCCTGTTAATATTTTTGTCATGATATTTAGTCTCTGAACTTCCCGTCCGGGAAAATATGTCCGGCTGACGGGAGCTGTCTGACGCGCAGGCGCGCGCCAGACGGGATGATTAATAGAGCTGAACTGTCGGGCGGAACAGAATTTCGTTAACGTCCACCTCATCAGGCTGGCTGATGGCAAAGGCCACTACGCGGGCGAACGAGCTGGCAGGGATCGCATTCTCGTAGGTTTTTGCCATACCTTTCGCAATATCCTCATCCGTAATGGTGCCGGTCAGCTCGGTGTCTACCGCGCCAGGCGATACGATGGTCGTGCGGATATTCCAGGGCTTCACTTCCTGACGCAGGCCTTCCGAAATAGCCCGGACGGCCCATTTAGTGCCGGCATAGACCGCACCACCTGGACCTACCTTATGTCCGGCGACGGAAGAGACGTTGATTATCTGACCTGACTTCTGCTCCTTCATCTTCGGCAGCGCCGCCGCGATACCGTAAAGCACGCCCTTGATGTTGACGTCGATCATGCGATCCCATTCGTCAATTTTTAGCTTATCAAGCATAGAGCTCGGCATCAGGCCGGCATTGTTGATGAGTACGTCAATGCGGCCGTGCAGCTCGACCGCCCGGTCAACCAGCGCCTGAACCTGTGCGCGGTCCGTCACGTCGGTGCTCAGAACGGCACGGGCATCCAGCCCCAGCTCGGTGGCCAGACTTTCGAGCCGGTCCAGCCGGCGGGCCCCCAGCACTACTTTCGCGCCCTGGCCTGTCAGATGACGCGCCGTTTCGGCCCCAAGGCCACTGCTGGCACCGGTTATAACGACAATTTTATTTTCAATATTCTGAGACATAATGTTCTCCGGTACGGCAGCCTTCAGCTGGCCGCTACTTTGATTCACGTTGTTCAAAAACCGTTTTAAAGACCGGGGCGGCTGAAAAGGCATTTGGCCAGCCGGCATAGTAGGCAAGGTGACTGAGTGCCCCTGACGCCTGCGCCCGGGTCAGCCCGTTGTCCATCGCCCGGTTGAGATGCGGAGGGATCTGTTGATCCTGACCGTTCGCTATCAGCGCTGAAACGGTGATCAGGCTTCTGTCCCGTGGCGTCAGCCCCGGGCGCAGCCACAAATCCCGGAACAGCACGTCAGTGGTGTCTCTGACCAGGCCCGGTGCCGCCGTTCCGATGCTTTTATCCACCCGGGCCGCGCGCGCCGCTTCAGCCTTTTCATCGAGCGGCAAAAGCGGCGCTTCGGCACCGGGAAGCTGATCGGCCCTTATGCCTCTGGCGGCAAAGACCTCTTTTGCCACTGCCGTGGCGGCCACGGCATTGCCCCAGCCTGCATAGAACGCCAGATGTGTAATGGTCTCCGACAGCTCCGCCGGCGTGACGCCGTTATCCAGCGCCAGCTCAAGCTGCTCCGGCAAAAGAATGGTCTGGTTGCGGGCGATGACGGCGGCCACGGTGATCAGGCTCCGGTCTCTTGGCGACAGGTCAGAGCCCTTCCAGAGTTTGCTGACAAGCCGGGTGTCGGCATAGCGCTCCAGGGCGGGCGAAACCGCCTGCATATCCGCTGCTGACAGCGGTCCTCTCTGGGTGCCCGCATCAGCAATGGCTCCGCCGGAACCGAGCGTCAGCGCCAGCGCAGCAGCCGTTGATTTTTTCATCATTCCCTCCGGCTCACTTGTACTGCTCGTCAGTAACGGGCTCCTGCCACTCCACGTTGCTGCCGTCCACCATATACGTCATGGCCAGATGGCTCATCGGCGACGTGGCCGTCGCGCCGTGCCAGTGGCGTACCGTTGCCGGTATCCACACCACATCGCCCGGGCTGATTTCCTGGCGCGCCTTGCCTTCTTCCTGTACCCAGCCCTTTCCCGCAGTCACAATCAGCAGCTGTCCGGCCGGATGCGTGTGCCAGACGGTACGCGCGCCGGGCGCAAAATCCACCTGACCCAGGTTTGCCCGGGTGCTGTCGTTCGGCGGCAGCAGAGAGCTGATGACCGCCTGCCCCGTAAAGTTTTCCGCTTTGCCCGATACGGAAGGCGTCTGACCGTTGCGGCGAATTTCAATTTCATCGGCCGACACCTGCGCCGTGCCCAGTACAGCCATGGCGGCCGCAGCGATAATCGCTTTCATATTTCACCTCACTTTTTATTAGGTGTTAACAGACGGCTCCGGCGGGGGCCGGAGCCGGTCATCAGGTAAAGTCCACAACGAAACGGTAACGGGCGTCCTTTGTCTTGATGCGCTCAAATGCCCGATCAATCTGGTGCGGTTTAATCAGTTCAATATCTGCCACGATGTCGCGGCGTGCGCAGTAGTCGATAAATTCCTACGTTTTGGCCAAATTCATACCCGACGGGGTGCGAACAGTGGAACGCTCTGGCACCACTACGTGCTGGAAAAAACCGCCGTAGTTGGAGTAGACCACATATTAATCTGATGTATTGAACTTGAGCGTCCACCTCTTTACGCAGTACTGCTCAAGGTCATTCACGTAATTTTCGCATTCGTTTCAGGAGTTGATCATTCCTCGGTCCCGGCATTGTCCCCGGGCGGAAGGGGATAATCGTATTACCGGGCTATTAGCCGACAGATGCTAAACGGCTAATCTTATGCACCAGCTTGGTATCTGTTTATTTAATAAACACAGAGAGTATATCGGAGGACTTATTCAGTGATTAGAGGCTAAGATGAGATTGAAATTATAAGGAGAGCTTTTAAATGGCAGGTGATAACCTTAACGATCTCGCTGCATTCATGGTGGTAGCGAAAGAGCAGAACTTTACGCGTGCCGCCAAGCGTTTGGGCGTCTCTCAGTCGGCCCTGAGTCAGACGGTACGGGCACTGGAGGCGCAGCTCGGACTCAGGTTGTTGAATCGTACCACCCGGCGGGTCGTTCCAACCGAAGCCGGTGAACGACTGTTGTCCTCCGTGGGACCACGAATAGAAGAAATACAGCAGCAGCTGATAGTGTTGAGTGAGCTGCGCGACAAACCTGCTGGTACGATTCGCCTGACGTCCACGGAATATGCGGCGGAATCTGTGTTGTGGCCAGCCGTTGAACGACTTGTGAAAGAGTACCCGGATATCAAGGTCGAAATTATCACCGACTACGGCCTGATCGATATCGTAAAAGAGCGCTTTGACGCCGGCGTACGCCCGGGTGAAACCATTGCCAAGGACATGATTGCGGTCAGGGTAGGTCCTCCCATGCGCATGGCCGTAGCGGGGTCACCTGCTTATTTCAGCAGGAAGCCTGTGCCGGGAACGCCCCAACAGCTGACGGATCACTGCTGTATTAACCTGCGCTTGTCTGGGCATGGCGGACTCTACGCTTGGGAGTTTGAAAAGGATGGGCGGGAGTTGAGCGTGCGGGTTGATGGTCAACTGGTTTTTAATACCGGCAATATGATCCTTAGAGCCGCGCTGGCCGGGCGCGGACTCGCCTATCTACCGGAAGGACAACTTGAGCCTTATATTGACTCAGGGCAACTGATCCGGGTGCTTGAGGAGTGGTGTGAACCTTTTTCCGGATACCACCTTTATTATCCCAGTCACCGACAGCCTACGCCGGCATTTGCCCTGCTGGTTGACACCCTTCGCTATTCAAATCGTAAAATACCTACCTGAAAGGCCTGGTTTATTTTCGTCAGCATTGAGATATGCCGGCTGCTTTTCCTGATAACGCCCCTTGCTTGTGTTCACTCCAGGGGAGCTTAGGCATAGCTAGCGTCTGAGCATATGATAAAGCCCCCAGAGGACGAGGAAAGATGGATGTGCTAACGTTCATACAAAGCAATTGTGGTAATAGTGGCGCAGCGGTGTACGAAAAAGATGTACATAAACTCCACGATCGCACTGATCCTGCCAGCAGTAACGTGATTATTTTATAGATGCCGTAAAATAATCTCTGCCAGCCCCTGGCGGAGATTATTTATGGATAAATAATTTTCTTGCTGATTTTTTCAGGCTTATCTGCTTGGATTAATCAAGAAATAATCTTCAGGCGTACAGGAAGCGCTCGCTCAATCTCTTTACGATGATAAGGAGAAAGCTTACGCCATTCCCTTGCCTCTTTTAGCGTGCGCCCACACCCTTTACACCAGCCCTTTGAATTATCAAAGATACAAACATCAGTACAAGGGGATTTAACAGCCATAGTAGTTCCTCAAAAGTTCATTACAGACGGTCAATACACTGTCACGGATAAGCAGTGAGAAGAGAAAGAAGTCGAACCGAAAGAAGACGATTAAACATATTGTATGTTCATGGCACCATTACTCGGGTGGTTAACCAACGCATTTACTTTCCATGTGGAATGAATAAGCGCTGGCGTCAGGACTGCCTGTGGTGAACCTGTTGCAACGACTTTGCCTTGCTGAAGAACGACCAGATGCTGACAGTATCTGGCGGCCAGATTCAGGTCATGCAGCGCAATAACCACCGTCACAGGCAACGCAGTAATAAGCCGCATCAGTTCAAGCTGAAACTGAATATCAAGGTGATTTACAGGTTCATCCAGCAGAAGAACATCAGGTTTTTGCGCCAGCGCGCGTGCAATCTGACAGCGCTGCCGCTCACCGCCTGATAAATGTTGCCATGACCGGTTTGCCAGGTCGTTCAGTTGCATCAGCATCAGCGCTTCCTGTACGGCATGATTGTCTGTTTCCCGCCATCGACTGAATGCGCTGCGGTGCGGCGTGCGCCCCAGGCGCACAATATCAATGACGCTCAGTTCATTGTCAGCTTCTGCATGCTGCGGCACAAAGGCCAGTTTCCGGGCAAGGTGGCGGCGCGGAAACTGACAGAGCGCTGTACCGGTGATTTGAATACGATCGCTGGAAGCAGGAAACAAACCCGCCAGCGATCTGATCAAGGTTGACTTTCCGGAGCCGTTCGGCCCAAGTAGCCCAACAGTTTGCGCCTGCCCAACGCTAAAACAGATGTCTGACAGAATAGTCGTGTTTTGCAATGCAACATCCAGATGAGTAACCACAACACTCATATCGATTTCCCCCTGTTGCTGTAGAGGATAACGGCAAAAATCGGCGCGCCAACCAGAGCGGTAACCACGCCGACAGGCAATACCTGGTGTGTAATCAGTGTCCGGGACAGAAGATCGGCCAGGATCATGAAATGGCTACCGGCGATGAACGCTACGGGAATGCTAACCAGATGCCGGTGGCCCACCAGCATTCGCGTTATATGCGGAATGACCAGGCCAATAAAACCGACAGCGCCAATCGAGCTGACGATAACGGCGGTGACCAGTGCGGTGACCAGCAGCAGCACAATGCGAACAAAAAGCACGCGCGTGCCCAGGGTGGCCGATATCTCTACGCCAAAAGTAAAGGTATCCAGCGATCGGGCATGGCCGATGACCAGTAACAAACCCGCGAGGGAGACAAGGGAACACAATATGGCATCAGGCCAGCGTACGCCGCTGAGGCTACCCAGTAGCCAGAACATCACGCCGCGTGACTGTTCTGCATTCGCCGCTGTACTGACAATGTAAGACGTCAGTGCGTTAAACAACTGGGTGCCAGCAACGCCTGCGAGGATAATTCTCCCGGTATGATTCTGTATCCCGCCTGACAGCAGCAGGATCAGCCCAAATGCCAGGCAGGCGCCGGTAAACGCGCCGACGCCGACAGTAACAATGCCGCCGCCGACACCTAACAGCATGATACAGACGGCACCCGTCGACGCGCCGGCCGAAATACCAAGCAAATAAGGTTCAGCAAGCGGGTTACGCAAAACGGACTGCAGCACCAGTCCGCACAGCGCCAGCCCGCCACCGCTGCTGGCCGCCATCAATGCTCTGCTCATTCGATACTGCCAGACGACCCCCGACTCAACAGGAGAGAGGTCATAATGTGTCAGGCCCAACCCGTTTGCGATTGCCTGAGCGGTGACGGCGAAAGAAACGGGCATGTCGCCTGTTGAAGACGCTAAAACCATCATGACAGGCAGACTGAGCAATCCCACCAAAACCACCACTGTTGTCTGCGCAGGTGAAGGTGCCTTATTTGCCATGTTCGTTTTTGTATGCTGAAAGTTGTTTGCCAATCAGCTCTACTGCATCAACGTTACGCAGTGAAGGATTGAGAGACATTGCCGGAACGACGATGATGTGACCTTGTCTGACCGCATTAATTTCACGCGTAACGGGATCATTCTGGAGAAAGGCTTTTTTTACTGATGCGTCATCAGCAGGATAAAGTCGTCTGTCCATACTCGCTATGACGATAACGTCGGGCTGAGACTGGGCAATATGCTCCCACGTTACCGCAGGCCATTCTTCTGAAGAGTTAATAATATTCTTCAGCCCGAGCGTTTTGCTTATCCAGCCAGGTGCCCCATCATTGCCCGCTACCCAGGGGTCACCTTTCAGTCGGGTGCTGGAAAACCAGTAAACGACTTTCAGGGGATGTGATGTCTGCGCATTTGCCTGCTGCCGGGCGTGGGCAATACGATCCGCCAGGCTTTTTTTGAGCGCTTCTCCACGGTCGGCGACATCGAAAATTTGTGACAGCTGCGTAATCTCATCCATGATGGAGTCCAGCGTATAAGGCGTGGTACGGGCGCCATCGCTGTTAGATGTCGTGGTAACGGCCTTGCCTGTGCAATCAGCAGGCGATATCCACGTTCTGATGCCCAGTTGCTCGAATTGTTCACGAGTGGCCACTTCGCCTTGTGGACCGACATGCCAGCTGTACTGAGCCAGCACCAGTTCTGGCTTTTGGGCAGCAACCGCTTCAAATCCCGGAGAGTTGTCCGCCAGACGTTTCAGGCCAGCGCCTTTGTTTTCAAGTTCAGGTGGAAGCTTACCGAACCAGACCGAGGTACCGGCAATCGTTTTTTCCAGCCCCAGCGCCAGTAAAAGTTCAGTTTCATGTTGCCCTATCGTGACGACGCGAGCAGGCGGCTGCCTGAATGTTTCAGAAGCGCCGCAGTTCTCAACGGTCAATGGATAAGTAGTCGCAATAGCTGTTGTGCACGAGAGGGCCATGATTGCCGAGGCAAGCATTTTAACGGTAAAGTTCATCTTTTTCTGCCATGGTAACGTTATAACATAACATTTTCCGGTATTCGTCTGGCTTTTGTCAATCCCAGGATTTACTCATCTAAGACGTTCTTACACAGGAATTTCTGTCTGTTGTGCAAGCAGGGCCGGTTTCAGAGGGTTCCTGTTACTGCTTTGACTAATGACCATTTTGGCAGAGAGTCAGGGTCTGATAGTCTTTAGTTATGTTATAACGTAATAATGAAAAGGCTGGTGTGCTTGAGTTTTAGCAAACCGGTGGCTTCTCAGACTTAAGTTTCAAAGCGGTAGTTACTATTTCGGAGCACTTATGAGTCAAGATAATCGTATCCCGGTCACGGTCCTGACCGGCTTTTTAGGATCAGGAAAAACCACGCTGCTTAATCACATACTCAGTAAACAGCATGGACTTCGCATCGCCGTCATTGAAAATGAGTTTGGTGAAATCGGCATTGATGATGCGCTAGTTATCAACGCTGATGAAGAAGTCTTTGAGATGAACAATGGCTGCATATGCTGCACGGTGCGTGGCGATCTGATCCGCATCCTCGGGAGCCTTATGCGCCGACGCGATAAGTTTGACCGTATTCTGATCGAAACAACGGGCATGGCCGATCCTGGCCCGGTATCACAAACGTTTTTTGTAGACGATGAGATCAACGCGGCAATGCGGCTTGATGGCATCATTACGGTCGTCGATGCTCATCATGTAGAGAAGCACATCGACAGCAGTGAAGAGGTGCGAGAGCAAATCGCCTTTGCCGATGTCATTTTGCTTAATAAAACCGATCTGACGGATACCGAAAAGCTGAACGCACTTGAGAGCAGATTACGCGGCATGAATGCGCTGGCCAGAATAGACCGTACCGTCAACGCAGAAATCGATATTCCAGCGGTTCTGAACATTGGCGGGTTTGATTTGAACCGCATCCTTGAAGAGCGTCCGCGCTTTCTGGAACCTGAATATCCCTTTGAATGGGCAGGCATTTATTCTCTTGATGCCGGTTTGTACGAACTGCATTATTCAGAAGGGCCAGATCCTCATATTGATGTTTTATTTATGCGTGTCCCTGACAGCAGCGCTGCAACACTGGCTGATTTCACAGCAAAGGCAGATTTGACGTTTCACGCAGAAGAGCGTTCTGCTCTTACGGCTGGTCCTCTCCAGGCTTCAAAACAGCTTCTGAGCTTACCGGTTCCAGAGCAGAGGTCTTTTTCCTTTACCGTTGAGATAGAAGAAGCGGGATTTTATGCGCTGGCAACTGAGCATATGCCTGACGAGTTTGATCTTTCCCTTCGGCGCAACGGGACCATTTTGTCGCCCAGTATCTGCCGCGCCTATAGTGCCGCGCACAGCCATGATGATGAGATTACCTCCGTAGGTATTACGCTGGAAGGAGAGCTGTCCGAGGCAAAATTCAGCCAGTGGCTGCGCATGCTGTTATCAATACAGGGCGAAAATATATTTCGCTCCAAGGGCATTCTCAACATTGCCGGCCAGCAGAACCGAGTGGTATTCCAGGGCGTTCATATGCTGATGGATTTCCATATGGATCGCGCATGGCAGGTGAATGAGCCACGTCAAAGTGAAATTGTGTTTATCGGCCGCGGGCTTGATCGACAGGCGCTCACTGAAGGTGTGAATGCATGTCGTATTTAACGCAGGCAGGATCGGGCTATGTGCCGGTGTGGTCTGTCACTGAAGGCGAGTATGTTAATCAGCTGGTGTTCTCCCCTGACGGCAGGCACCTGGCCACTGCCTGTGCAGACGGTAGCGTTGCGGTATACAGCTGGCCTGAAGGCAAACGTCTGTGGCGGGAAGAGGTGCACGGACTGGGTGCCAGCGCGCTTGCCTGGTCGCATGACAATGTCATGCTGGCAAGCGGCGGGCAGGACAGCCGCATCATCATCTGGTCAGGGACGACTGGCGACAAAATGCATACGCTGACGGGTGGAAAAGGATGGGTAGAAAAGCTTGTCTGGTCTTCCCGACATGTTCTTGCAGGCATCACGGGCAAAGAGCTCAAACTCTGGGACAATGAGGGCAATCTCGTCAGTGATTTTGCGGCCGCTGAAAGCACGCTGACCGGGGTTGAATGGCAGGATGATGGCAGTCTGCTGACAAGCGCCTATGGACAGGTAGCGAGGTGGTATCCTACCAAAAGCAAGCCGGTAAAAACCTATGAGTGGAAAGGTTCGCTCTTAAGTCTTGCTGTCCGCCCCGATGGCTCCATCATCGCTGCAGGCAGTCAGGAGGGTGCCATTCATCTCTGGCGGCTCAAAAAAGGCAACGAGTTTCAGATGGGAGGTTACGACGGTAAAGTCCGGCTGATAGACTGGAGCCGTAATGGGCGCTATTTCTATACGGCGGGTGGCGCAGCGCTCGTTATCTGGGACTGTAAGGGAAAAGGCCCTGAGGGAACCCGGCCTGATTACCAGCTTTGCCATGACGGAAACATCACCGCGCTTGCCGCGCATCCACAACAGCCGGTGGTGGCCTCCGGGGCAGAGGATGGGAGCCTGTTTATCTATGACGCTTCCCGGCAGAACGCGCTGGCAGCCGTGCAAGGCGACGCTGCGATAAGCAGTATTGCGTGGCATCCCGTTGAGCCAGTGATCGCCGCAGGCACAGTTGATGGAGGAGTACATTTGTTGAAGATAACCATGTAAATTTCTCTGTCTGTATAACGGCAGGTGTTTTAAACCTGATGAATTGAACACCCGTCAAAGGGTAAAAGCAGGGCAGAGATAAGCACATATCACCGCCCGCTTTACCATTTTAGATGTGGGCAAAATATTATTACCTGAGTGTTATGTGACTGCATGACACTTTGCGTGGAGGGGAAAGATGAGCAATGTGCTGCATCAGAAAGCACAGAGAAGGATCACCACTGGCGTGGTGGGCACTTTCCTTACCGTCATTCTCTGTATGCTGGCTTATCACTGGCAAGATTTTGTTCAGTTCTGTTTTAGCCTCCAGGTCACCCTGCACCGGTATCTGGTGCTTTATCTGTTACAGCAAAACAGCCACCAGCTAAAAGGCGGCCTGATGCTGATCGCAGGGAGCTTCATCTATGGCGTGCTGCATGCCGTTGGGCCGGGTCACGGTAAGTTCGTGATCACCACCTTTCTTGCCACCCACCGGGAAAAACTCAAAGCAAGCAGGCTGATTACCTTATCCGGCAGCCTGATGCAGGGTGTGGTCGCGGTTCTGTTTGTTGTGTTGTTGGCGATCATGCTGAATCTTTCAACCGGCGATCTTAGCCAGAGCCGATACTGGATAGAAAAAATTAACGCATTGCTGATTGCCGCCTTCGGCATGGTGCTAATCTGTCGTGCTGTAGGGGGGAGAACAAGGCTTTTCAAACAGGCCCGGCAGACAGAGTGCGGATGCGGACATCAGCATTACCCCGCTGAAAGTGCGCTTTCTCCCGGCTGGCGTAATGCGCTCTGGCTTACGTTGACCATCGGGGTACGGCCATGTAGTGGTGCACTGATGATCCTGATTTTTTCCAATGCAATTGGGATGTTCAGCTGGGGCATAGCGGCAGTTATGGCCATGTCTTTCGGAACTGCGCTGTCGATTATCATCCTGGCGACGATAGTGCACCATGCCCGGGAGTGGATAATAGCGGCTAACAGTCGCTGGATGACGCATTCGGCTGCTTCAGCAGCACGGCTTTCACTACTGGCCGGAGGAATCGTGCTGATGTTGTTTGCCCTGGTGCTTTTCAATACGGTTATTCCCGTTAGTGCTAATGGTGATTTTATTACTGCCGGCTGTTAAAGCCTGATCACTCTCTACTGGCTCCGTCTTCTCTTAGTATTGTTATGCGCATGCATTATTTTTTAAGCGGTAGCTCATTACCTGCCGCAATTTTCACATTGCGCCACGATTTCAAGAATATTTTCATCTCCTGCATAATGGTTTAACTTGAGCAGCCTGTGTAAATCCTGCATAAGGCCCTAATCCTCGACCAGCGTCTGCTTGTTACAAAGGGGACAGACAAATAATGCCCCAGCGACAATACGCGCACTCAACTGGTTGATTTTGAAGATCTGACAACTGTTTACTTTATAAATCAGGCTGGTATGCATCAAAAAATGGAGGGAGCGATAAACTACCGCTGGCGCTGCATTTGGCAGCATTTGACGAATTTCTCTCAATATATCATAGGCTTTAACGCCATCCGCTGCACGATAAATAAGTAACAAGACAACCTGCCGGGGAGTGGTAAGCCGCACCCCTTTTTTCTCACATATCCCTGTGGCCTGCTGCAGGATCTGTTTCTCCCGACGAGTGCAGCTGGTAATAAATTCTTCAAAATTCATAGAAGCAACCTAATGTGCATTTCAGTCGATGACAAGCTTGTTTGTTATGTTATAACATATCCCAAGTGGAGTCTAACATCCGTCTTGCCTGCCTAAGCAATGACGAAAATGAACTCAGCAGTCCATTTGGGAGAGCATGCAATGTCTGATATGACGCCACACGCTGAACAGTTTAAAAAACTGCCTGTTACTGTCCTGTCCGGGTTTTTGGGCGCAGGAAAAACAACGCTACTGAATCATATTCTGAACAACCGGGAAGGTCGCCGCGTCGCCGTTATCGTCAATGACATGTCGGAGGTCAATATTGACGCGGCACTGGTCAGAGAGGGTGGCGCAGAGCTGTCGCGAACGGATGAGAAGCTGGTCGAGATGAGTAACGGCTGCATCTGCTGCACGCTGCGTGAAGATCTGCTGCTTGAAGTTAACCGGCTGGCTAAAGAAGGGCGCTTCGATAATCTGGTTATTGAGTCAACCGGCATTTCTGAGCCGCTGCCGGTCGCGGAAACCTTCACATTCGCCGACGACAGCGGTCAGAGCCTGTCCGAGGTGGCATTGCTTGACACCATGGTGACGGTTGTCGATGGCTACAATTTTCTGCGCGACTATGAGTCCGATGAAAGCATCCAGGCTCGCGGCGAGTCGCTGGGTGAAGAAGATGAACGCACGGTTGTGGATCTGCTTGTCGACCAGATCGAATTTTGCGATGTGTTAATCCTGAACAAGATGGATTTGATCTCCGAAGCAGATAAAACCCGCCTGATGGCGATTCTGCATTCTCTCAATCCCCGAGCCAAAATCGTTAACGCTGAATTTGGCAAGGTATCGCTGGATGACGTTTTAAACACCGGCTTATTTGATTTCAACGCGGCGGCTCAGGCGCCGGGCTGGCTGAAAGAGCTGCGCGGCGAACATACGCCTGAAACAGAAGAATATGGCATTCGAAGCTTTGTCTTTCGCGCCCGTCGTCCGTTTCATCCGGACCGTTTTCTGAACGTTATTGAAAATGACCTGAAAGGCATTGTGCGCTCGAAGGGTTTTTTCTGGCTTGCCAGCCGACCTGAACATGCGGGTTCCTGGTCACAGGCGGGAGGCGTCAGTCGTCAGGGGCTGGCGGGCATGTGGTGGGCAAGCGTCCCGCAGCAGCACTGGCCAGAAGATCAAGAGTCACGCGATTTCATCATGCAAAACTGGGCGGACGACACCGGTGATGCGCGACAGGAGCTGGTCTTCATTGGTATTGGCATGGATGAACCACTGCTTCGACTCAAACTTAACAGCGCGCTGTTAACCGACGAAGAGATGCAGGCCGGGTCTGACAGCTGGAAAAAGCTTCACGATCCTTTTCAACCCTGGTTCAACTAAGTTAAACAAAGCTGGCCCTGCGCCAGCTTTTCTTTTTTGCTGCTGTATTCAGGTGATAGAATTTTATGGTTTTGTTTGTCTGCAATTTGACTACTATTGATTTTTCCTGGCTTGACCCGATACGTGGGCTAGTTGGGGAAAGTTTGATTGTTGATGTATCACTGACCGGTGAACTTGACGAGCAATCAATGGTGATGGATTTTTCTCTGGTAAAAAAAGAGATAAAAAAATATCTTGATGCGAGTGTAGACCATGCGCTGGTCATCCCCCTCCGCAATCAACGTGTAACCTATACTCACAGTGCCGAACGCGCAGACGTGATGCTTTTTTCAGATGCGGGAAAGATAAACTGTTTTGTTTCGGCGCCGGCTGCCAGTTTTTTACCGATCGACGCAGCCAGTATTGATACAACCGAACTGGAAAAATGGCTGAATAAAAGAATTAAAGAGATTTTGCCTGATAATATCGCCGACGCGGCCGTCACATTACGTCATGAAGAAAATACAGGTCATTATTATCATTATGCCCATGGTCTAAAAAAACATGGCGGTAATTGTCAGCGTATAGCGCATGGCCATCGTTCAATTATCCAGATTTTTATCAATAATAAGCGAGACGCTTTCTGGGAAAAATACTGGGCTGAGAGGTGGAAGGACAGCTATCTGATGTCTGAAAACGATGTGGTGGCAGCATCACAGTTATCAGCCCGGGCGCAAGCGCTCTATCATGACACGCTGTTAGCCTCAGCGTATACCAGCAGCCAGGGCTATTTTGAGATAATGCTTTCCCATGAGCAGGTCGAAATTCTGCCTGGTGATACGACGGTTGAGCGTATTGGTTGCTTTATCAAACAGGAAATCGGCCGTCTTGATCCAAAATTTGGTAATGTTACAGTCCATGCTTTCGAAGGGATAGGCAAAGGCGTACGGATATAGTTTTGCCCAGCGGAAAATATCCGCTGGGAGCCAGAAATCAATGAAGACCTGTAGCGGATTCGCCTGGAGTACTGGTCTGAACCTCATGTGTTGCAACATTAAACCAGTTAATAATTCTTTCCAGGTGATTCTTTCCATACAGAAAAGTGAGGCGTTTCGTCTCCTGATGACCATTATCATTAAGCACCTCCAGCCGTTGCTGGATATATAACGGTGTCAGTTCGATACGACATTCGTTAACGATACAGTGACGCCATTGCTGGTAATTCTGCGGGATCATATTTACTCCATTATTTAATGAAAATCAGGGTCATCGCCATTGCAGTAACTAACGAACTAACAGCCTGCTTTGCTGCCAGTCTGGCAGCAAAGCGCCAGGATATCTCTCGCGCAATCGTGAGAATGGTGACCAGACAAGCCATTAAGGTTGATGCGATCCAGACAAGCAAAATAAGCTGCGGCAGCGTTAATGCCTGAATAAGTGCGCCAGAATCCTGGTTAAGTACCATCAGCCCATCTTTGCGAATCAGCGAAAAAATAATGCCGGGTAACACCTCTGCTGGCAGATGAAAAAACGCAGCGACAGGCGCAAGCGCATGGCTGAGTGCGTCAATAATGGTCAGATAATCCAGCAAACCCCCTGTAACGCAAATAATCAAAAAAAGGGGCATGGCCTGAAGGAGGAACTGAGAAAGACTGTTTTTCACGGACCAGCGTAACGCACGCCAGCGCGGCCATTGCAGCCAGCCAGGCGCTATCTCCAGCCGTTCTGTCATTTCCACGGGGTGATTTCTCCAGAGGCGGGTATGTACGCATCCGGTAATAAAAAGTAATAACAGATAAGGTGCAAACAGCGCGGGATGTCCAGCGGCGCTGAACAGCGAAAGCGTGGCTCCCATCTGATAGCTGCAAGCCAATCCGAAGGCTATCGTCGAGATACAATTCTGCCGCGAGCAGCGCGAACAGCTTCGGGTCTGAAAGACGGCGACTACGTTACAACCGAAACCGCTTAAAAGAGGGATCATGTCTGTACCGTTCAGGCCTATCCTACATAGCCACGGATCGAGAGCAAAAATGATGCGCTCTTTTATTCCGCTGTCTTCTGCTATCGCCACTGAAAACGCCATAAAAAGAACGACCGGAAAGGCCCAGATGAATGAATAGATGCCGAGCGAAATCAGCCCATAACTACCAGTAAGCAGAGCCTGTAGCAGTGTAGGTGACTGGGATAAAACATTTTCGATTGGGTTAATGACAGTTACTTCAACCAGCGGCTGAAGCAAACTGGAAAAATACCAGGCAGCCCAAACTGGCACAGCAAATAATAACCCAACGGCGATGAGTGCAAGCAGTGGGCCCGCCTGAGGATGTTCAAACCAGGTTTGCTGTGGGGAATGAGTGGAAATATTGAGAACCGGAACAGAGCCACTGCTGACATAAGCCAGCGAACCCGGCTGGCCAGCTTGCTCAATCAGGCGGAGCAGTTGCTGAAGGCCTTCTTCACTGGCACGCCGTACGTCCAGCGCCATAACCGGCACCTGCGCTGATTCACGCAGAACGCGTATAATCTGTTCCAGACCCACTATCACTTTATCCGCAAAAGTTAATACGATGGACAACTTCTGATGGCTGCGCTGCAGTAACGGGGTGAGCTTCTCCCATTCGGAAAAGGCATCGGTCGCGCGCATAACGACAACCACCGTGTCGCTGCGCTGCAGTGCTGAAAGCGCCAGCTCGGTGGTGGCGTTGTCGCTTTTATAGCGTATGCCCGGCGTATCAATCAGCTTTACCTGCCCATTTTCCAGCGACTTTTCGCGACAGATGATACTGGAGCCGCGAAAATTACGTTCATCACTGACTGAACTGCGCGTCAGCAGGTTAAACAAACTCGACTTACCAGTACTTTCGAAACCAATCAAGGCCACATTTTTCATCGCGCGCTCCCTTCAACAATGGCAGCTGGCATCCTGACAGCAGATGTCTTCGGTCAACACTTTCAGGTCATCATCCCTTAAAGGCAGATTCAACTGTTGCGCTACGGCTTTCGCTACTACAGCGAAGCGTTCTCGGAATTTATAGATAAAACAGTAAATGTGCTGTTCGTGGCGGACCTGAGGACCGACCAAATACAAACCTGGGAAGCGTGTCGAAGCGTCTTCTGACGTCAGTAAAGGAAAGCCGGCCGCGTTCCAGTCAAAGAAGGGCGCCAGCTGGCGCGCGCCGCCTCCGCAAAGAAATCCCGTTCCCAGAATCGGTCGCTGATGCGAGCACCATGCGCGCCCGTTAGCCGTGTGGATGCGATAGCCACCATCTGGACTCGACGTTTTCAGAACGGAAGTGACGTCAGCATCTTCATAAATTTCAAAGTAACGATTATCCATGACCTGTTGCAGGCGCTGACGCGTCCAGGGAGAGAGGCTTATGCTGGGGTCCGCAATATGGTTGTTTGCCCATGGCGCGGAGCGAGTCAGGAGCTTGACGCGACAACCTTGCTCAAGCAGATTGATTGCCGCATCCACTGCACTTTCATAGCCGCCGATAATGACGTAGTCGTCCTGTCTAAAATCCCTCCAGCTGTTCACCTGACTGTAGTGAAGGCAATGTTCGGCACCCTCAAACACGTTTTTATCAGGGAACTGGTATTCTCCGGTTGCCCAGATGAGCACAGGGGTTACCCATTTTTGACCGGATGAAGAAAAGAGACGGAAGCGGCCTTTCTGCGTCAGAGAGACTTCAACAATATGCGTGCTGGTCAGCGCCTCTGCGCCGCTGTCGCGTAAAACCTCCTGGAGATATTTTGCATAAGCGGCGCCGTCAAGATGCTCCACTCCGGCGGAGAGGGCAGGTGACGACGCGGGATTTACCGCATTCAGATCGATTTGACCAAAGGGATTGGAATAAAACGAGGGGGTGATAAACCGGGTTTCCTGCGGCCAGCGCACAAAAGAAGCGCCCACTTCATAGCGATCAATCACCAGCATATTTTCAACGCCGATGCGGCGTAAGAGTGATGCCATGCCGACCCCAGCGGGGCCGGCACCGACAATAATGACATCTTTATGTTCGGTCATAACGCTATCCTGCCTGAGTAGATATGTTATAACATAACATAAATCAATCGAGGATTCTTCTTTGCGGCGAGGGTTTATCTGACTTTCCAGTGCGTTTTGCCACCTTTATCCTCAAGTTCCACGCCCTGTTCTTCAAGCCAGAGACGAAGCGCATCTGCGCGCGCCCACTCGTGATTTTGTCGCGCCTCTTCGCGCTCCTTTACGCGGGCGGCGATAGTATTAAGCTGCGACTGATCCCATAAAGGATTGCTTTGTAACCACTCTCCAGGTTCCCGGCATAACAGACCCAGCACATTGCCAAGTTGTTTCAGCGTAGCGGCGAGCGCGGCGGCTTCATCAGGATCGCTGATGAGCGTTTGATTAATGAGACGCGCGAGATCAAACAGCACGGCCAGCGCCTTCGGCGTATTGAAATCGTCATTCATCGCCTGCTGGAAGCGCGCCTGCCACTGCTCATGCTGCGTAGAAGGGGAGTCGCTCGCCAGTCGGCAAACAGAATAGAGCCGGGTCAGCGAAGAGCGCGCGGCGTCTACATTACCCCGGCTGAAATTAAGTGGCTTGCGATAGTGGCCTGTCATATAGAACAGGCGTAACACTTCACCATCGTACTGCTGAAGCATCTCGCGCAACGTCAGAAAGTTGTTCAGCGACTTAGACATTTTCTCCTGTTCGACGGTAACCATACCCGTATGCATCCAGTAATTCACATAGGGACCGTCATGTGCGCTGGTGGACTGGGCTATCTCATTTTCATGATGAGGAAAGATAAGGTCAGACCCGCCGCCATGAATATCGAAATGCGTACCAAGGTGATAGCTGTTCATCGCTGAGCACTCAATATGCCAGCCTGGTCTGCCTGCACCCCAGGGGGAATCCCAGCATGGCTCGCCCGCTTTGGCCACCTTCCAGAGCACAAAATCAAGCGGATTATTTTTCTCTGCGTTAACTGACACCCGCGCGCCAGACCTCAGGTTGTCAATATTCTGCCCGGACAGCTTGCCGTAATCTCTGGCAGTTTCCGTCGAAAACATCACGTCATGTTTGCGGGTTATGTAGGCGTGACCGCGCTGAATCAGCCGCTCGATCATCGCAATGATTTGCTGGATATGCTCGGTTGGTTTGGGTTCAACGTCTGGCGGCAGGATATTTAGCGCTGCAAAATCCTGATGCATTTCATGCGTCATTCGCGCCACCAGCCTTTGCCATGTTTCTCCAGTCTCGCGGGCGCGTGAGATAATTTTGTCATCAATATCGGTAATGTTGCGCACATATCTTACGTTGTAGCCGGAAAAGCGCAGATAACGCACAATCGTATCGAACGCCACGAAGGTGCGCCCATGGCCCAGATGACACAGGTCGTAGACAGTTACGCCGCAAACGTACATCCCGATATGGCCCGGACGAATCGGAACGAGCGTTTGTTTCTGCCCGCCCCAGGTGTTAGTTAGTTTAATCAAGCGCTAATCCTTTTAGCCGTGAAGGAAAATCACGTGCAAAGACACGTGAAGAATCAGAGAGGAAGTAAATCAGGACTGGGGAGGCTGGTTACAGTCGGAGCAGATACCGTAGCTGGCAAGCGTCACCTCACGTTCAGCCATTCCCTGTTCGGTCAGGCGCGCTTTAACTAACTGCATTGCTGCGGCCAGAACAGGATCATTCTCGATAGGAATAACGTGATGACACCGATCGCACTCAAAGCTGCCCATAGCGACATCCTGCTTGAGCGAGAAATGCTGGGTGCGGGAAGAATCAGTGTATTTCTGTACTATTCCTGCCTGTATCAGACGTTCCAGTATGCGATAGAGCGTAACGCGGTCCGGGGCCTGCTCACCCAGTTTCAGGGTCAGCGCTTCATGACTCAGTGCCTCATCACTCTGCTCCAGGCAATCGAGCGTCGCCAGTATTGCGGAGGTGACGCGTAATCCGTGCGATCGCACTATCTGGTGCCACTTGCTGGCCGATGCAGCCTTTTTATCCACTCAGATACCCCGTTAATGCAATTCGGTTGTGTTTTAAATATCAGACTATATTATTGCAATCTGATTGCATTAAGTCCAGGCGAGTTTATGCCTGCGGCAAAGGAGACCCTATGGCAAAAGTTCCACTTACCATCCTGAACGGCTTTCTTGGTGCGGGTAAGACTACCATGCTGAAAAGCCTGCTCATCCAGGCGCATCGGCAAGGTCTGGCCGCCTGTGTCATTGTCAATGACATGAGCGAGCTGGATGTTGATGGGGTGCTGATTGCTAATACCGAGCTGGTTAATGCCAGCAAGCATAACTTTTTTACCGTTTCAGCTGACAGCATCAGTAGCGCGAGCGGTATTGCAAAGCTTGATGATGCACTGCAGCAAATTCTAGCCCATCATCATCCTGATATGATCCTGCTGGAAACATCCGGCAGCAGTCATCCGCTGCCGCTGGTGCGTTATTTTCGCCGCCATCCCCACGTACAGTTGAAGGGGTTTCTGTCGCTGGTAGACAGCATAATGTTAAACGATGATTTTGCTGCGGGCTCCGCGCTTATTCCACGCCTGCAGGCTAATCTGCAGGCGGGCAAACGTCATATAGAGAATTTGCTGGCAGAGCAGATTATGTTTTGTAGTCATCTCATCCTGACTAAAAACGACCGGCTGCCTGCTGAATCGGTAAAAAGTATCGCTCAGGCGATCCACCCGCTAAATCCTTATGTTGCCGTCATGGCTGTTCAGCGAGGAAACCTGGCGCTGGGCAAGCTGCAAACGTTGCCTGATTACGATTTCCACCGTGTCAGCCAGCTGATTGATGAACTGGCTGAGGAGGTGGACAATTCACTGTCGACAGCGCGTTCGGCCTGGGCTATGAAAGCGGCAGTCATTGAAGATGACCGACCTTTTCACCCGCAGCGTTTGTGGGAAACCTGCCATCAGTTTATGGGCACCGGCGTTTACCGCAGCAAAGGTTTTTTCTGGTTGCCGGGACGCGACGATTTGGCTCTGCTTTGGAATCAGGCTGCCGGGAGTATCAACCTTGAATTTATCAGCTACTGGAAGGCGGGGATCTTGCGCCATACCGATAATCATCTTACAGCCGAAGAGAGGCAGATACTCCAGCAGGAGGTTGACAGCGCGCTAGGACGTTTTGGCGATCGCCGTTGCAGCCTGACAGTCATCGGCGAAGAGGACGCTGCGAACGCTTTTGCCATGGCGTTGAAACGCTGTTTCCTGACGGAAGATGAAATTTCATGGTGGCGTAGCGGTGGCACCTTTAGCGACCCTTGGCCGCAACGCATCGCACGTGTGTCAGTCTGAGGTATGTCGCGTTGTCAGGTGGTTCGGCTCACTTTTTGCGCGTCTAATTTAGCAAAACCCGGTCCATTTTTTTATTTGCATTATGTTATGATATAACATTTCAAAAGCGAGGGGGTAATCATGACCGGTACTTTGTCTTCTGAACAGCAAGCCATTCTGGCGATGCCTCCGGAAGCGTATATGAATTCGCAACAGCTTGAATTCTTTTTACGTCTGTTGAGCCATGAACGTAGCGAGCTGATTGCGCATATCGACTATTTAAAAACGCAGCTTGAGCGCAGCGAGCAACATGGCGATGAGGCTGACAAGGCGCTGCGTGAGGAGGAGCTACGGCTGCTTTTCCGGCAAATCGATCGCGAAAGTCGCCTGGTTCCGAAGTTTGATGCTGCCTTGCAGCGCGTCAAAAACGGCGAGTACGGCTACTGTCGCGAAACCGGTGAGCCCATCGGGCTGGCGCGCCTGCTGCTGCGGCCTACGGCTGAGCTTTCAATCGACGCCAAGATAAAACAGGAAATGGTAGAGGCGCAGTATCGTAAATAGCCACGCGGTCAGGGCTAATTTCCGCATTCATTCACGGCTTTATCAACAACAGAGGATGAGTTTATGACAACCTCTCATGCGCTTTGCCCGCGGTCACTGGCGGATGTGCAGTCTTCTTCCAGTGAATTGCAAGATATTGCACTGGACTGGGTCGGCATGGAACAGATTGACCTGCCGCTTGAGTTTGAAGGCCGCCCCGTCAATGCCAGAGTCGATGCGGGTATCAACTTGCTTAACAATGAGATGGCAGCAAAAGGCATTCATATGTCGCGGTTGTATATGCTGCTGGATAGCTTAACGGAGGGCGAAGTCACGCCGCAACGCATTCATGATGTGTTAAGCGCTTTCCTCTCTTCCCATTCGGGACAAAGCAATGACGCCAGTCTGGCTATCCGCGGCGATCTGCTGCTGTCACGAAAATCCCTCAATTCCAGTCAGTCAGGCTGGAAAGCCTATCCTGTTTCGCTCACGGCCAGAGCAGGCAAAACGGATGAGATCAATATGAAAGTAGGCATTCCTTATGCCTCTACCTGTCCTGCTTCGGCAGCACTCAGCCGGCAGGTCGCTCAGCTCGCGTTCCGTAATGCGTTTGGCCAACGTCTGGATCGTCTGCCACTGGAAGAAGTTGTCTCCTGGTTAGGAGAGCAGGGGTTGCCCGCTACGCCGCACAGCCAACGCAGCTGGGCCTGGATCGAGGTCAAACTCAAACCTGAATGTTCTGCCTTCCCTTTTCGCCATCTTATTGATCGCTGCGAGCTGGCCCTCGGAACCGCCGTGCAGACGGCTGTAAAGCGCAGCGATGAGCAGGCCTTTGCGCTCGCCTGTGGCCAGAACCTGATGTTTTGTGAGGATGCGGCCCGTCGTCTGTATCAGGCGCTGCAAAAAGAAACAGAATTCAGTTCATTCGATATTCGCGTTGAGCATCAGGAAAGTCTGCATGCGCACAACGCCGTTGCTAAAGTCAGTCGTAAGGAATAAATAAAGCTATGTTGCGTAAAAACCCCACCGGCCATTCCCCTCAGGTATCAACCAAAGCATTTATCGATCCCACCGCGGTAATCTGCGGCCGGGTAATCATTGAAGATTATGTTTACGTGGGGCCCTATGCCGTGATTCGTGCTGACGAAGTCAATGAGCAAGGTGAAATGGAGCCGATTATTATTGGTTCGCACTCCAATATTCAGGATGGCGTGGTCATCCATTCGAAAAGCGGCGCCGCCGTCACTATCGGCAGCGGCAGTTCAATCGCTCACCGTGCCATTGTACATGGACCCTGTAAGGTTGATGATCGCGTATTCATTGGTTTCAACAGTGTGCTGTTCAACTGTCACATTCAGTCTGGCTGCGTGATTCGCTATAACGCTGTGGTTGATGGCGTTACGCTGCCGGAAAATACCTATATTCCCTCAACCGAGCGCGTCGGGCCAGACAGCGATTTAGCCGCTTTTGACCGCGTCGATCCTGCCTCCCTGCAGTTCTCCGAAGAGGTGGCAACGACCAATGTCCAGCTGGTAGAAGGTTATCAGCGTCTGCGCAACGAATTCTGATGCCTGCATGGCCTGTCTTGTCGACAGGCCATATCCCCTTTTGCCAGCAGCGGCTGCGCACTGAATACCCGGTCGTCACTACCGTGAACAACCTAAAAAGAATATTGATAATGCAACAAGGTTGCGATATCTTGCGGTTTTTCTATTGCAGTTAAGTTGCACTTAAACAATCTGGACGCCGAAAATATGATGTCGGAAGTCGTTTCCAATCCCAATAACAGCGTGTCACTGACGCTGCCCGATGGTTCTCAAAAAAGCTTTCCAAAAGGCAATACGCTGGTTGAAGTTACCAAAAGTATGGGCAAAGCCGTATTTGACAGCGCTATCGCGGCTGAACTTAACGGCGAGGCGGTCGATCTCAGTGCCGAACTGGCCACAGATGCCCGGCTGAATATCATCACGCTGCATGATAAAGAGGCGTTCGACATTATCCGGCGTAGCTGTGCGCTGATCCTGGGTCAGGCAGTTAAAGAGCTGTTCCCCAATGCACAACGGGTCGAGGCTGTTATCAATGATTACGGCTTTTACTACGACTTTTTTAGCCCGGCCCCCTTTACTACGGCTGACCTGATTCGCATTGAGCAACGTATGACTCAGCTTGTTGCTCATGAAACGCCGTTGCTGACGGAGCGGGTTGGATATGATGAAGCTGTCTCATGGTTTGAGGCGCAAAACGAACCTTATAAAGTTCATCTTTTGCAGCAGGCTGGCAGCCATGGTCAGGTGGCGCTATGGCACCATCAGGACGGTGTCGATATTTTCCCGGGCCCGCCTGTGCCGAATACCCGCTTTCTGCGTAACTTTAAGCTGCTGAGCGTTGCAGGTGCCTACTGGCGAGGCGATGCCAGCAAAGAACAGCTGCAGCGTATTCACGTAACCGCCTGGGCTACCCCGCGGCAACTCACTGGCTGGCTTGAAAGCCGCTCAGTAGCGGAGCAGCGCGATCATCGCAAATTAGGCCGTGATCTCGATTTGTTTCACTTCCAGGAGGATGCGCCTGGCGCTGTGTTCTGGCACCCACATGGCTGGACGCTGTTTCAGCAGCTGATTCGCTATATGCGCCAGCGTCATGACGATGCCGGCTACGTTGAGGTGAACACCCCCGACGTGATGGATCGTTCGCTGTGGGAGATTTCCGGCCACTGGGAAAACTACCAGGACAATATGTTCACGACGCAAACGGAGGATGGCCGCACGCTGGCGTTGAAGCCGATGAACTGTCCCGGCGCTGTGGCACTGTTTAACCATGGTATAAAAAGCTATCGCGATCTGCCTGTAAGAATGTCGGAATTTGGCAAGGTGCACCGCTATGAGCCGTCTGGTTCGCTACATGGTCTGATGCGCGTCCGCCATTTCACCCAGGACGATGCGCATATTTTCTGTAGCGGGCAACAGGTGGAGGCGGAGTGCCGCGATATCCTGAAGCTGGTGTTGGGTATTTACCGTCAGTTTGGCTTCACTGACGTAGCCATCAAGCTCTCAACCCGTCCGGAAAAACGTATCGGCAGCGATGAAGAGTGGGATCGCCTTGAGCAGGCACTTGAATCTTCCCTGACTGCTGAAGCGCTTACGTGGAGCGTTAACCCCGGCGAAGGGGCTTTTTACGGACCGAAGCTGGAATTTGTGTTGCGTGACGCCATCGGACGAGACTGGCAGTGCGGTACGCTCCAGGTCGACATGAACCTCCCGGCGCGCTTCGATATGCGATATGTAGCAGAAGACGGCACAATGCAACGCCCGGTTATGCTGCATCGCGCACTGTTTGGCTCCCTTGAGCGTTTCACCGGCATTCTGCTTGAGCACTATGCCGGCAAACTTCCCGCCTGGCTGTCCCCCGTTCAGGCCGTCGTGATGACCATTTCAGAGCCTCAGACGGTCTATGCACAGCAAATTGTGACGGAATTTCGTAAACGAGGAATACGCTGCGATTGCGATCTGCGTAATGAAAAAATTGGTCTTAAGATTCGTGAAACGTCGCTGGCTCGTGTGCCTTATATGCTCATCGTGGGCGGAAAAGAAGCTGAGCAGGGACGCGTGACTGTTCGCGATCGTAACGGTGAGAGCATCGGCGCGCTACTTATTGATGAGGCACTGGATTTACTGGCATCACGCTGCCAAATCCCTTCTCAACCGGCAGAAGCCCTTTAATTTTAACGCAGCTGATCAGGCGTCGGCTGCAGTTTTCCGCTTACATCACAGCCGTTGTCAGGAACACCGGTCATAAGGAGCAGGCTTGAAACAAACGCTGATAAAATTCGCCACGCTTATTAATGACAATTGCCGTTCAGAGGCTGATGTGCTGATAGTCAACGGCCGCATAGAAAAAATTGCAGCAGATATCACGCCTCAGGCTGGCTGGGAGATTATCAATGCAGAAGGGCTGTGGTTAATCCCTGGCATGATCGACGATCAGGTTCATTTTCGTGAGCCCGGACTGACCCATAAGGCCACTATTGCGACGGAATCGCGGGCTGCTGTTGCCGGCGGCATTACCAGTTATATGGAGATGCCCAATGTCATGCCGCCGACGACAACGCGGCAGGCGCTGCGGAATAAGTTTCAGCGCGCTTCACAACACTCAGCAGCGAACTACAGCTTCTGGTTTGGTGCCACTAACGATAACGCCAGTGAACTCCGCGCGCTGCAGGCAGATGAGGCCTGTGGCATCAAAGTATTTATGGGGTCGTCAACCGGTAACATGCTGGTCGACAATGAACAGGTGCTGGAAAACATCTTTCAAAATGCTCCCTGCATTGTGGCCACCCACTGTGAAGATACGCCGCTCATCAGGCACAACGAAGCGCTATGGCGAAAAAAGTATGGCGACGATATTCCGGCGGCTGAGCATGCCAGAATTCGAGCTGTTGCGGCCTGCTATCAGTCTTCTGCCCTTGCCGTATCACTGGCTAAAAAGCATGGCACGCGTTTGCATGTACTGCATATCACCACCGCGGCGGAACTCTCTTTATTTGAGGCCGCGCCAACAATCGCGGCGCTCAGGAAAAAACGTATAACGGCTGAAGCCTGCATACATCATTTATATTTTAATCAAGATGATTACGCCTGGCTGGGTCATAAGCTAAAAGCCAACCCCTCCGTAAAATCGCACTACCACCAGCAGGCACTGTGGCAAGCCGTAAAAGAGGGCGTCATAGATATCATCGCCACCGATCACGCGCCGCATCTTATCGAGGAGAAAAACAGGCTTTATTCTGCAGCGCCATCTGGATTACCCCTGGTGCAGCATGCGCTTCCCGCCCTGTTCGATCTCTGTCAGCGCGGTGTTTTTTCCCCCGAACAGATAGTTGCCAAAACCAGCCATGCCGTGGTGGAGCGTTTCGAAATTAAAGAGCGCGGCTATATCCGCGAAGGCTACTGGGCCGATCTGGTGCTGATTAACCCGCAGGCTGTGCTCAAAGTACAGCAAGAGCAGCTGTTGTATAAATGCGGCTGGTCGCCGTTTGAAGGCAAACCGCTGCAGGGCAGCGTTGTCATGACCTTTGTTAATGGTCATATCGTCTGGCGTGAAGGCGCAATTATACCTGCGCCAGCCGGCATGCCGCTTGAATTTAACCGGGGTTAATCAAGCCTGTTTTAAGAGGTAACCAATATGGAGTTCGTTTTAACCGGAAGCTATCCGGCTCGCCGCCTGCGCCGCAATCGGGCACAACCCTTTAGCCGCCGCATGACTGCTGAAAATCGGCTGAGCGTAGAGGATTTGATTTGTCCCCTGTTTGTGGTGGAAGGGCATAAACAGCGACAGCCTGTTGCTTCTATGCCGGGCATTTATCGTTTCTCTGTCGACGCGTTGTTAAAGGAGGCAGAAAAGCTGGTTGCGTCAGGCATCCCGGCAATTGCGCTCTTCCCCTGTATTGACAGTGGGGTAAAGACGCCTGGCGCGGAAGAGGCGTTTAATGAACACGGGCTTATTCCTCGCGCCATTCGAGCGCTTAAAAAACATTTCCCCCAGCTGGGCATTATCAGCGATGTCGCGCTCGATCCCTATTCGTCTCACGGGCAGGATGGCATTGTGGATGAAAAGGGGTATGTCCTGAACGATGCTACTGTTGATCTGCTGGTGCGCCAGGCGATGACGCATGTTGACGCCGGCGCCGATATTCTTGCTCCCAGCGACATGATGGACGGCCGTATCGGCATCATCCGGCAGCAGCTGGAGGCCAGCCTCTGTCACAACGTACAGATTATGGCTTACTCAGCTAAATACGCTTCTGGCTATTACGGCCCATTCCGCGATGCGGTCGGTTCGGCGTCAGCTCTGCGCGGAGGTGACAAACGCAGCTATCAAATGGATCCGGCTAACCGACTGGAGGCACTGCATGAGGTTGCTCAGGATCTGCAGGAGGGCGCGGACATGGTAATGGTCAAGCCTGGCATGCCCTACCTCGACATTATCAGAGAGGTAAAAAACCAGTTTGCCGTACCGGTTTTTGCCTATCAGGTATCGGGTGAATATGCGATGCACAAGGCTGCCTTTCAGCAGGGATGGCTGGATGAACGGCAAACGGTGATGGAATCGCTGCTCTGTTTCCGGCGGGCGGGCGCCGATGGAATATTGACCTATTTTGCTAAACAGGCGGCGGCCTGGCTTGCAGATGACGATAGTGATTAACGGCAGGTGAGCAATGAGTACAAGCAATTTTGACAAAAAAATATCACTGCTGCGCCGACGGCTCCTTTTTTCGGGGCTTTCACTCTGCCTGCCGGCCCTGGCAAAAGAGGAGTTTGCCACGCTCCACTTTATTCCCGCTGAGTCGTCACGTTTAGCGCAACGCTCCCCGTCACATCATCAGTCATCCCGGAGCGGTTCGCGAGGGGCTGTCAAACGCGTCATGATTGATCCTGGCCACGGCGGAAAGGATCCCGGTGCCATTGGACACCGGGGCGCCGAAGAGAAACATGTGGTGCTGGAGATCGCGCAAAATATTCGTACGTTACTGAAACAGCATAAGGGATACGATGTAAAACTGACGCGTGAGGTAGATGAATTTATCCCGCTCTATAAAAGGATCGAAATCGCGCACCAGCACAATGCTGATATTTTCCTTTCCATTCACGCTGATGGTTTTACGCGTCCCGAAGCGCATGGGGCATCTGTATTTGCCCTTTCGACACGTGGCGCAAGCAGTACGCTTGCTCGCTATATGGCCAAAAAAGAAAACGCAGCAGATGACTTTACGGACATTGATATCCAGACCAGAGATGCTGCGCTGCAAAGAGTTTTGTTTGATCTTGTTCAACACCGGACCATCCAGGACAGTCTGAAGCTGGGACAGCATATTATCCGGCAGGTGAAAACAGTTCATTCAATGCACAGCCAGCGCACAGAACAGGCCGCATTTGTTGTGCTGAAATCGCCTTCCGTCCCGTCGGTATTAGTTGAAACATCCTTTATTACCAACCCCAACGAAGAAAAGTTGTTAGGCACGCAGGCATTTCGTATGAAGATCGCACACGCCATTACAGGTGGCATTATGCGCTATTTTGCCCATGCGGTGGCGTGAACTGTGCAATCAGCACCTGAAGCCATCCTCCATGTTTAATGACTATAAAGGTGAGCTGAATAATGCAGAAGAAACGTATTGCCGTGATTGGCGCGGGCGTGCTGGGACTTTCTGTCGCACGCGCGCTGGCAATCTCGGGTGCTGACGTAACCCTTTTCGAACGTCAGCATATCGGCGCGGGGACCAGCAGCACGACCTTTGCATGGGTTAATGCTAACGGTAAGCAGCCAGAGAGCTATTACCAGCTGAATGTGGCCGCAATGCAGGAACATGTTGCTCTGCAGGAGCAGGCACAAACGGAAGGGCAATGGCTGATTCGCTCTGGTACTTACGAATGGGCGACTGATGAGAAAGCAAAGGCGCGTCTGGTAAAACGCGTCGCTTCGCTGCAGGCGCTGAATTACCGAACGCTACTGCTGACGCGCGCACAGATAACGCAGCGCGTGCCTGAAATTCGTCTCGATCCCCGCGCTGATGCATTCTGGCATTTCCCCGAAGAATGCCTGCTTCATCCTGCCATTTTTCTGGCCTGGCTCTGGTCTGAAGCACGACGCTGTGGTGCGAAGCTGAATAATTTTGCTGACGTAGTCGATATTCAGGAAAATGAGAGTGGGGTCAGCCTGGCGCTGTCCGATGGTTCTTGCTGGCAAGGCGATCAACTCGTCATAGCAACCGGCCGCTGGTCACAGGAGTTAATGGCGTGCCTCGACTTAAAACTGGCGTTAATTGATGCCAGTCAGGCTAATAAAATAGCCTGTGGCTTCCTGGCGGTGACAGCGCCATTATTTACTCAGCTGAGCGCTAACCTGATATCGCCACAGCTTAACGTCAGGCCAGACGGAGGCGGCAGATTACTGCTTCAGGCACCCGATCTCGATTATTGCGCTAATCCCGCTGCGCCGGCTACCGTACAGGGTTACGTCGGGCAAGAAATGCTCAACAGACTGCGCCGACTGTTCGACAACAGCGAATCGGCGAAAATTGAGCATATCGCGGTAGGGCAGCGCGCTCGTCCGGCAGATGGGTTGCCGGGAATTGGCTATGTAACGCCACACAAGCGGACTTACCTGATGGTAACGCATAGCGGCATGACGCTGGGACCCTTGTTAGGAAGATTAGCTGCGCATGAGATGTTAACAGGCCAGCGTGCTGAATTATTGCATGACTTTTCACCAGAGCGGCTGCTGGGAAAATCTGCACAAGATTTTCCAGCCTTTTCTACGCTGCATTTTCCCGCTGCACAATAGGGTCCTTATGAAAGTAATCGAATAAAATCAGGGTGGGTTGAATGTGTTTTTCTTCTGTTTTCGCGTGATATATGCGAAAGGCCGCCAGGCTAATATACTTATTTATATTAGCCTGGCTTTTTCAACCGCTATGTTTTAGTGAGCGCACCAGTTACGGTGCTGGTTAATGCCACCGTCAGGAGACGTAAATCCAGAGCATCCTAAAATGCTGTCAAACAGCTTTTCATGAAACACAGGCGTCTTGTTAACTTCCAGAGCTTTTAACTTCTCAAAAGACTTTTGGTTTTCTTCTTTAGAAAGAAACTTATCAGAAGCCCAAACCATGATGGGAATAGTGCGTTGTTCTACAGGAGCATGATCTCTTGGCGTGCCATGAAAATGCACGTTATTAGAAATGGATTCACCATGATCTGAGGCATAAAAAACAATGGCGTTTTTATTTCTTAAACTGTCAAAAGTTTTCTTCAGAAAGTAATCTGTATAAAGAAGGCTGTTATCATAAGAGTTAATCATTTCCTGAGTGCTGCAGCTGTCATCAATACCCTGGCATTCGGGCTTATAGAGTGCAAAAGCTCTTGGGTAACGTTCGGTGTACATATAGTGCGATCCTTTGGTGTGAAGGATGATAATATGTTTTCCATTCGGATGTCTTATCAACGAATCTTGTAGTTCCGTAACCAGTGACATATCATCTACTGGTTCGCCAGCATGCCTTTTTTCCGACTGAATGGTTTCACGAATGGCATAGCTGTCAGCCATAACTTTATTATAAAACCAGGCCTCGCTCTGCATTGAAAATAGCTCTGAAGAAAAACCCTGCTTTTTCATCACTGAAAAAACATTCATTTCCTTAAGTGTTCTTTGAGGCGCTTCAGATGCGCCACCTTCTCTTACAAACATACAACGCAGGGATAGTTTTGTTGATGTATCACACGAATAGCCCTGAAGATGAACAAGGTTCTTTTCCCGATCAAGATATGGACTATTGTTGCGATGATACCCATATAATCCCATATGATCTCGTCGGGCACTTTCTCCAATAATGAACACAATGTAAAGGCTATCCGCATTTTTGGGGAGAACGTATTTAAAGTGCTCGGCAGGATCGTAAAGGTTACGGTTATCTTCAGCCTGGCTATAGGAGCTGTATGCCAGTAAACCTAAGCCTGATAGCCAGTTGGAGGGCGAATAAGTGCCAGCAACGATGCCCCCGTAGCTGGCCATCATACGATTATCTTTTTTATCCTGTTCATCCTGAAATTTACCCATCAGATTTAATGGTAACCAACATGCAAGCGCCATAAAGGCTATAGCAAGGAATTTTAAGGGCCAGTAATGCACCGGGGTTTTAGGTAAACTTTTTTTACCTGATTCTTTACGCCATATCACCCATAACGGAATGATATTAACTAAGAGTAGCCATATTAAAAAATGCCATCCAACAGATTCTCGCGAAAGATCAATGTCTGTTGTTAATACTGCTGCGATAATACCATAGCCTATATCTACATTGAAAAATATCATGTAGTAGCTTGCTGCTGATGAAAAAAGGAAAAGTAATGTCAGTAAAATGCGAGATGCTATTTTCCCTGTTAATGAGAATAGTAATGCCAGTAACGTAACGAGGAAAAAGCAAGATGCAATTTCTACTGCAATTGATAATTTATCGTCAAAGTGCAGTTGATGATATCTACGAAAAAAGATAGGTAGATTCAAGATAATGCCAATATATATCCCTGTGAAAATAGATATAAAATACTGTTTGTTATTGCCTGACTGGAACATTAATCGCCTCTTGTGTATAAAAATCAAGCAACTTTATTAGTTGCCACGTCAAATAGGACGATAATGAAATCGGGTAGTTCACAAAAAGTGGATATTTTGTTATGTTATAATGTAACAAAAAGTAATCGCTGGGGCATTCCCTTTACCTTCTTTACCATGCTTTAGGACGAGCTGGAAGATAAGCAAGTAACACGATTTTCACGGTTTCAGCCAGACAGAAACTTAGAAATAAATACAGGCTTAATCGCTACGCGTTTAACCGACACTTCAGAGTTATTTAAGATCAGTTGAAAGAGAGAATTCTATGAGTAACTTGTCTTCAGTATTAGATACAATCGTCAGTCAATATCTGTTTACGCCATACCTACTTCTGTATGTGGTTATGTAGGACCAGAGATGCTAACCGCCGACCAGCGTATTGATTTACTTAATGGCTTTTCACCAGAGCGGCTGCTGGAAAAATTGGCAAAGGATGTTTCGACCTTTTCAACACTGTGTTCATTAATACGGTGTTGATAAAAAAATGCTTACCTTTAAAAGCGGCTTGATAATACAAGCCGCGTTTTTATTAAAAATGTTAGATGTTATTTTAATCTGGACGGATCACCAGTTAGTAATGGTAATCCTTTTCATAAATGTCATGACACACGAGGTCCTGCGGCATTTAGTTTCCTGCCTGTTTCTGTATCACTGAATCGGTCAAAGTTCCTGATAAACTTTTCCGCAAGTGTATTTGCTTTTTTAAGCCAGTTATCTTCACTTTCCCAGCTATATCGTGGGTCAAGTACATCTTTATCAATGCCATTGATTTGTAATGGTATTGCCAAATCAAAAACTGGGAGAGTCGTCATTTCAGCGTCACTCAGTTCATTATTTAAAACAGCGTTTACGATACGACGAGTATCAGAAAGCGAAATGCGTTGATTCTTTCCGTTCCAGCCTGTATTAATTAGCCAGGCCTCTCCGCCTGCTTTTCTGACTCGTTGTAAGAGAATATCTGCATAACATGTGGGATGAAGAGAAAGAAACGCGGCACCAAAACAGGCAGAGAAAGTAGGAGTCGGTTCAGTAATACCTCTTTCCGTTCCCGCTAATTTTGCCGTAAATCCGCTGAGAAAATGATATTGCATTTGTGTTTCGGTCAGTCGACTGACTGGTGGTAAAACACCAAACGCATCAGCAGTCAGGAAGATAATTTTACTGGCATGACCCGCCCGAGAAGGAGGTAAAAGGCTGTTTGCAATGTGGCTCAATGGATAAGATACCCGGGTATTTTCCGTCTTACGCACATCATCATAATCCACGGTACCATCAACTCGAACCATTACGTTTTCAAGTAATGCATCCCGCCGTATCGCCTGAAAAATTTCG
The DNA here is from genome assembly GCF_016658625.1 of Pantoea sp. S62. Taxonomy (NCBI): domain Bacteria; kingdom Pseudomonadati; phylum Pseudomonadota; class Gammaproteobacteria; order Enterobacterales; family Erwiniaceae; genus Pantoea; species Pantoea sp. S62. The sequence goes on along the minus strand of NZ_JACVVI010000014.1, from coordinate 100,055 downwards.
GGTTCTTTTTCCGCTCTGAGATTAATGGTTTTGGCATAACAGCCACCCTCGAAATTGAAGATCCCTTCATTATCCCAGCCGTGCTCATCATCACCGATAAGAAGTCGATCAGGATCGGCAGACAATGTTGTTTTCCCTGTTCCTGACAGACCGAAAAATAGCGCCACGTCACCTTGCTTTCCAACATTGGCAGAACAGTGCATTGAAGCAATCCCCTGACGCGGCAGGAGAAAATTCATAACGGAGAAAAGTCCTTTTTTCATCTCACCGCCGTACCATGTTCCGCCAATAAGCTGCATATTCTCGCTCAGGTTAAAGGCAACGAAATTTTCAGAGTTTAATCCCTGTGTTTGCCAGTCTGGATTGGTCACCTTTGAGCTATTGAGTACAACAAAATCTGGTACAAATGAAACCAGTTCTTGCTCACTAGGGCGGATAAACATATTAGTAACAAAATGAGCCTGCCAGGCAACTTCAGTTATAAACCGTACAGCCAGGCGCGAGCCTGGGCTCGCACCACACCAGGCATCTACAACATATAACGCCTTCCCCGTTAACTGGCCCAGGGTAAGTGTCTTCAGTTTTTCCCATATTTCCTGAGTGATGGCCTTGTTATCATTTTTGTTTTTTGCGTTGTCGTTCCACCAGAGAACGTCTTTTGTAACGCCATCACGAACAAAGTATTTATCAGCAGGCGAGCGACCGGTAAAGATACCTGTGTCAACAGCCACCGCGCCTGTGGTAGTAACGATAGCGTCTTCACGCACATCAGTATGGGGTGCAGTTTCGTCGCTAAAAAGCCTTTCATAATCTGGGTTATAGATGATTTCAGCTACTTCGTTGATTCCCAATGAATGCAGATGAGCGGATACCGAATTTTGGTCTGACATTTTTTATCTCCTGTTCAGGCGTAAGCGTTTAATAAATGAAACGGATAAGCGTTAAAGAGAAGCTTCAGGCCTGCGGCCGAACGTCCGGGTGTATTCCTTTTTTGCTTCATTCTCCGCAAATTCGCCGCACCAACGCGAGACGACGACAGTCGCCACGCTGTTGCCAATAGTGTTGCAGGTCGCAATGGCCATCGACATAAAACGGTATACGCCGAAAATCAGCGCCAGCCCTTCTACCGGAAGATGACCAACTGTTGCTACCGTTGCTGCAAACACGACAAAACTTCCGCCTGAAACTGCCGCGGCACCTTTAGATGTCACCAGCATGACGGCAAGGATCCCCAGTTGCTGCTGCCAGCTAAGATCGATTCCGTACGCATTGGCAATGAACAGTGTGCACATTGACATGTAAATGCTGGTGCCATCCAGGTTAAAGGCATAGCCGGTAGGCAAGATCAGTCCGACACTTTGTCGTGAACAACCAAACCGTTCCAGTTTTTGCAGTAGGCGAGGCAGGGCGCTTTCTGAAGAAGCTGTTCCTAACACGATAACAATTTCATCTTTGATGTATTTCAGGAATCGCATCAGGCTGAAGCCGGAAAGACGACAAATTATGCCCAATACAATAAAGATAAAAAACGCTACCGCGATGTAGAACATCATTACAAGGTTAAACAGCGAGAGCAGCACAGTGCTACCGTTACTGCCAACGGCATAAGCCACCGAGCCAAATGCTCCCAGGGGGGCAAGTCGCATGATCAGGTTAATAAATTCAAAGAAGCATTCAGAAACACGACTCATGCCATTTTCAATTACGCTGCGCTTGTCATGGCTTAATGCCAGCAGAGCAAAACCGAAAATAATTGAAATCACCAGCACCTGTAATAACTGTCCTCCGGCAAAAGCGCCAATAAAGTTATCAGGGAAAATATTGTAAATGAATTCCAGCGTACTGGAGGGGGCATGTCCTTTTGCAAGGGTAGCATTAACTGCAGAAGTTGCCGCCTCGCTGACACTGCCACCCATACCCGAGCCGATATCAAGCAGATTTGCCCAGCCAAGTCCGAGCGCCAAAGCCAAAGTAGAAATGATTTCAAAATAAATGAGCGCGCGAACGCCAATTTTTCCGACTTTTTTAATATCCCCGGCAGAAGCAATGCCATGTACCACGGTGAAAAAAATCAGTGGCGCGACGGCAGTTTTAATCAGTTTCAAAAAGATATCGCCGAGTATCTTGAATTTTACGGCAAGTTCAGGGAAGACAAAGCCCAGCGTAATACCGAGTACCATGGCGGTGAGCACCTGAAAGGTCAGCCCTTTCCAGAACGGTTTGACTGTAGACATGGCAGTAATCTCTTGTTGAAAGGTAGGGTACAGGGCAGTCAGGCTGCCCTTTTATCTGGATATCAGTTATTCATTTTTGCTGACGCGGTAAGGGCGCGATCGACCATTAGCGGTGCAAGACCGGTATAATTGCCGGGCTCAGTTAGTACACGTAATTCCGCTGATGTGAGCTTTGCCATTACAATTTCATTCGCAAGCAGGGCATCAAGCAAAGAGATGTTCTCGGTATTAGCCACACGACAAGCGTCGTATACAACATCATGTGCGGTCTGGCGGCCTAGCTGAGGAGCAAGCCCCATCATCACTGCCTCAGCCACAATCAGGCCGCGCGTCATATTGAGATTTTTACGCATATTGTCAGGCTTCACTTCAAGGCCATTCAGCATATAAACAGCCTGCTCTAATGCAGCGCTGCTCAGCATGAATGCTTCCGGAATAGCAACCCATTCAGCCTGCCACGGACCGGTAGAACGTTCAAAATCCTGAATCATGGCATCCAGCATCAGGCCGGCATGTTGACGCACGCCTTTTGCAGCGGCGTAAATGATCTCACAGGAGATGGGATTACGTTTCTGTGGCATGGTACTGCTGGCTCCACGTCCTTTGACGAAGGGCTCATAAACTTCACCTAATTCACTTGTCATCATCATCATGATGTCCAGTGCTACTTTGCCAAGCGAGCCAGTAACCAGGCCGAGGAAATTAAGCGTTTCAGCAAAACTATCACGTGCTACATGCCATGTTGCTTGCGGTACGTTAAGTCCGAGTTCATTCATCATGGCTTTTTGAACATCCAGCCCGCCATCACCTAATGAAGCAAGCGTTCCGGCTGCGCCGGCAAACTGGCCTGTTTCAACACGAGGGCGTAACTGACCCAATCGCTCAATATGGCGATCAAACATGCTTAGCCAGACTGCACACTTGTATCCAAAGGTAATGGGAAGTGCATGCTGTAGATGTGTGCGTCCTGCCATAGGTGTATCGCGATATTCTCGGGCCAGCCGAGTTAGTACTTCCCTGACGTTATGAATATCAGCTTCAACGATATCCAGTGCAGCTCTAATCTGGAGTACTACAGCAGTATCCATGATGTCCTGGGTAGTGGCGCCCCAGTGAACATAACGGCCTGATTCACCACAGATCAGAGAGAGCTGCTCAACGAGTGGCAGGATGGGATATCCGACAATTTCAGTCTGATGTCTCATCTCTTCAAGGTTAAGTGCTTCGTAATGTGCTTTACGAGCTATCTCAGTTGCAGCAGCTTCAGGAATGACCCCGCAACTGGCTTCAGCTTTAGCCAGAGCAACTTCGGTTTCAATGTAACGCTCAATCAATGCCTTATCAGAAAACACTCCGCGCATTTTTTCTGTGCCAAACATGTTTCTGAAAAGTAAGGAATCGTATACGGTGCTAGACATAGGGTTCACTCCGGATGTTTATGTTCGTACATAATGATATGTTCGTACATAATTAGGGGTGTGTTGTTAAGCAGTCAAATCCATTCGTTAACGGAATGTAAGAAACATGATCTCTGTTAGATATTTGATGGTCGCCAGACAACTGTCAGACGCAATCAGTAGTGGCCAGTACCCAGTTGGAACCTTATTGCCTACCGAGCATGAACTCTCAGAAATGTTTAAGGTCAGCCGACACACTGTCAGGGCGGCTATTGCTCGTTTACAGGAGCAGGGCTTGGTATCACGGAAAAAAAGAGTCGGCACACGTGTAGAATCAGCGACTGCACAAAAAGGTTATTCACATGCACTGGCTTCTCTGTCCGATCTTGCTCATTTGGCTAAAACGCAAATGCGGGAAGTCAGAGAGGTTGAACATTTCGTCGCTGAAATTTCACTGGCGGAACGTCTCGGGCTGGAGCCCGGTAGGAAGTATTTTCGTGTCTCAAGCATCAGGATAGACAGCGAACATCCGGGTAAGCCTATTTGCTGGACAGATGTTTATGCGCCTGAAGAATACGCTGCGGTGATCCCGCTGGCCAAGGAGCGAAAAGGCGAGCTCATCGCTGCCATCATTGAAACGGAATTTGGCCAGATTATCTCCACGGTTGAACAGCGGATTGAAGCGGTTCTGATGACTGAACAGCTGGCGGCTGAGCTGAATTCGCTTGCCGGTGAGCCGGCCTTACAAATAATGCGAATTTATCGAGATCAGGATGCAAAAATGATGGCTATGTCTGTTACCGTTCATCCCCGTGAGCGTTTTACACTAGTGATGCAGATAGCCCGAGACACTTTATAAGCCCGTTGATGCAAATGATATAATTCTTGTGTGGGTCAAGCGAGAGGACAAAAAAACAATGCGGGGGGGAATTTGCGCAAAAAAAGTAGAGAAGTTCATGAGCTTCGTCTTTTGCCCATATGAGCGAACCGTTCAGCCATTCCTGGCCTGCATGTCTGTTAACATGAACCCGTAGGGGCGAGGTCTTAAAACCGGGATGCCTGGATTATCACTAAAGTAATAAAGGCGCTTTTAAAATTCCGTCTTACGTAGGCGAAGCACTTGAAAGTCATTATTCGCCAGCGTGAAATTTATATATTTATTAATGACTTAGTTGATGATTTTGCTACCTTTACGTGCCAAATGCACTGCATTCGTTTTCAGGAGTTGTGCCCCTGTGCCCAACTTTCTTGATACCTGTCTCAGTAACTGAACCCCTAAACACTGGATGATTGTGAACGCTATGGTCAGCTGGGGCAGCTGGCCTATAGTCCGTTAGGAACGAGAAGCGGACATTGTGATGACATTTCATATATATGTGCTCTGAGCGTAGACATAAAACTCAGCCGGCTACTTCACTTGCCGTAAGCTCTCAGGTAACTAAAATGATTTGTTTTTGCATTCTGTATTAGAGACTGTGATTACACTAAGGAGTCTGTTTTGAAAATGTCAGGAGCTGTCGGTGCGTTGTCCGTATTCGCTGGGGCAGTTTCATATGGCATGCCGGGAGTGATACTGAGTCTGGCTACAGCAAGCGGCGCTAAGATTGAAAGCCTTGTACCTACTCAGTTTCTTTTTTCGTTTGTGCTGTTTTTCGCGTTTTCCGAGATGAACCGACATAAAACTGGCGCGTTCCATACTCGGGATAAACTTCTTGTCCTGGCTACAGGCATTCCCGTACTGTGCATCACCTATTGCTTTTACAACGCCGTTTATTACGTTGGCGTGCCTACTTCTACGCTGCTAATGATGCAGTCGGCATGGATGGCGCCGTTGATGAATGCACTCATAAAAAAAAGGCCCCTTAAGCGGCATGAAATTACCAGTTTCATTTTCATCATGGCGGGCGTTATAACGTCCACAGGGGTTTTTCATGGTGAGATTGAAATCAATTACCAGGGGTTTTTATGGGGGCTAGCGGCGGGGATTTCTTACAGCCTTGTCATCGTTTCATCGTCTAATGTTGCTAATGGCGTTCGCGTTATCGATAAGGCCAAAATTCTGACTTTTGGCGCATTCATTGCTTCGATGTTTTTATTCAACAAAAATATAGATATTGCACCTGCGAGTGTGAGCAGCATGTGGTCAGTTATCAATGCTGTATTTTCGTCCATTCTTCCGGTTCTACTTTATGGGTTTGGTATGCCAAAAACCAATTCTTCACTTGCTGGAATGCTGGTAACCACTGAATTACCCGCGGCGTTTCTTTTTTCGTATTTGCTATTGTCTGAATCAATCACAATAGATCAGATTGCAGGCTGCTTAATCATAATTGGTTCAATCGTGATGCCAATGATTGCATCAAAGTTTAGTAGAAAACAGCCTCGGCCCAACCACTCATAATATGAAAACAGGCCTGCCTCAGCCATTGTGACCTTTTTAGAATTGGTGCGGGGCGGGCTCAGATAAGATGTTGTCTGGCTGTATAGCCTGAAGGCCGATGCCGCAGCACATTGTAGCCCAATTAAGGCAGAACCTTTAAGTGCGCTTAATGCGAATTATGTTAAATTAAAGTGAAGGGGAAATTCAAATATGCTTAATTCTTTATATGTCCTGACAGAGTACTTCCCCCTTTTACTTAAAGTAAAATACTCCCGCCATGCCTGAAGTCTGGCGGGAACACACTTATGCTTTGCTGCTGCCAGATAAGGCTCCACTAGTTCGAGCTTTTCCTTTGATGAGCGGATAAGCAATTATGGTCATCACCAGACTAATAATCCATGAAATATCCACTCCAGGGATTAGGCTAGCATATGGCCCGGAAAAGAAAGCATTTTCTACAAACGGAATCTGCACCACTATCCCAGCAAAATAGACCAGCAGTGCCTGCGTGTTCAGCAGGCCATAGTGCCCGCCATCTGCACGAAAAATCGCATTGACATCATAACGTTGCTTATTCACATAATAGAAGTCCAGCAGGTTTATAATAATCCACGGAATTAACACCGCGATAAACGCCAGAATTAAATTAATAAAGAAGGAAACAAAATTCTGCGATGCCGCTAACGCTACTAGTACGCTTCCTACTAGTACCAGAGTTGAAACCACTAACCGAACTGCGGCTCCCGGTGTCCAGTGAGGAAGGAAAGTTTGCACTGCGGTGATCAGTGACAATACTGCGCCATACAGGTTCATCGAGTTATGGCAGATGATATTAATCAGGAACAGCATCATTAATATCGGGCCGAGCCAACCGGTAGCGTGACGGACTGACATCATGGCATCACTGGTTGGCGCGATATTGACCGCCATCATACCGAAAACAAATGCCAGAATAGTACCGCCACAGGCGCCCAGGTAGGTGGCAATAAACGGGCGTGCAATACCGACATTGGCGGGCAGGTAGCGCGAGTAGTCAGAGGTGTAGGGCGAGAAACTGATTTGCCATACCGCGCCGATACAGAAAGTGCCGAACCAGCCTGCGGCACTCATGCTGCCACGAGACCAAAAGTCTGCCGGCAAGGGTTGTGACACCATCAGTGCCAGACCCATAATCAGTGCCGCCCCCATAATCCATGCACCTACTTTATTGATGCGATGGATAAAATGGTAACCGACAATACCAATCCCGGTGGCAAGAATAGCGCCAATGACCGTGGCACTGCTTACCGGCATCGACGGGAAAACATTGTTGATGACTTTACCGGATAGAGAAATATTTGAAATAAAGAAACCAAGATAAATCACCGTAGTAAAGCTAATTACCAGCAGCGAACCGTAACGACCAAACTGCGCGCGGCTTTGCACCATTTGTGGAATGCCGACTTTTGGTCCTTGCGCAGAGGTTAACGCAAGAAAAATTCCGCCAAAAAGATGACCGGCAATAATCGCAGTTAAAGCGGAAATAACATTTAGATGAAAAGTTTCGGTCGCAATCGCGCCGCTGACAACGGCCAGCGGTGCAATATTGGTACAGAACCACAAGGTGAATAAACTGTGCGATTTACCGTGACGCTCTGACTCCGGAACATAATCAACTGACTTATTTTCTATAATTTTACTCTGATGTGATTGTGTATTCATCGTACCCTCCAATTCTTAAAGTGAGATTGTTTTATAATGTGGGCAAAATCTTTTTGGAAAAAAAATCCACAGCCATTCCGACGAATTTATTTTCGTCTTCTTATCAAAAGGATTGGCGGTAAGACTTTTGGTATGTAATTTATTGGATAATATCAGATGCTCAATCTGCAGCGGCGCAATGTATTACGCCGTTACAATAGTTAATTTGAGGATTTAACGCATGATAAATGGATCACTAATAGGTTCGTCGCTGGTGCGCAGCCACACAGTTTTAGTGGTGGTGTATTCCAGCGCAGCGTCAATGCCACCTTCACGACCGAAACCGGACTTACCGTAGCCGCCAAACGGCGCCAGCGGTGAAACCACGCGATAGGTGTTCAGCCACACCACGCCGCTACGCAACTTACGCGTGACCCGATGAGCGCGTGTCAGGTTCTGTGTGAAAACACCGGCCGCCAGACCATACTCTGTGCCATTGGCTAAGCGAATCGCCTCGGCCTCATCTTTAAAACTCAGCACCGACAAGACCGGACCAAATAGCTCCTTCACCACACTTTCTGCATTTCGTACCGTGCTACAATCCAAAATGGTTGGTGGGAAATAAAATCCCGGTCTGTCAATCGGCTGATTGCCGATCACCAGACGCGCGCCTTGCTCAATACTGCGACTCACTACCTGTTCGATATTGCTTTTCTGCCGCTCGGTACAAAGTGGACCAAACTGCGTCTCCTGCTGCTGCGGGCAACCTATAACAATACCGCGCACTTTGCTGGTGAGCTTTTCAATAAAGGCATCTTTGATCTGCTCATCCACCAGCAGACGCGAGCCAGCAACACAGCTTTGTCCTGAGGCAGAGAAGATGGCGGCCACCTGCGCATTGGCTGAACTTTCCAAATCGGCATCGGCGAACACGATAAACGGCGATTTGCCGCCTAATTCTAGTGAGGTGCTGGCCAGGTTTTCCGCGCTGTTGCGAATGATGTGACGTGCGGTATCCGCCCCGCCGGTAAAGGCAATGTGATCGACCTGCGCATGCTGGGTCAGCACTGTGCCACAGCCTTCCGCGAAGCCGGTGATCACGTTTATTACGCCTGCAGGGAAGCCGGCTTCATGCACCAGTTCAGCAAATCCCAGCAGCGGCGTCGGTGCCACTTCAGCCGCCTTCACTACCACCGTACAGCCGGCCGCAATGGCCGGGCCGATTTTCACTGCGGAGAGAAAAAGCTGGCTGTTCCAGGGAATAATCGCGGCAACCACGCCCACCGGTTCACGCTTAATCCAGGTTTCCATGTCGGCTTTGTCGATGCTGAGCGTAGAGCCATCCATCTTGTCAGCAAGTCCCGCGTAGAAACGATAGTACTCCGCCACATAGGCAATCTGCGCCTGGGTTTCACGGATGATTTTGCCGGTATCCAGCGTTTCCAGTCGCGCCAGTTTTAGCGCGTCACGTTCAATCAGATCCGCTAACTTGAGCAGCAATTTACCGCGTGCACCCGCTGTTAAACCGCGCCACGCATCGGATTCAAAAGCCCGGGCCGCCGCCTGCACTGCGCGATCGGTCTGTTCGCTGCGCGCTTCGGCAATCGTGGCCCACGGATCAGCGGTGGCCGGATTCAGCGAGGTGAAGGTCGCGGCTCCGGCGTCAAACTGGCCGTCAATGTAGAGTTTGAAAGATTCCATGACGTCTCCGATTAGTGAAATGCAGGTACAACGTGTTTAATAAAGCGTTCCAGCGAGGCTTTCTTACGCTCGAAGGTCATGCCGCTATCCAGCCAGAACGCGTACTCATCGTAGCCCATCACCTCATAGTTTTTCAGGCGGGCGATCACTTGATCAGGATTACCAATTGCCAGATTTTTCCGCATCCCTTCCACACTGTAATAGGTGTTTGCCGCCATCTCTTCCCTGGTCAACGGCTTGATCAAACCCTGCTGCACCGGGCGCTCATTCTTGAACCAGGCACCGAAGTAGTTGTAGAAGCGATTAAGTTCTACCGCCGCTTGCTGCGCATCGGCCTCGTCTTCGGCCACAAAACCGTGCTGCAACAGCATGATTTTTAGCGGCTGTTCAGGGGAATATTCCTGACAGGCTGCTTTGAAGGTGGTGATCAAGCGTGTGATCTCCTCTTCACCCTGATGTAATGGCGTACACTGCACGTTGCATCCGTTTCTCACCGCAAACTCATGGCTGTTCGGGTCACGTGCGGCCACCCAGATTGGCGGGTGCGGCTGCTGTTTTGGCTGTGGCGAGGAAGTGGTGGACGGGAAATTCCAGAACTCACCTCTATGTTCATAATCGCCTTTCCACAACGCTTTCACCGCGGGAACCAGTTCACGCATTCGCTGGCCTGCTTCCCAGGCATCCATACCGGGCATCAGACGTTCATATTCATAAGAGTAAGCGCCGCGTGCTATGCCCAAATCCAGACGCCCTTTGGTGATCAAGTCGGTCATTGCCGCTTCACCCGCCAGACGGATTGGATGGGTAAACGGCGCAATAATGGTGCCGGTGCCCAGACGAACGTTTTTGGTGCGGCTGGCGATATCCACCAGGTTGATAAACGGGTTCGGCGCGATGGTGAAATTCATGCCGTGGTGCTCGCCGGTCCAGATAGCGTGCAAGCCACCCTTATCTGCGATTTCACACAGTTCCATCATCTCATCGTACAGCTGGTCCTGCGCGTCATCCGCTGACACGCGCTCCATGTGCAGGAACAGGGAAAGTTTCATACCACCTCCTGATGAGACGGGGCGAAGAAGTAACGAACCGACCCTTCCGCTTCATCACCGTAATAGAGGCCGTAATTGTCCACCGCATTTTCGCGGATGAAACGATCCACCAGCGATTTCAGTGCGCTATCAGGCACCGGCAGTTGCGCCAGCGTGTGGACATCGACCCATTCGCCCTGTTGCACTGCTGGCAACGTGCTGCCTGTAGGCTGTGCACAGAGGAACCCGATATGCTGCTGTTTCTTCTGGCGGTTTTCCCAGATGGAGTAGACAAAGCCCGGACTGGCTTCGATGTTTAGTCCATCGAACAACTGCTTCAGGGTTTCACTAACGCTGCGGTTGTTCACCGTTTGCGACGGCAGGCCATAACCGTTCTCTTTCTTAACCACTAGCGCCTGGCCGGCCGATTCAATCAACGCGCTGACCACCACGTTAGGCCCGGCAATCAGGGATTCGGCATTCTGATAAGGCGTGAAGTAGGCGCCGCGATAGTAGCCAAGGCCCGGCGTACCACAGGAATCGAACTGCTCGACTTTACCGATCAGAATCGCGTGGTCACCTGCATCGACCAACTGATGCATTGTGCATTCGAACCAGCCGGAACTGTCATCCAGCAGCGGTGTGTTTAACTCACCCTTGCGCCACTTTACCAGCGAGAATCGATCGGCAATTTTCTGCGCAAAGATGTTTGATGTTTCTTTCTGCTGCTCCGCCAGAATATTGATGGCGAAGTGCGAACATTGAGTGAAGTTTTCGAAGTTAGCTGAACGCTTATCAATGCTTACTAGTAGCAGCGCAGGATCGAGCGAAACCGATGAAAATGAATTTGCGGTAAAGCCAATTGGTTGCCCCTGCGCATCGTTGGTGGTGACTACGGTGACACCGGTCATAAAAGCACCAAAGGCGTCGCGTAACCGTCTGCGTTTATCTACGTCCATAGATGATTCCTTTACAGGCCCTTTTGTGTGAGGGCGGTAGCAACCGGGTTCAGGAACGATAAAATCTCACTGTTCACACGGTCAGCATCTGTCAGATTCAGCATGTGTTTAGCGTTAGCCACTATCACTGCCTGACCATGGCGTGCCGCCAGGGCCATCTGGCGTGTCATATCTGGATTAGAATTGGCATCCAGTTCTCCAGTCATCACTAACACTGGGCATTGCAATTCCTTCCAGCGCTCAGAATACATACGATCTCCCGATGCAAATGCTTGATAGGCGCAGGCATAGCCGTCGATATCTACCTGTTGCAACCACGCACCCACTTGTTGCCGCAGGGGTTGTTCGTCGTGCTCATTACTGAACCAACGATCCAGTGGCGCATCGAGACCTACATTACCGCTGGCTAACTCTTTTGCTCGCTTTAACACCGCATTGCGTGCGCTATCGTTACGCTTAAACACGCCGCTTATGACAATGGCGTGATTCACCAGCTGCGGATAATCAATTGCAATTCCTGCTGTAATCAGCGCGCCCATCGAGTGGCCTGCCACGGCAAAACTGCGCTCGGGTTGTGTTTGTAAGAACAGAGCCAGCCACTGCACATAATCCGTTAAGGTGGCGGGATGACGAAAACCGCTGCTTTCGCCATGGCCTGGCATATCCACTGCAATCACGCGGAAGTAGCGACTCAGCGCCGCCATTTGCGGCATCCATGCGTCGGCATTCATGCCGACGCCGTGGATCAATACGAGCGGTGCCCCCTGTCCTGCCTCCAGGTAACTGACCTGAAGTTCTGACTCAGACAGCAGCTGGGTTTTTCTGGTCATGGCCTAGCTCTTTCAGGTCGAGATAACGGTTACCGATACGATGATGTGGGCGGCCTCCCAATGCTGCGCCCAGCGCGATTACAATCTCATCACTGAATGGCGCATCATTAATGTTGAATTGCATAGTAAGATAGTGCTCACGGGTACCTTCATCGACGGTGCCCATCATAGGAATCAGAATGGGCGTATTGGCCGGGCCACGCGTATTGTTGAATGCCAGATAGGTTTTACCCTTCACCGCAGAACGGTAATGGTTGCCGAAATGCAGGGTATGGATCAGCGCTGATGCATGTTCCAGCTCGCCGTTCAAACCCACTACTGCGCTTTTGCCATAAGCCACTACCTTGTCGCCGCCACCCGCTTCTTTAACGATCAAAGCGGTCAGCAGCTCACCCAGCACGGGTGCCATTTTGCGAATCTTAGGCGCAAGGTCTTCGACAAAGGCTTCACCTGCCCAGGGATTTTTTACCACGGCAGCTGCCGCAATCATCACCAGGGGCGTGGGGGCCGCTTTGCCACCGTCGGAGTAGATAGTTTCGGTAGTAATAAACGTTTTGCGAATGTCTGAATGCATGCTCAGGCCTTATAAAGTTGAGGTAATATAATTTCCAATGAAATATTAAATCCAAAATATTGGTATACCATCATATGGCATTCTTATTTGTAGGGTGTTTTTAACCCGCCTTATATACGAAGAGTGAAATTTAAAAGGCTAATTACCGTTTTTTATTATTCATAATTGAATTTATGAATTCTGAAAACGTTCAAAATCGAGCAGACTGCACCATCTTAACTTCAATTTCAACTCGTTGGTTTTTAAGGTTTAAGTAGTGGTTGATATCATTTTGCATCTTTATGGTGCAATTCCTTAAATACAGGTTTTTATTTAAACTTGTTTTTCGGTAAGTGAATTTTTTGAGTCTGGCGTTTTTTAGAGGGAAGAGGTCTATTTTATGGTTGATCTGGAGAGGGGTTGAAATAATCTTTATATTTAAAAGCCGTTATTCGCTTGCGAAGAAGGGTGCCAAAAACGCATAATAAAAAATTATCTTTATTTCTAAGGTGAGCATTCAACGTTATTACTCATAAAGATTCTGCTTAGAAACAGAAGGATATATTTCAAGTATGACAGGAGATTAGTGTTCTTCGTAATCAACATAATGAATTATTGACAAGAGGCGGATTGGTACCTGCACTAGTCTCTCCGGTCCATGCGGTACCTCGCCGTCGAATGAAAGACTGTCGCCCGGCGACATAAGATAAAGACGAGTGCCATGGCGATAAATCAATTCGCCTTCTAACAAATAAATAAACTCATGTCCCGGATGGCAGAAGTTAGGAAATTCTTCACTCGCATCGTCCATGGTCACTAGAAAAGGCTCATACAATTTTTGCGGCCCCTGAGCATAACTCAGCAAATGATAGGAGTGGCCAACTTCAGTGCCGGTGCGTACCACTTCCATGCCTTCGCCTGCTTTAATCAGTTGCGCGCCACGTTTAGCAACATCATAGTCGCTGAATAATTTGGAAACTGGCAACCCAATCGCATCACACAGACGACTGAGAATATCCAGGCTGGTAGAAACATGGGCATTTTCCACTTTGCTGACCATGCCGACACTCACGCCCGCAATACGAGCCACATCAGATATTTTGTAACCCTGTGAAATACGCCTCTGTTTAAGCGAGCGCGCGATATGCTGCTCCAGACTCAGCGGGTTTTCTCGCTGATTATTATTTGCGGTTTTATTCATCGAGACTTAATTTTCTCCGACATTTTTCGCAAATTACCTAATTCAAATGAAATCTGCTGTGCGGTGGCCAGCAGAGCATTTCGTACCACCTCTTTCTGATGCGCGTCTTCCATTAAGGCATCTGGCCCGGAGACATTTATCGCCGCAACGATTTGATTATGATGATCACGCAGCGCACAGGCGATCGCTGTAGCAAAATCGGAGCGATGCTCTACCCAGCCTTGCATACTGTCCTGCTGCACGGTTTGCTTCAGTTCCGGCAAGGTACGGGGGGCTGGGACAGAATAGCCGTCCAGCCGTACATGCTGATATAAACTATCCAGTTCCGCATCATTTAAGCCAGTCAATAATACGCGCCCCATTGCGCTGCAATGACAAGGAATGCGCGTGCCAATCGGCACATTTACGGACAAACGCTGAGAGGCAAAGGAGCGATAAATATAAACCGCTTCCTGTCCTTCGCGAATGCTGAGATGGCATGACATAGAAACCCTGTTACGCAACTCATTCAGATGCGGCATGGCTATATCCACTAAATCACGACTGGCAAGGTAGCTAAAGCCGTTTGAGATTACCTGCGGGCCCAGCTGATAGGTATTCTTAGCCACTTTGTCGAGGTAGTTCATCTCAGTTAGGGTTGTGACAATGCGATAAATTGAAGAGGTTGATACGCCCAAGCGGTCAGCAAAATCCTGTACTGTTAATACCCGATCGCGGCTGTTGAACATTTCAATTATGGTCAGCCCGCGAAACAAGGCGGGCACCGTATAATCGTTTTCTGTAATGGCAACAAAGGACATAGACACCTGCAACAAGTAATTCCGGACCAAAGTCCGGACAGGAATATTTAGCGTTAACGCACGACAGAAAATTCTGTCGTGGCATCGAGCAAAACGTCCCAGAAATAAACTGCCATGGAATAATCAACCAGCAGCCAGAACTGGACGGTCTCACCTCGTGACGCGTTGATTACTATGGCATTGGCGCGGGCAACAGAGGTTTGTGCAATCGCTCCAGCGGCAAAATTGCGTGCCGATAAATCCACAGCACAAAGTTTAGCCATCATTTTTGGCAGGATTGTGCCGCTCAGCATCAGCCAGGCGTAAGTGTCCTGACGAGGCAGCGCATAACAGGAAAGCTCACTCATCTGCCAGTCGGACTCTTCTTGCTGAATGCGTGACTGAGATTCATCTGAAGCAGCGAGTAGTAAATATTCAGTTTGCGAAAGGCGGGCCACGAGTGAACCATCAGATTGCCAGCGAGCCTGGTTTGGTTGATCGGGCAGCTCAAATCCACGCTGTTGCAGATACCAGGCAGCGTGACGCCCGCGAAAACCAACACGCGCGTGGTGCGAAGCATCCTGTAGCGCAACATTACCGTTTTCGAAGATGTTATCGTGATGATCAAGCGGTCCTGCCGCCAAAGCGTGCATGTTCTGCATCATTACAGCTCCTGTCGCAGATTATCAGCATCATAAAAAGGCAGTTTCACTACGCGGGCAGACACTTCGTGACCGCCTTCTGTGCGTATTGTGATTTGTTCACCCGGAACCGCCCGATTTAATGATGCATAAGACATGCCAATAATGGCATTAAGTGTGGGGGAGAACTCGCAGGAAGTAACATTTCCGGTGATACGTTCCCCTTCCAGTACTAAATGGCCTTCTAAAGGCTGCGGTGAGTCAGCAGGCAGCATAAAGGCTACCAGCTTTCGCAGCGGCGTATGGGTATCAAGGATGTCGATGGCGCGCCGTCCGATAAACTCCGGCTTGGTACGATTAACCGCCCAGCCCATACTAATTTCACCCGGATGGCTCATGCCATCAGTGTCTTGCCCGATAATTACATGTCCTTTCTCTAATCGCAGCAGGCGCTGTGCTTCAACACCAAAAGGTTTAATACCGAACGCGGCCCCGGCTTGCATCAGCGCATCCCACAAAGCCTGGCCATAACGTGTCGGCACATGAATTTCATAGCCCAACTCTCCGACAAAACCCACGCGCAGCAAACGTGCAGGAATACCCGCTACTTTGCCTTCACGACAGGCCAGATAGGGAAAAGCCTCGGCACTCAAATCAAGATCCTTGCATAGCTGGCTGAGCACCTGACGCGAATTCGGCCCGGCCAGATTCACTGCTGCCCACGCTGAAGATACGTTGGCGATATCCACATCCAGTCGCCAGCGTGTATTCCACTGCAGCATAGATTGATAAACCCGTGCGACGCCGCTGGTGGTGGCGGTGACATAAAAGTGGTTTTCGGCCAGGCGGCAAGCAACCCCATCGTCAACCACCACCCCCTGTTCGTTAGTCATCAGTGCATAGCGCGTGCGTCCCACGGGCTGTTTGATAAAGGCAAAGGTGTACATGCGATTGAGGAGTTCTGCAGCATCCGGGCCACGTAATTCGATACCGCCCAGCGTCGAGACGTCAATCAGTCCGACGTTGTTGCGCACGTTGAGCACTTCTGCCTGCACGGCGGATTTTTTGTCCAGTGCGGCGGCAGTTTGATACCAGCCAGGGCGCAGCCAGTTACCCGCGGGCATCATCTGTGCCTGCAATGCCAGATGACGCTGATGTATCGCCGTAACACGCCAGGGATCGAAGTGACGTCCCGCCAGATGCGCCAGACGTTCCGCGCTAAACGGTGGGCGCGCCGTGGTGATACCGGTTTCACTGACGCTGCGCGCAGTGGCCTGCGCAACTAAACGTGCCGTCGGTAAGGCTGAATGTCGCCCTTGTGATGGTCCCATACCGACGGTTGAGAAACGTTTCACCAGCTGAACGTCGCGATAACCGTGTCTGGTGGCATTGATGATGTCTTTGATTTGCAAATCTTCGTCGAAATCGACAAATTCTTTACCTTTCGGATGTGGAAATATGGGCCACGGATGGTTAATCAATGGCTTTGTACCCGAACGTGGAGATAAGGCGCTGAGCTTGTGACTGATTCCGAGCTGTTGCAGCACCATTCGGCCAGTATGTATGCCATCCCGCATCACATCTTCCAACGCATGCCAGCCGTTTATTGAGCCAGCTGTAAACATACCAGCGGGCAGTTCCCTCAGCGTGAAACTCGCAGTGGTATCGTCATAACTGAGTTTACCTCCAGCCTGACATGGCAGCTGCCACGCAGGCATATAACCGGCGGACATGCACAGAAGATCGCAGACAATACGTTTTCCGCTGGTTGCCACTTTTCCCTGCGCAACGATCGTCCGGATTTCTACCGCCTCAAGCCCTCCATCACGATCGGCGTGCGCTTCATACACTGTGGCATTCTTAATCAATTCAATACCGGCGCGCTGCAGGGGCTCGGTTAGTGCAGCATCAGGCAAACCAACACGCAAATCAACAATTGCTGCCACATCTACGCCCTGCTCTTGTAACGACAGTGCCGCAAGATAGGCATCATCATTACCAGTCAGCAGCACCGCGCGTTGCCCCGGTTTAACACCATAATGCTGCATCAGACGCTGGGCTGCGCTGGTGAGCATTACACCGGGCAGATCGTTATTACGAAAGATCACGGGCTGATCATAGGTACCCGCTGCGATAACACAGCTGGTTGCCCGCACCTTGAACATGCGCTGCCCCTGGATCACCGGTAAATAATGGTCTTTAAACCAGCCGTTACAGGTGGCATTAAGCATTACACGGATATTTGGATGCGTTACGACTCGACTGGTCATAAACTGCAATATCTGTTCGGTCTGCTTCGCTTCGCCAGCCATTCTCGCCCAGCTCATTGCTCCACCAATCAGCGGCAGCTGTTCAGCTATTATCACCTGTGCGCCACTGTCAGCAGCAGTGAGGGCTGCCTGTAATCCTGCAGGCCCGCCGCCTACTACCAGTAAATCGCAGAACAGATAGGCTTTATCGTAATAGGCTTCCTTAATATTGAGGTTTAGCACCCCTAACCCTGCTTTACGACGGATTAGCGGTTCCCAGCGTTTCCACATTCCTTTAGGTTTATAAAAGGCGCGATAATAAAACCCCACCGGCATAAATCGAGAAAATAACTGCATTTTCGCATCACGATCTTTATCCAGCGAACCACTGTAGTTCTGCCCGGTAACGGCTAAGCCCTCTGTTATTGGTTGCATGTCGGCAAGCACATTAGGCTCATCAGGTAACTGCACCAGCGTATTGGCATCCTGGCAAAACATGCTGAGCACTCCACGTGGGCGATGGTATTTGAACGAGCGTGACAACAGATGGCGTCCGTTAGCAATTAACGCACTGGCGATAGTATCGCCGGCAAATCCGCTGATTTTTTCACCTTCGAAAGTAAAATGTAGCGGTTGGCGGCGATCAATCAGGCACCCCATTGGAGACGCAAGGCGCTGTTTACTCATGATGCTACCTCCATGGCTGCATTGATGCTGACAGGCAACGCATTGGTATGTGGGTTGGGAAAAACTTCGCTTGCATCAAAGGTGCGAATCACCTCATCGGTGAGGGTATTGCGTTGTGCCAGGAACCAGTAACTGGATGGCGTGTGAAACCACCATTCGGTCACGACGCCTGCGCGATTGTCTTCATAAAATACGTAATCAGCCCACTCGCGATCGCTGCAGCTAAGCTGATCCGGCACGGTTTTTAACTCGCCACCATAGGCGAATTCAGTGATATTGCGTGGCCCGTTGAGCGGACAATGCATAATTTTCATCTGGCACTCCTTTAGTGGCTGGCAGCAGTGGCACCCATTTCATTGACCTGCTGGAAGCGGGCAAAACGCTCCAGCTGAAACGGCGCAATCAGTTCGGGCGTTTTACCGCCGCTGGCCACCATTTCGGCCATGGTCTTGCCGCAAACTGGCGTGGCTTTAAAGCCCCAGGTGCCCCATCCCGCGTCGAGGTAGTAGTTTTTGACTGGACTCTCCCCCATGATCGGACTGTAATCAGGAGTCATATCGGTGATACCGGCCCACTGACGCATCAGGCGCGCTTTAGCAAGGAACGGGAACATTTCTATACCGTGGGCTATCAGGCTCTCTTTCAGATCGAGCGTAGATCGGGTGTTGTACAACGGATAAGGATCGGAGCCGCCACCAAACACCACTTCACCGCGACTGGTTTGCTGCACATAGCAATGTAAGGCTGACGAACTGACTAGTGGATCAAGGAACGGTTTCACCGGCTGTGTCACCATCGCCTGCAACGGATATGAGACCACAGGCAGGCGGAACCCGGCTTTTTGCGCCAGCAACGAACTATGTCCTGCCACCGCCTGAACTGCGCAACCACAGCCGATGACGCCACGATTAGTTTTTACTGCAGTGATACGACCTTCACTAATCACTAAGTCTTCAACAGCCGTCATTTGATGGATTTCTACTCCACGCTTCGCCGCCTCTTTGGCATATCCCCATGCCACCGCATCATGACGCGCCGTTGCGCCGTCTATATGCCATAACCCTGCCAGCACTGGCAGATTACCGGGATCGAGGTTGAGAGTTGGTACCAGCTCTTTAATCTGCTGACGATCAATCATCTCGGTACGGCCACCAAAATGTTTGTTAACTTCAGCGCGCTGCCTGAACGCACGTACCGTGCTGTCGGTGTGCGCCAGAGTCAACTGGCCGCGCTCGGAATACATAATGTTGAAGTCGAACTCGTTCGACAGATTCTGGAACAGCTTTACCGACTCGCTATAAAAACGCACACCTTCGGAAGTGAGATAATTAGAACGGATCACCGCAGTATTACGGGCAGTATTTCCTCCCGCCAGATAGCCTTTTTCCAGCACGGCCACATTGTTAATGCCGTGGTATTTCGCCAGGTAATAAGCAATTGCCAGACCATGACCGCCGCCGCCGATTATCACCACGTCGTACTGTCTTTTCAGCTCACGTGGAGCCGGGATATCAACTTCCGCCAGATACTCCGATGAAAGTCCGTATTTGAGTAGTGCTAATGGCATCTTCGCGCTCCTTACTCTGCTGCTTGCTGTAACTGCAACTCTGCTGCCAGCACGGTGTTTTGCATGAGACAGGCGATGGTCATTGGACCAACACCGCCCGGTACGGGGGTAATCGCTTTAGCCACGAGACTAACGCTGTCATAATCCACATCCCCCACTAACCGGCTGCTGCCATCAGCTCGGGTAAGTCGATTAATACCGACGTCAATCACCAGCGCACCGGGTTTTACCCAGCTGGCATCGATCATCTGCGGCCGCCCAACTGCGGCGATCAGAATGTCTGCCTGGCGCGCCAGCATTGCTGCGTTACGACTGCGCGAGTGCAGCGTAGTGACGGAACAATGTGCATGCAGCAGCAAGCTGGCCATGGGTTTACCGACAATATTGGAACGTCCCACCACTACCGCATGTTTACCGCTGAGATCGCCGCCGTACTCCTGCAACAGCATTAAACAGCCGAGCGGTGTACAGGGTGTGATCACCCGCTGGCCCTGAAGCAATCCACCGGCATTTTGCGGATGGAAACCATCAACATCTTTCACGGGTGAAATGGCACGTACAATTGCCGCCTCATCGATTTGAGGCGGTAGTGGCAGCTGCACTAATATGCCGTGCACGGCTGGATCAATATTTAACTCATGAATAGTAGCGAGCAAGCAAGCTTCGGTTAATTGCGCATTGAAGCGGAACTCGAGAGATTTAATACCGACCTGTTCGGCAGTGCGTAATTTATTACGTACATACACCTGGCTGGCTGCATCATCACCCACAAGAACTACTGCCAGACAGGGTACTGTGCCTTGCTGCTTTAACTGCTGAACTTCCTGTGCAGTGTTGGTCAGTAATTTTGCAGCACTTTTCTTTCCATCGATATTAATCGCTATCGGTTGCGAGGTCAGTGTAGTTGTCATCAGAAAATCACCGTTTTATTTCCGTCGAGGAAGACACGATGCTCGGTGTGGTATTTAACCGCTCGTGCAAGGGCAATGGTTTCGGTGTTACGTCCCACTACAATGAGGTCATTAGGTCGGTAAGTGTGATCTACGCGCTGAACTTCTTGGTCAATAATTGGACCTTCATCAAGGTCGGAAGTAACATAGTGCGCCGTGGCACCGATCAGTTTTACGCCGCGCTCATAAGCCTGATGATAAGGCATTGCGCCCTTAAAACCGGGCAGAAATGAGTGGTGAATATTGATGGCGCGACCCGTAAGCTTCTTACATAGATTATCGGACAAGATCTGCATGTAACGTGCCAGCACAACTAATTCTGTTCGTGTTTCCTCAACAGTTTTAATCAACTCAGCCTCTTGCTGGGCTTTATTTTCTTTGTTAACCGGCAGGTAGATAAATCGAATTCCTTCGCGCTCTGCCATGGGACGAAGATCCAGATGATTAGAGACAATCGCAGTAATGCTAATATTAAGTTCACCTTTATTACGCCGATAAAGCAGATCTGTCAGGCAATGGTCAAATTTACTCACCATCAGCAGGACACGCATTGGTTCAGCTGTATCGAAAATATCCCAGCGCATATCTAACTTTTCTGCAATCGCAGCGAAATCCTTTTTTAAAGTTACAATGTCAGCACTGATATTTTCATTAAAACGAAAACGCGCGCGTAGAAAAAAATGGCCTAAATGCTCATCATCATATTGTGACAACTCACTGATATAACATTGGCTCTGACTCAGAAAGCCAGTTACTGCGGCGATAATTCCCGAGGTTGCTGGGCAGGACGCAGTAATAATGAAATCACGGGCAGGCGCAGACATAGCAACTCCACATAGATGAATAATTTATTTTATGGATGAATGAGAATCTTCTTTCTGAGGGGTTAAATCCCACATTACGATTCTTATTTAACACATTTAATTCATGTTGCCGCACTTGTCTAGCGACATTTCAAAAAGTAATCAAAAAAATACAGAGCCAAAGAAAAAGTTCATATGTGAAATTCATTATTCATATTTGAATGAAATTGTAAGGTTTATTCACCGATGAAGACAACTCTGCAACCAAAGAAAGTAAGTGCCCAAAAAAGAAGCCCCAAATTGGTAAGTGCTGCCTGGCGTTAATTTCATTGATGATTGAAAAATCTGGCGGATTTAAAATTGTTACCTAAGCATTTTTTTTAATTTATTTTGTTGATGTGATTTAATTTGTTGAAATTTAAGTTTTTTTCAATTTTCATACGGCCAGCCAGCAATTTTGGCACAGCTCCTGCATTTTCCTGTCAGTGAAAAAATATTCCTCACAATAATACAACACGACTCACGCAGTTATGTAGCGTGCCCAATTCCATCGCGGTTAAGAGGTAGTTATGTCCCCTGAGCAAGCCATGCAATTTTTGCAGGACAACAATGTGCGGTATCTTCTCGCACAGTTCGTTGATATTCACGGCGCGGCAAAAACCAAATCGGTGCCGGCCAAATGTCTGATGGATGTGGTGGAGAAAGGCGCGGGCTTTGCTGGTTTTGCTATTTCAGGCATGGGCATGCAACCCCAAGGACCTGACTTCTGTGCGCGTGGCGATCTCAATACCTTATCACTGGTGCCCTGGCAGCCGGGTTATGCCCGCATCGCGTGCAACGGTTACGTGAATAAACAACCTCATCCCTATGACAGCCGCGTGGTGTTAATGAAGCAAACGGAGCGACTGGCCGAAAAAGGCTGGACGCTTAACAGCGGGCTGGAACCGGAATTCTCACTGTTTAAAAGGGGTGAAAATGGCACACTGCTGCCCGCTGACAGCAGCGACACGCTGGCAAAACCCTGTTACGACTATAAAGGGTTGTCACGCGTGCGGCCGTTTCTTGAAAAGCTTACCGAATCGCTGCAGGAAGTTGGTTTTGATGTCTACCAGATTGACCATGAAGATGCAAACGGCCAGTTTGAAATCAATTACTCCTACAGCGATGCACTGACTTCTGCTGACCGCTTCACCTTTGTGCGCATGGCCGCAGCAGAAATCGCCCACGATCAGGGGCTGTTATGCTCTTTTATGCCGAAACCTTTTGCAGACCGTCCCGGCAACGGCATGCACTTCCACCTTTCGATGGCCGATCAGCAGGGCAATAACATTTTCCATGATGACAACGATCCACAAGGTCTTGGCCTTTCGAAAACGGCTTATCACTTTATGGCAGGCATGCTGCGTCATGCTAAAGCGTTATGCGCCTTCGCTGCACCAACAGTCAATTCCTACAAACGCTTAACCAGCGGTGGTTCGGCCACGGGCGCAACCTGGGCACCAGTATTTATTACCTACGGTGACAATAATCGCTCAGCCATGGTGCGTATTCCCTATGGTCGTCTTGAACTGCGCCTGCCCGATACGGGTGCCAATCCCTATCTGGTACATGCAGCGATCATAGCTGCCGGTCTGGATGGTGTGGCCCGTCAGCTGGAACCAGGCAAGGCGCAGAACGGCAATCTTTATGCTCTTTCCCCAGAAGATTGTCAGCGTGAAGGTATCGAACTACTACCGCAAAACCTGAAAGAAGCGCTGGATGCACTGGGCGCTGACGAGATCCTGCGTGAATGCATGGGTCCAGAGATTGTTGATGAGTTCATCAAAGTTAAACGTCAGGAATGGCATGAGTATCACCGTCATGTCAGCGAGTGGGAAACCCGTCGCTACCTCGAATTTTTCTAACTGTAACCCTGCAAAGCAAAGGAAATTCTATGTGTGGAATTGTCGGACTTTATTTTAAAAACGCAGCGATGGAGCAGCAGCTGGGCGACCTGTTCCGTCCGATGCTGATATCCATGACCGAACGTGGTTGTGACAGTGCTGGTTTTGCCATTTACGGCGACGAATATGATGCCGGTATCAAACTGACGCTTCGCAGCGATGACGTCAGTTTTAACTGGAATGGCCTGGCAGATCGTCTTTCTACTGACTTTGGCAGAGTGTACGAATGGTTTCAGAACAACAGTGTGGCGGTGTTTAAGCTGCCAACCGACGAAGCCAGCGCGCTGGCGTGGCTGGCCCAGCATGCACCAGATATCGATGTGATGAGCGCCGGACACAGCATTGAAATCCTTAAAGGCGTCGGTTTGCCAGCGGAAGTTGCCGATCGTTTCAATCTCGGCAAGATGAAAGGTAGCCATGCGATTGGCCATACTCGTCTGGCCACTGAAAGCGCTGTGACCTTACAGGGTAGTCATCCGTTCTCTACTGGCATGGATTTGTGTCTGGTTCACAACGGCTCGCTCTCTAACCACAACCGCCTGCGTGAAAAACTTAAACGCGCTGGCATTCATTTTAAAACCGAGAATGATTCAGAAGTCGCAGCCGGTTATCTCGCCTGGCGTTTGTCGCAGGGCGACTCATTGCAAACCGCGTTACAGAACGCGTTGAAAGATCTCGATGGCTTTTTCACCTTCACCATCGGCACGCGTGATGGCTTTGCGGTTCTGCGCGATCCTATCGCCTGTAAACCAGCTGTGATTGCCGAAACCGAAGATTACGTGGCCATGGCTTCTGAATATCGTGCACTGGCGAATCTGCCTGGCATTAAAGACGCCAAAGTTTGGGAGCCGGAGCCGGCAAAACTTTACGTGTGGGAACGCAATAGCACCCAGACTGCAGGAGCAGTTTAATCATGAAAACTTACGACTTAAGCAATGGCGTACGCGAACTGAATCAGGCATTACATGATGCCAGCCTGACAAAAGAGATTAAAAGCTGGCAGGTTAAAAATCCTGATGGCGCTCATAACATCGCCTGTGGAGTAAATGACAATGTGGACATCACGATTGAAGGCCATGCCGGTTACTACTGCGCTGGCATGAACCAGAAAGCCGCAATAACCGTTCATGGCAACGTTGGCGTTGGTGTTGCGGAAAATATGATGTCTGGCTCAGTGCGGGTTAAAGGCGATGCCTCGCAATCTGCGGGTGCCACTGGCAATGGTGGTCTGCTGGTCATTGAAGGCAATGCAGCTGCACGCTGTGGTATCTCAATGAAAGGCATCAACATTGTGGTGAAAGGTGATATCGGCCCGATGAGCGCATTCATGGCTCAGGCTGGTTGCCTGGTGGTATGCGGCAACGCCGGTGAAGCGCTCGGCGATTCGCTGTATGAGGCCCATATCTATGTTAAAGGCAGCGTGGCTTCGCTGGGTGCCGACTGTGTGCAAAAAGAGATGCGCGCAGAGCATATCGAAGAGCTTGGCCAACTACTGCAACAGGCTGGATTTGATGAGTCTCCTGCCGCTTTCAAGCGCTATGGATCGGCCCGTCAGCTTTACAACTTCAAAGTGGATAACGCGTCAGCGTATTAAGAGTGGAGAAGATTATGAGCGATAAATACAATCCGGCGTTGCGCGAATCCGCCACTTATACCCGTTCAGTAATTGCCGAAATCCAGCGCGCTGCCGAAACCGGTATCTATGATATCCGCGGCTGGGGAGCCAAACGACAGGTACCACATTTCGATGATTTGCTGTTTCTTGGAGCCAGCATGTCGCGTTACCCACTGGAAGGCTACCGTGAAAAGTGCAGCACTGAAGTGGTGCTCGGCACGCGTTACGCAAAGAAACCACTAGTTATCAGTACGCCAGTAACCATTGCGGGCATGAGCTTTGGTGCGCTGTCTGCGCAGGCTAAAGAAGCCTTAGGCCGGGGGGCATCGGCGGTTGGTACCTCAACGACTACTGGTGATGGTGGCATGACACCAGAAGAGCGCGGGCAGTCGAGCAAACTAGTATATCAGTATTTGCCCTCACGTTATGGCATGAACCCGGACGATTTGCGTAAAGCCGATGCCATCGAGGTAGTACTTGGTCAGGGTGCAAAACCGGGCGGCGGAGGAATGTTACTCGGACAAAAAATTTCAGAACGTGTGGCAAAAATGCGATGCCTGCCTCATGGTATCGATCAACGCAGTGCCTGCCGTCATCCTGACTGGACCGGTCCTGACGATTTAGCGATCAAAATTGCGGAACTGCGAGAAATCACTGACTGGCAGGTACCAATATATGTCAAAGTAGGCGCAACACGCACCTATTACGATGTAAAGCTGGCGGTTCAGGCGGGCGCTGATGTCGTGGTGGTTGACGGTATGCAAGGCGGAACAGCAGCAACTCAGGATGTGTTTATTGAGCATGTGGGTATTCCGACAATGGCGGCCATACCTCTGGCGGTTCAGGCGTTGCAGGAACTGGGTGTGCATCGTGAAGTGCAGCTGATTGTATCTGGTGGCATCCGTAATGGTGCGGACGTGGCCAAAGCTATTGCGCTGGGTGCTGATGCAGTAGCAATTGGCACGGCAGCACTGATCGCCTTAGGTGATAATAACCCGCGGTACGAGGAGGAATATAAGAAACTTGGCTCGTCTGCTGGCTTTTACGATGATTTCCAGGAAGGCAAAGATCCTGCCGGGATCACGACTCAAGATCCGGAGCTGAGTAAACGCCTGGATCCTGAACTGGCCGGTAAAAAACTCGCTAATTACCTGCGCGTATTGACGCTGGAAGCGCAAACCCTGGCGCGTGCCTGCGGTAAATCTCACCTGCACAACCTTGAACCTGAAGATTTAGTGGCATTGAATGTCGAAGCCGCCGCGATGGCGCGTGTGCCGCTGGCTGGGACCAACTGGATCCCTGGCCAGGATCTGAAATAACTTCCCTTCACGCCTCTGTTCTGCGGAGGCGTTTTTCTGTCTGCTACTGCTGAGGTGCGTAATGAAACTAACAATGCTATTCGCGTTGCCTGTTGTGCTGTGCAGCTTTCCGGCGCTTGCCGCACCGGGTTTGAATAGCGGCGATGCCGCTTTTATATTTGTCACGGCACTGCTGGTGCTATTGATGACCCTGCCGGGACTGGCGCTATTCTACGGTGGCATGGCGCAGAGCAAAAATGTGCTGTCGGTGCTGATGCAGGTTTTTAGCGTTACTGCGTTAGTGGCAATCCTGTTTACGCTTTATGGATACAGCTTCACTTTTACGGATGGAAAAGCATTAAACAGCGTATTGGGCAGTAGCGATAAAATTTTCCTGAAAAATATTAATGCCAATTCGCTGGTAGGTACGGTGCCGGAATACGTATACATTTTCTTTATGATGACCTTTGCAGCAATCACCCCTGCACTTATTACTGGCTCGTTTGCCGAACGGGTTAAATTCAGCGCGGTATTAGTGTTTATGGCGATCTGGGCCACTATTAACTATATTCCACTGGCGCACATGGCATGGGGCGGCGGCTGGATGGCAGCCTTAACAGTACAGGATTTTGCCGGGGGCAATGTGGTACATATCAACGCCGGTGTTGCTTCGCTGGTGGCTGCGCTGATGATTGGTCGTCGCCAGAATTTCGGTACCGTCGCGCTGACGCCACACAATATGACCATGACCATGACCGGTGGTGCGATGCTGATGCTTGGCTGGCTGGGTTTTTGCGGTGGCTGTGCACTGGCAATCAACGGTTACGCTATGCTAGTAGTGCTGAATACCTTGTTAGGCGCATTTGGCGGTGCGGTTGCGTGGATGTTTATCGAATGGCGACTACAAAAACGCCCCAGCTTGCTGGGTGTGATCAGTGGCGCGGTGGCAGGTATGGTGGGCATCACACCAGCTTGCGGCTACGTTGGACCGGTAGGTGCCATATGCGTCGGGATCCTTACCGCTCCCTGTTGCATGGCGTTTGTTACCCTGATTAAGCATCGTCTGAATCTGGACGATGCTTTTGATGTATTTGCAATCCACGGTATTGGTGGCATTGTCGGAGGTATACTGACACCGGTTTTCGCCCTCACAACTTTAGGCGGCAGTGGATTTGTTGCAGGGCGTGCAATGGGAGAACAGCTGTTAATCAACGCGAGCGTTATTGTATTCAGTATCTTGTTTTCCGCTATCACCAGCTGGATCACGCTCAAGCTCACCGGAATAATGTGTAACGGCCTGCGGGTAGATGGTGAAGATGAGTTTGATGGGCTTGATCTGACAACTCATGGTGAAGTGGGTTACAGACATAGTAATACTTGATAGTTATCACATCAGCCTTTTCAGATTTTTCGGCTGGTGTGAACTACTATACGGCTGACATATAAAGGCTTATATGTATCCATACAACTGATTTCAAGTGTCTGTCATTGTCGCTAGCTGTATCGGGCGCTTTTAATTTTTTGCATTATTTTTTAGAAAATTAAAGAGTTATAAACGCTACCTCCTCGTAGAGGCTCATGCTAAAACTTTAAACTTGAACTGTTTTTATCCACAGAAAATGGGGATAGCCTGTGTATGAGAGAGTATAGATATTAGCCAGAATGCGTTTTTGCAGCGTTGCCTGTAATAGCGCTAAGGCTTCCATCTCAGGTTGGGCTCAAAACTTCAGTCTGTCTGCCGCCTTACGCAAACGCTCATCTCCGCGACGGTCATACTTCTGCGTGGTGGTGACGCTGGCATGCCCCATCGCATCCCGGACGGTGATCAGGTCTTCCCCGTTGTCCAGCATCATTGAGGCAAAGGTGCGACGTAAGTCATGCGGCGCGCACTCACCGATACCGCTTTCCACCCGGCGCTGGCCAAGGATGTGATAAACCGCCTGCGGCGTCAGACGCTGAAAAGTGACATCGTCACCACTACGTATGCGGGTGAAGAGCGGGCCCTCCTGTTCGCCCCGGATGGTGTCCGTCCAGGTATGAATGCGCTTCCAGACATTTTCTGGCATAAACGCCAGACGCTCTTTGTTGCCCTTCCCTTGCACGAGCAGCGCCTGCTCCTGATGGAGAATGCTGGCGTAGTCCAGAGTGATCACTTCTGAACGGCGCAGGCCGCAGCCAAGCATGACCGCCAGCATGGCGGCGTCGCGCGGGCCTTTGCAGCCGGCGTCCTGTTCGCAGCTGCGAAAAAGTGCGTGAATTTCTTCCGGTGCCAGCGCACGTCCGCGGGTCAGTCGGCTTCCCCGCACCGCGCGAACTGCCAGAATCTGCTGATAGCTCTCCGTATCCATCTGCTTCATCAACCAGGCTTCGCGGGCGGTGCCTTTCAGGGCTGACAGATAGGTATTAATGGTGGCGGGCGCTCGCCCGCTGACCTGCAGCATTTCCAGCAGGCCCCGGATATGGTGACGGCGCAGACTAACCCAGGCGCAGCTCTGCAGGGAGGTAAAGCCAAGCATGCCCGCCACGATATTCAGAAAGGATTTCATCGTCTGCCGACTGGCGGCGGACGATAAACCAATAAGGTAGGCCTGGGCCGGATTCAGTGAGGAGCTGCTGTTGATAGCAGTCAGGGCAAAGGCATCCTGCGCTTCTGCTGGCAACAGGGATAGGCCGGAAGAAAGAAAGCCGTCATCGACAAAATCGGTCATGTTTATCCCTGAGTTGATAAGGCTCGCGGCCGGAGTAATACGTAAAATCTGGCCAGATTATCCCCTGCTTCCATCTTCCCGGTAAAGCTACTTTTTCAAACATATATTTTAATAAGTAGCCAATTTCTGCACTCTCTTCTTGAATGTCGGGCGGAAAGAGTTAAGGTGGGATGGGTTGTGTAAGCCTGAAACAATTTATCGAGCAGGTTGCGCAGGCTCTCACCGAACAAATTGCATTTCACGGCCCGATCGAACCACATCAATCACTAGGGTAAATACGTTTTAGAGGGTAAAAGGAATGAACCTAATGAATGACATCCTAAAAGCTGTAATACCAACATTAATTTTGCTGGCTGTGAATAAACTCTTTTCTGGGATGAAGGTTTTTTCATCTGAACAGACATTCTCTAAACTAAGCTTCAAGAAAAGGCGTGAATTCATAAAATTAATTCGCGGAAGAAACGCTTCCATTAATTATGATGATAAGATTGAGCTAAGAAACGAGCTTGAAAGCTATAATGTTCGTTACAGCTATTCATTTATGCAGAAACTGTTCAGCTATATCGAAGGCAAAAATATTTCTCTTGCAAACTCAGACCTTAGTTCTTTTTTACAAATGGCAGGATTGTTTAAATGTGAAGATGATGGCACTGCAAAAAGACATCGCTTTGCGGTTATATCTGTAATATTATTAAGCTCCCTAACTACATTAGCCTTGTTTTTTGTGGTTTGGTCGATAAATAATTACGTCAATATAATTCTTCAGTACCTAAAATCAGGGCCTTTGTTCTTTGTAATATACATGGGTTTTACTTGTATTGTTCTATTAATTTTTGCGATTATTCTTTTATGTTTATTGAAGTCAACAGTGCTTCATTCAATTCCAGCGTTCCGCTTCCAGAAAAAGTATCAAAAATATTTTGATGAAAAAGTGTTATAAATGAAAAAAACAAGAATAAAGATGCATGAATCATTAGCAAAGAATGTTGTGGCTGCTTTCAATGTCCGCACGCTCATCTGAATTTAGCCACTACATTTGAAATACACGCAACGCAATTTATGTTAAATTAAGTGTGCACCTGACACCTTACAATCAACCATAATCTACCCGGCTATAATGCCCTCATACTTAACTGTAGCTTTCTCCAAGACCTTTGATACGTTTTCGCGTTTCTTTAAAGGATTGAGTATCTTATACGGTGATTTTTGATATTGAAAATAAGAGTTATAATTCTTCCTGAGGATTTACACCCATATCAAAGTTGTTGATACTCATTCTTGTCAAATACCACTGTCAGATTAATTCTGAATCAAATAATTGATACCTCCATGCTGTTATACGCCACGCTGACGCCTGCATGGTTCCGGGCACAAATTTTTAATATTATTAGAGCATGTTGCATCAAAAGCTCACTCCGCTCAGGTTCAAACCAGTGGCTATTAAACTTCCCGCCATGGAAAAGGTTGTTTCGGATTCTGCGTATCAATAGAAAAACTTGCTGCGCTTTGCTTCTCCCCTGCACTGGTCTTTCATCCCATAAAAGCACTCTATTTCTTACTATCTGCTTTTTAGGAGGGTGAGTAAGAATATAGTCAATAGCATCTTTGAGTTCTGCTGTGTCAGGCGAAGCGATGATCTCCTCAACCTCCAAAGCATAGCGATCCCAGTTTGCCTTAGCATCCCCCTCTCCTTGTGTAAGCCCCGTTATTTTGAGGAAGAATTCATAGCGCGCAAACTCTGTGAAAAACTCAAAACACAACTTATTTAGCCCAGAGCAACCTTCAGACATTATTCTTTCCTCCTAATTTGTTCTTTGCCAGTATCACCAAAACGAAGCTTAATCATAGATGTAATTCTGACGTTTAAACCAATGAGGCCATGACAGCATGAGGCAGGGCCTTAGCGCAAAATGTACTAGCTTAAAATCCTTCATCTCCCAGAACGGCTTGTAAGCTACAATTATTCTCTTTAATTCGGCTAAAATATCCTGTAACAGAACGTCCAGCCTACCCAGAACAGAAGTAAAATAATGCTCCATCATTTCATTCTAGCCGTAACTTGACTTTATTTCATTATCAATAGTTTCATAAACCGTGAAAACATTCCAGCTTATACCAAGTAAATTACTGAATGTCCGCATACATGAGTAAGCACTACGCAAATGGCGCTCATACTTATGCTTTCTGATCTTTTCCACAATAAATGACCCTTCGCTGGCTACTGGCATAAGCCCGTCACGTCTGTAGTGACGAAAAATTTTCACAAAGTTTCGATGGATTTGCATCATCGATGGGAGACCGAAGTACATCCTCCGTAATACCTTGACTCTCTTGTAACTAAATAAAACTGTCAGGCTGAAAAATTGGTCTGCTAAAGTAAATGAAAAATTGAGCATGTTAAAGGATCCAATAATATATCTGCCAAGATCCCGCCATATCTCATGCTCAATCAATTTGAGTAAACCCTTTTGCCGTGCTATCAGTCACATGGGCGCCGTGCTGAAGGAGGTAATGGTTTTAGTCCATCATCATTCCCTTAGAGTGAGGCATCATAAGAGCTGAGTTTTAAAAAGCAATCTCCTTGATACCATTGCGCAATCGATAATGAGACAGAGATCAAATGGCGTCCTTAACTTTGCTTGAGAGTTTTGTTGCGAGTGATGACTCACCCATCCCAAAAAATATTCCGGTAGCCAGTGCCACAATGCCATTACTCGGGATCATTGCCGTTGAAACTTCCCCGAGTTTAATCTCAAAGAATCCGGCCAGCAGACAGAATGTGACGGCCGACGACAGCGTACAGCAATAAACAAGTCTCATTAACAGGCTGTGATGCTGGCTGACGTTCTCGTAGATTTCATCAAATGCGATGCTTCCGGTTTTAATGGAAACAAACAGCCAAGAGCCTATGCAGGTCCCGATGAGCACGGCGGGGACGTTCTTCAGTTCAACATGAAAAAAATACTGTGCCAAGCCCAGAATCGTCATCAGAATCAGGGCATAAAGGCCGTACATTCCCATTATGCGGTTTCTTACATAGACCCAAGACGAGCCGAGAATGGTCTTTTTCAGCTCACTAAGTGACTGACTTGCCGGAAGGAAATCAGCCTCCCGGCCTGAGAAGCAGACCTGCGCAGCCTGGAATACCTGCTCATAATTTTCAAGCCGCTTATCTTGATCCTTTTCAAACAGTGCATTGATAGTTTGAACCACACGCTCCACATCGAGACGAAAAGTCAAATACTCTTCGGGTACTTTTCCGTCGCCAACAGGTGAAAAGCCAATTCCTTTAGGATCGGAATCATTCGGATATCGCGAGACGACAAAATAATGCTTCTGTTCACTCATTGCAGATTACCTGCTTCTTGCAGATCGAGCACTCATTCGTTTCTTTCCGGGCAAGCAGAATTGAGGGCTCCAGTGAGAACACAGGTCGTAACTTCATTATTTCTATCTGAGCAAGGATTATTGTCACATTTTCCCGATGTTGAGGTGCTGATTCCATCAGGTCATTAAAGTAGGAGGTCAGAACCTCAAGATTTCTGGTTAACATTACTGGCCTGCTCTGATGTTAAGATGCTGTGTCACGGTAATATCTTCAAACTCAATGCCATATGCGCTGAGTTCCTGTCTAACCTCGTTGAAAAGGTCATTCGTTCTGTTCTGAGTATCTTCAATCGTAAGCAGCGCGGTAAAGCTGACTTCCTCATCGGGGAATTCTCCTGGCGTTCTTTCAATTGAACTGATTTTTAGCCGCCACTGATCAGAAGCACCGACGCCAGCTTTTGTTTTAGTTTCAAATTCATATTTTTTGATGGGCCACCACTTCAGGCCAAAATCTATCTGGCTCTTCTCATAGTTAACGTCTTTACCGAGCCGAGCTTCCCAGACTGACTGACAATTTTTCCGGTAAGCCCATTCATCTGTCTTAGTGTCACGTTTAAACTGCTGCAGAACTGCGTCAACATTGACGCGACAGTATTCGGCGCCATAGTTCTGGTTTATGACGGGATCGTAGGCAATGGTCAGCGTGGCTTTACCATGGCATTTTCCGCCTTCAGTCGTCAGGCTGCGGGGCCAGTTAAAATCGAATTCCAGTACTTCACTCCGCTTGAGGCTTCCACTTAACACCATTGTGATACTGCTGTCGTCACTGTTAAGCATATCGCGGGAGGTTAGCGGCATACCGAATCCGGCAAATCTCCTCGCTGAAGAGATGTCCACACTCTTATCCCTAAGTGGCGGCGTCAGATCTGAGTGATGAACCAGCATGGCGGCAAGGGAATTACGTGACAGTTTGCCTGCTGTCCTTTGGTCTAGACTGGCCAAGATTTTGGATACCAGAGGCGCAGAGAAGCTGGTCCCTGCGTGTTCGACAAGTTCTCCGCTTCCGTCAATGGAAACCAGCCCGGTTTTTCCCGACTTCAGCGAATACCCGCCATAGTGGATTACATCTGGTTTTACCCCCATCGCCACGCCTGGTCCGCGACGCGTATAAACCGTGGGTGCGCCGTGAATGTTAATGTCACATCCTGGCGGGTTGACTGCACCCACGGTGATGGCGCTGACGGCCTCCGCAGGCTGAGAAAGACGGTCAACGTCCGAAAATTGCAGTGCAGCCGGTCTGGATGTCCAGGAGCCCCTAAAGTCTATATTTCGCAGGTTTCCGGAAGAAACGACAAAGAGCACATCGTATTTTTTTGAGATGCGGTCGATTTGCGTGGCGGCAAAACTGTAGGAATCATCGCGGACAAACTCGCGGAAATTGAGGCTGAAATTAAAGATGCGAAACCCCTTCTTGACAGCGTCACCTACCTCAATATCTAGCCAGTCAAAAAAATCCCCGGGGTCGGTAAAATAGCTGGTGAACGTATTGGACTTACCGTTGTGAACAGGGATCCAGATATCATAAAGCAGGCAACCGTCATCATCGACCTGAGTAAGGTCCGGATTTAGCATGCCCCCGCAGACCAGCAGGCTGGCCACTTGTGAGCCATGGTTCGGATCGCAGTCATCGGCTTCAAAGGCATCGGATACTTCAATACACCACTGGCCGAGTTCACTATTGTGGATGCCGCTGTCAATTACGCCCACGCGGGGATAATCTTCCCCCTCCGTTCTGACTGGCAGTGAGAAATCTAGTGTCACTGGAGAGGACGACGGATTCGCACGGGAAATTTTGGGCGGTAGAGAAATACGTTTCACCAGCGGGCTTGCGCTGAGAACAGAAAGCAGTAGACGGTGCCTGTCCGAGGAATCATCAACATCAGCTGGTGAAAAACTGAGTTCGAGCCGCTTGTCAAAATCTACTTTAAAATCGTGGCCAGAGTCCGGTCTGAGTAGCTGGATCATAATCGCTTCAGAGGAGGTCGGATGACGGCTCATCTTCGTCGCATACACGCCTGCCCCCAGCATCTTTAGCTGTTCCCTTAGAGAAAGTTTCATTGAGTGTATGGCAGCGCTGGTCACGGCAAATTGCCTAGCGTCAATGGGTCTGAAATCAACCAGCTCAACCTGATATCCGGTAAATCCCTCGTCTTTATTTGCGTGCCAAGCTGCATTATCCTCTGGAGAAAAGGCTATTTTTTCTTCGCTGCCAAAAAAGCTGATGCGGTCAATAGCCCCCGTCTCGCTTTTTGCTTCGCTGGGCTTATTGACATTTTTGCGCAGTTTTTCGTCGTATACCTTCTTGGTATATTCCTCAGCACTGTCAATTTTGCTGTAAAGATGAACCAGATTTTTATCCGTTACTTGGATCAGCAGCTCCCCTATTCCCAGCGCGCCTACTATAGGTGCTTTACTCCCGGGAAAGAGAGAGTCAACGGGACGGTGAGATTTCGCCAGCGCCTGAGGGTTCAGCTCAACTTTCACTAGGCCAAGCTCATGGCCTGACCGGTAAAGCTGGCTTCTGACATTCCCCACTTCGTCTAGGAGGTTTCTTTTATGCTTTCTGAAGGCATCATCCCGATCGGCGTAAAAGTCAGTATTGTTACCCATCGCTCTGCGTTGCGGCGTACTTTTATACTGTTCTGAATTTAAAATAACCTGAACCGGATTATTTCTTTTCATATATTACCCCATCCTTAGCAACAACCTCCCGACGAAAGTCAGGACTCTTTTATATTTCTGGAAACTTTTGACTGAGTAACGTCAAAAACGAGAGCAATTTCTTTCTGAGTGAACTCATGCTTTTTATGCAATAGGCTCATTATTGCAGCATCCTGATTATTCAACAACAACTGCATATAATCATTAACTTCACTGCCTGCGTGAATAACCGCAAATGACTGAACACTCTCAATAAAGGTCTGTCCGGCATGACCAATAGCGGCCATACGCTTAAAATTATTTAACATTAATTGGATGTCTGAACCGTTAAATCCATCTGTCAGCACGGTTAGGAATTTTATCTGTTCCATCGTAAAGCTCAAGGGATGAAGATATTTTTCAATAATCTTCATCCTTGCTGCGTAATTTGGCTTAGGTACCAATATGCGCATTTCAAATCTTCGCCATACTGCAGGATCCAGTAATACTTCATGATTGGTAATTGCCAGCGTCATACCATTTTTAGATCTTGCATCAATACACTGCAGTAGTGTATTGACGATACGCTTAATTTCACCGACCTCGTGCTTGTCATTGCGAGCTTTAGCCACGGCATCAAACTCATCCAGCAGCAGCAGGCAGTCATACTGAGCAGCAAAATCAAACAGATTATTGATATTCCTGGCGCTAGTACCCAGTAAAGACGAAACAAGTCCATCCAGTTTGGCCAGCACGATCGGTAGCCCGAGCATCTTGGCAATATAAAAGGAAAGCATTGTCTTACCCGTCCCGGGCAGACCAAAAAGCAGGCAACTCAGCGAGGGCATCACACCAAATTGAGCCAATTTATCCAGATTATTCCACTGCTCAATCAGCTGACTGACCGCGGAGGCTAGCTCATCGGGCATGATCGGAAGCTCGGCATTGGCAAGCTCTTTCGGAAAGATGATCTGTGCAAGGGGAGAGCCACTTTCTTTATCCACAGGCACTTTAACGTTTTCCCTGAGTTCCTGCTTTCTGAGAAATGAGACCCGGGAGAGTTCAACCTTAGCTGGTTCCAGTGTGTTGAGCATACTGGCTTTGTTAATCAGTCCTCTGAGCAGCTTTGCTTCCACAGCCTGCTGATCATTTCTGAGGGCCTCATAAAGGCGCTCCATCTGCTGCAAAGCACCTGCGGAGGCCCCATCCTTGATAATCTGCCGGCATAAAGCCGCTACGATTTTAAAGTTCTCCACATGGCACCTGTATATTTATCCAGTTTTATGATTTTTAGATTATAGAGAGCGCTTCTGTCACATGCAACCTTCGCATAAAAATTTTGCATCAAAGTAGGAATATGTGAATCAAAGCGACATAAAAGTGAATCAAAATACATTAAAATCATATTATAAAAGGAAATTCGAATATATTATCTTTTTCTGATGCGTACAATTTCGAGTTACCAAGATGACTGACCAACCTTCAACCAAAACTATAAACTTATGTAATTATGTCCTTGTCAGCCCTGCCTTCACACCTCTGCGCCGCGCATTGAGCAAGTCATAATTTTCAGATATTTAGAGACTTATCAGCCGTAATCCCGTCTATCTGTGCCCTGCCGCTACTGGTCTCATGTGCAAAATTCTAACTTTATATAATTAGGGTTATATGAAGTCAGGATCCGGTGCGGGATCCTTGCCGCTGATAGATCCTGCCCGGCCTGACAGTTTTTGTACGAAAAGCGGGCAGCGCTACGTGAATTCTGGCGGGGTTACCCTCTGCTTCTTTCTCAGAATTTACGTAGCACTGCCTGTAAGTTTTAGCTGGGGTCAGCCAGATTTGTGCACCAGGACAATGGCGAATGGCCTGGAAAACGGGAAATGAGCAATATCGACTGGCTTCAGATGCATAAGGTTCTCTGACAACTCAACGCCAGCGACTGAACGAAATGTGGAGCAGTGTCTATTTAGCGGGGGCTCATAAAGCATGTTCGTGGCGGGTAATGCTACTTTCCCGCCTGGTGAGAAGCGGCTACAGGTACTGGTGCCTTTAATGGCTCTCTTATGCGCACCTCGTGTTTACACAAACGTTACGCTGTAACGAAATATATTTACTCACCGCTGTTTATGCACCCTACTCTCTTCTTTGTATGCTATCCACTGTAATCAGCAGATGCCGTTTTATTGGCCTGTTTCAGATGTTATTCAGCATGACTTATCTTGTATAGTCGCTAATTTATCCTTAATTTTCAGTATGTAGCGTAAAAAGATTTTTTAGCTCATCATTGTGCTCTGTGACAAACTTCCATCCACAGCGGTCAAAAAGCTGCTCAAGGCCAGCTACGTTTCCTGTAAGGCGCGCTTTAAGTGGGTTTACCTGACGGCCTTCGGCGTCAAACGCCGCGGCCAGGCTGGTTTGCGAGACAAATATGCCGTTCACACTGGAATTCAGGTTTATTGCGTCACGTCCCGACCACTCCCTGTCAGTGAGCAACCGGTAAATCCAGCCCATATCTTTTGCGGCTTCCATTATAAAGGTAAGGCGACCGAGAGCGTTCTGTTCAGTAAGCGTGCCGGAACAGGATTGCCATAGATAGTCCAGCTTGTCAGCCAGCTTCGCATTAACGCCATACTGACGGCCTTGTTTCAGCAGCCACTCAATGTCTGGATCGACATCTCTGGGAAAGCGATGTTGCTTCAGGGCAGTAGACAGCCAGCGAGTAATAAAGAAGTTCTCCTGTGCGACGGAACGTACGGTTCCGTCTTTTCGGGCCATGGCCAGCGCGATCAGGGCGCACCACGCCAGATGACCAGACTTTTCTGTCAATGACACTGCAGATTTTCCCCGTAAATGCACAGAGCGGTTATTTTAACGCAAATAGTATCAAACAGTTTCGAAAAGTGGTTCCTCGCACAGCGCTTCTGCTGTCATGGTATTATATTCGCGTCATTTAATGAGTCAGTACGGATGAAGAAGAAAAACAGCACGCCCACGCCTCACGACGCGACTTTCAGGCAGTTTCTTACGCAGCCGGAGATTGCCCGGGACTTTATGGAGCTTCACCTTCCGGCAGAGCTGCGCGCACTCTGCGACCTCAGCACCCTGAAGCTGGAGTCTGGCTCTTTCGTAGAGGATGACCTGCGGCAGTACTTCAGTGACGTCCTTTACAGCCTGAAGACTACTGTCGGAGACGGCTACGTTCACGTGCTCATCGAGCACCAGTCCTCCCCGGACCGGCATATGGCTTTTCGCCTGATGCGCTATGCGGTTGCCGCCATGCAGCGCCATATTGAGGCTGGTCATAAGACGCTGCCGCTGGTGATACCCGTGCTGTTCTATACCGGAAAACGCAGCCCGTATCCGTACTCCACCCGCTGGCTGGATGAGTTCGACGATCCGGCAGTGGCTGAGAAGCTATATGGAAGCGCCTTTCCTCTGACAGACATTACCGTTATCCCTGACGATGACATCATGAACCATCGCAGCATGGCGGCGCTCACCCTGTTGCAAAAGCATATCCATCAGCGTGACATGGCTACTCTGACCGATCGGCTGGCTACGCTGCTGATGGCGGACTATCTTTCTTCATCTCAGGTGACAGTGCTGATACACTATTTACTACAGGCGGGAGAGTCGGCCGACTCCGAAGCCTTCGTTCGCGAACTGGCACAGCGTGTGCCGCAACACGGAGACGCACTCATGACCATTGCACAGCAGCTCGAGCAGAAGGGCATTGAGAAAGGGCGCATGGAAGGACGCCAGGAGGGGATTCAGCTTGGCGAGCAGCGAGGTATTGAAAAGGGCGAGCGCGAAGCAACCCTGAAAATTGCGCGAACCATGCTGCAGAATGGCCTTGACCAGAATATCGTCATGCAGATGACAGGCCTGACAGAAGACGAGCTGGCGCAAATTCGCCACTGAGCAGCCCGGCCATTTTTCTGAGTGCTCTTTCAGGTATCCAGATATGCCTTCTGAAGCACCCGGTTCCTTTCGAGAGCAAATGTCTCAAAATTCCAGAAAATTTCTTTATGTTTCCCGTCTGGTGCT
The DNA here is from genome assembly GCF_016658625.1 of Pantoea sp. S62. Taxonomy (NCBI): domain Bacteria; kingdom Pseudomonadati; phylum Pseudomonadota; class Gammaproteobacteria; order Enterobacterales; family Erwiniaceae; genus Pantoea; species Pantoea sp. S62. The sequence goes on along the minus strand of NZ_JACVVI010000014.1, from coordinate 60,778 downwards.
GCGAAATTATTTCAACGCCAGGAATGACCCAGGCCTCATGGGCATTACCGATGTCAGTAAAAAACCGACCGGAGGCGGTTTTAGATATCTTTCGCTGGATTTGGGAAATCGACATCTTCATGGAAAGGATTTTTGTCATCTGTTTCGTCTTGTTCTTCTTCCTCATCGTCTTCATCACGGTAAGCCGGGCCTTCAGCTTCGTCAGGCACCGGTTCTATATAATCAGGATCGGGACGTTCAGACATAGTAACCTCAGGTTTTCTGCCGGGGGATTCAACTGTATACGCGAGAACTAAAGAAATGGGGGCTGTTTAACAAGTATGTGAGCTAAGCGTAAATAAATTTATTATTTAGCCGCTTGTGCTTGTGGCAAAGCAGAGAAGTACCAAGATATGAATACAGTATAAAAACAAAAGAAACTCTACCACCAAATTTTGGCCTTGGGAGGGCCGTTTTTTTCAGGGGCATGATAAAAAAATTATCGCCCTGCTTCCAACAACAAATGACTGATTAAGCAGTCAAAAGACTCGTGGTTTTGCATGCATCCTTGCCGTTTTTCCACTTTCTCTCTTAGCTAAATTATAGCTACCTTGCCGGGTTTCGTCCCCATCAACACCGTGATGGCAAACGGTTAGGGAAATCCCGGCTACCGCTTAAAGTTCGCTATGAGCGAACAGCAGACATTTACTGATGACGACTGAAGTTTCATAACATTAAACATAACATTCCGGTCGCGAACTACAACAAAGAAGGCTAACCCACCTGTCTCTCCTGCAAGTCCATGACAAAAACGGGCGAGACGGCTCTTCATGCCTTAGTGTTAACAGGTTCCGGCGTCGCCTCATACCGGCAGGTTACACGCCCGTTTTCAGGACAAAAAAAACCGCTCAGGGCGGGGGAAATTCGTTACAGAGGAATATCTCTGTAAATGATTAGACAGGCAGAAAATATTTAAGTTCTGTAACGACTTAAGGTTTCTCATTCCGGAAGGATTTGGCCTTTTCAGCAGAAGGCCTCAAAGAGAAAACCCGGGCCGCAGGCGCGTTGTCGTGTCGATCAATGCATCTTATCAGCCAGCATCCGTATAGCTTTCTGACAGCGCAGCCGGATTACGGGGTCTTCAGTATGCAAGCTCAAGCGATACAGCGAGCAGATGATGTCCTGTAGCTGCTTGCTTCCCCCGTCCTCAACCAGCTCCAGAACCACCTGGCCGATTAACGCCCTGATTTCCTGTTTTTCTGCTTCGCTAATTTTACGTTCCTCCAACCTCATGATGCCGTGACAGAAGCAGGCATGATCCTCACCATCTGGCATGACCGGCTCCCTGAGCATTTTCAGCTTTCCATAAAGGAAAACCCGGCTGTCAGAAAAAAGCTCCCGTAAGAAGGAAGCCGTAAAAATGATTCATTGTTTAACTTCCCTGGTGTGGGCTGTGTGATTATCGGTCGGGCTTATAAAAATTTAGCGCCGGCGAACAGGTGAAACACACAAAAAACCCCGCCATCTTTCGCGGGGTGAACCAGAGATAAGATTCAAAATTGTTACCCGACCGGAACCAGCAGGAACCGATCCCCTTAATCTTGGAAAGAAATGCATCGCGCTACAAGCAAGGCGGCACAGAGAGGCCTGCCGGGTTTCATCTTAGCTGCCCAGGGTGTCGTATTTAACATAAGAGTTATTAGACCTTCCTACGCAGAGCGCCTCAGCGCGTTTCTGCCGTGAGCCGGCCGTTTCCGGCACCTTTTTATGCCTGTATCGTGAAAAACTCCCGTGACCATTTCTGGGCGGCTGCATGGCTATGCACTGTTAACTGATCTCTGCAGATTAGTACATGCCGATGTTAGCAACGTCCGCTATTGGCACAAAGCGGACATAGAGACTAATCAGTGTTTCCGTTTGAGCATTTAAGACTGACGAGCAGTGCGCAGCCGGCTTTCCGTATGCCGCGCTGCGGCATGAAGACGCCATCCGGTGCTACATATCACTTTGCAGCCGAACTGCGCCAGTAGCTCGGCGCAGCCGCCCTTTCCCCTCATATCCTGCAAATTCAACCACGCCCTTGTATCTAACATTATGTAGTGCTTAGCTACCATCACATGAAGCGGAGTGAGCCAGCCCATTCCCTGAGGACGGTAAATTACCGTATCCTGTCTGGCAGCTTACGGCCCTCCGCTTCACCTTTCAAGCCAGCACATTTTGTTGAACGGTTACCAGGAGCACGACTCCGTATGTACAAGGCGAACAGGCGTGACGGTCAAGGTGAGGGAGAATGATGATGTTTCCTGTAGGCATAGACGTAAGCAAAAGTACCCTGAACATCTGTATACTTTACGATGGAGTGAAGGGGCGTATACGGACAAAAAAGATAAAGAATGATCGCAGCGCGGCGGGCAATGTATTTCGCTGGCTGCACCTGCAGCACTGCGGACCTGAGGACGTTCACTTGATTATGGAAGCAACCGGCGTATATCACGAACGGCTTGCATTGTCCCAGCATGAGGCGGGCGCGTACGTTTTGCTGGCTAACCCGCACCGCAGCCGGGATTTTGCCAGGGTTATGAGCATTCTGACCAAAACGGATAAGTCGATGCATATATGCTGGCCTGTTATGCCTGCTGAAAAACCCTCTCCGCTGGGTCCTACCTTCTGCTGAAGTCAGGCATCTCAGTGCACTTCTTCGCCGTCGCGATGTGCTGCTGAGCGACGCTTTATGCGAAGAGAACCGGCTCGAGAAGTATCAGAGCACGTAAACGCCAGCTGACGTTATCAGCTCGTACCTGCGCATGGTCAGGCTCCTCCGGGAAGAGGTGAAAGCCACTGAGCAGCTGATTGAAACTCACATCACAACGCACGCATCGCTGCAGCACCACTATGACCTTCTGGTGTCGCTCTTGGCCGTTGGTCATCAGTTGAATATGAACATGTTTATCATTATGCGGAGTCATGTTTTTGAGTCAGTAAGCCAGGTTACTGCGTTTATGCGCGTAGTCTCCGTTGAAAAAAGATCAGGAACTTCTGTGCGTGGTAAAGTCAGGATGTCTAAAAACGGATCACTCCAGCTGCGCGCAAAGCTGTATATAGCCGCACTATGTGCCAGACGCTGTAATAAGAGGATGCGCAGCTTCTATGAAGAGCTTTTACAGCGAGGCAAGCCCAGAATGGTGGCGATTGGGGCAGTAATGCGAAAACTGGTTCATTGGTACTATGACGTACTTACATCCGGAAAACGTTTCAAATCTGATTCTGAACTGACTGCTGGAATCGGCTCTTCGTGGGGTATTCATGCTGATAGCACAGATAACAGATACCCATTCCGCTCCCGATGATAATCATCTTCAGCGCTTCGGGCACGTGTTGTCGTGGCTTGAACAGAGGGGGCCGGCTGAGTGGTGATCTGACGGAAGGGGGCTGTGATGAGGGATACGTACAGATAGCTGTGAAGCTGGAAGAACAGGCTTACCCCACCCTGCTGCTGCCCGGTAATTCAGACGATCAAAGCTGTATGCGACAGACGTGGGGTAACGAACGCGGATTGCCTGACTCATCGGGAAAGTTGCCGCACTTCAGCTATAACGCAGGCGTAATATACCTGGCGGACGTGGGCTTAACCGTCAGCGAACAGAGCTACGGATTATTTTTGAAACGTATGAGATGGCTGGAAAAGTGACTTAGCGAGGCTGATGATGCTCCGGCTCTGCTGTTTGTTTACCATCATATTCTTCCTTCCGGTATACCCACTCTTGATGAAACGATATGCAGGGGCCTGAGTGAGCTCAGGAACCAATAAGAAGTTATCCTGAACGGCCATTGGCTGTTTTTGCAGGACACTTTCATCACCCTGTCGCGGGCACCATTGCTGGGATTCCGGCAAGTATCCAGCAAATCCTTTATGGTTCGGGTCAGCGAGTGTTTCGCTCGTAAGTAAAATCCCAATGATGATGATTCATTTGTATGAACAGAGGAAACTTCGCAGCCATCATATCTGTGTCTGAAAATTTATAATTATTTGTTAAATGGCATCCGTTTCCTAAATCCTCTTTTCCGGCGCAGGCCTGTCCGGGTTAAGCATAAGGTCCGCTTTGAGCGTTCTGGGGACATTGCTAACCTCGAAGTTTATTAAGCAGTGGGGAGCAGATCAAAGGGAGAAAATATAAGCTTTTAATGATGATGAAAGCTGCCACTGAATATCGTCAACACTGCGACATCTTTTAAATATAACTCGAGAAGATTTACATGTTACAGGTTAATTATAGCTGGCTGTTAACTATGTTTTATGCGAAGCAGCCCAAAGGCTGCTCTGCTATAAAACAGGCGTCAGGCTTTAATTGATGTAATCACAGACAGAATTGTCTTACCGGGCTCCTGAGAAAAATCTGGAGCAAGCTGGGCAGCAAGAGTGCTTAAAGAGGTAATAACACCTCCGGCCTGCTCAGCCTGCCTGAGCGCTGCGTCTTCTGTTCTCGAAGACCGGCTACCGATGCAGTCTACAGGAATGAATACATTGTAACCCGCCTGAATTCCTCCCAGGGATGTAAGTAAGACAGCCACTTCAGCAGTGTAGCCAGCCACTATAAGGGTTTTTCGGCCAGAATGTTTAATGGCGTCAGTAATCTCGGAAACCTGAAATGGGTCGGCTATTTTACGAAAAATGGTGTTGTGCGTATCGGCATATTCCCTGAGCGAAGCTACCAGCTCTCCCGGTTTACCATTTTGAGTAACCGTCAGAAAGTATGAAGGTGCGGAAACAGCTTTTGCACATTTTGCAAGCCCCCCCACATTTGCAGTCAAAAACTCAGGAGGCAGCGTATTACATGTACTTACAAGGCCGGGGTGTAAATCAGCAAAGATAAAAATTGCATCATCTTTTATAACGCTGAATCTGTTAGTCATTTCTCGGCCTCCTGATAATTCGGGGTTATTAAGGTTTTTCTTTTCTTTATTTGCAGTTGCAGTTGCAGTTGCGGATACACCTAAAACTGTTGCGCCCAGCAATGCACTACCTACATTAATAAAATTTCTACGCTGCATTTTAACTTTCTCCACTGGCCAGTTTAGGAAGGAACGGATGAGTCTGATGTTGTCATTGTACTCTCTGATGAAAATGATACTGTTGTGTGCCGTCCAGGGCTCTGGAGTGAAGAAAGTTTTCTACAATATCTGCTATCCGTTGATTATTCTTATCTGCAAACGAAAAATGGGTGTTCCCGTGTATCCCATGCTCGGGAAGAATAAAGAGCGTAGCCTGCCCACCATGTCGGTTAAGAGTATCAACGAACTGCTGCGCACGTATTTCATTAACGCGCCAGAGTTCCTCACCAAAAATCTCACTCTCAGACCGTACAACGTTGTCCCCGATGATGACCATAACGGGGATAGCTGTTAATGCTCTAAACCGCTCAGGGGAAACAACCTGCGGAGCTGTTGCTTTTCCTACAAACGCAATTGAGGTTTTAACATTTTGAGGGAGGTCATTCGAAGGGAACGCAAACGCCCCTGGCTCGAAAGCAATAATGCTTCGAACCAATTTCGGAGACTCCATTGCAGTCTCCCATCCATACTGTCCGCTCAGTGAGTGAGTCATCAGAATGGCAGGTCCCGTTTGTTTCAACAAAGCAGTCATGGATTTTGCCATAAATTGTCTCTCCTGAATATCCGGTGAGGGTTCCGGCCCGGTATTGGGGGTCTGCCATCTTAAAAATTGCTCAATGGCACGCTCGTTTTGAGGGAATTGAGAGTCGTTGAAAAAAGCCGGTTTTTGAGGCGGGAGCCATTTACCCAGCCTGAACGTATTCCATGCGATGGATTCTTTATGGTCAGTGGGAATATCTGATACTGCGGGGGCCGGTTCTGTTCTTCCTGCCCTCCCACGGCGCGGCTGGTCAATTATAAAAACTGGCCAGTGTGCGCGGGTGAAAATTTGCCAGAATCCGTCACGTCCATCAGGCGTTGACTCCCACGATTTGCCTGATTGACCTCCACCATGCCACATCACTACAGGAAGGCTATGACTGCTTTGAGGAATAAAATACTGAGCATAACCATGATCGTAATGGAAAGTATTACCATCTTTATCCGTTTCGGTTTTTCCCGCAAACATCAGGCTACCCATGTCTGTCAGCACAATGGGAGGACGTGCTGCTTTATCGGCGAGCGAGATCTCTGCTGCGTTGCAAACCGTTGGCTGCAGCAGAGCTGCGGCCATCAATGGCAAAATTGAAGCAACAAATTTTTTATTCATTATAAGGCCGCTTAGTTTCGGAGAATTGAAATTCAGGTATTAAAAATTTTCGTGCCAACGGTTTTAATTCGCTCAGGATCGGTATGCGCGGTAAACAACGTTTCACCGGTTTCAAGCTGGCTGATTTTCTCCATATCAACATCGCTGATTGAGAAATCGAATACGTTAAAGTTTTCGCGGATGCGCGGCAGATTAACTGACTTAGGTATAACGATAACATTACGTTGTATCAGCCAGCGCAGAACAACTTGGGCTACGCTTTTATTATAAAGCTGTGCTATCGAGACAAGCAGCGGATTGCTGAACAGGTTGTTTTTTCCTTCAGCAAATGATGCCCAGGATTGTGCCTGTACGTTCATACTCTGCATGAACGCAACGTTTTGCCCCTGCTGCAAGAAAGGATGCATTTCAATCTGATTGACAGCTGGCGTAATACGATTAAAGGTTGCCAGATCGGTCAATCGGTCTGGAGCAAAATTACTCACGCCAATAGCCCTGATCAAGCCTTCATCATATAACTCTTCCATGGCGCGCCATGCACCGTGTACATCAGAATAAGGCTGATGGATAAGGTATAAATCCAGATAATCCAGCTTAAGACGATCAAGCGCTCGCAGAAATGCGCTGCGGGCTTTTTCATACCCAGCATCCTGTACCCATAATTTGGTAGTGATAAACAATTTATCACGCGCTATTCCGCTTTGCTGAATGGCTGCGCCAACGGCGGTTTCATTCTCATAAGCAGCAGCAGTATCAATAAGACGGTAACCCGTCTGAAGTGCGCCCAAAACGGCTTCCTGACATTCTTTCAAGTCCCGCATCTGATAGACGCCAAACCCGAGTAAAGGCATCTGAACGCCATTATTGAGAGTGGTAAATTTCATGAGCATTTTCCTGACAGTTTAGAAAGAGGTTATCAATTCTCAGCCAATATTGATTCCGTTTATCGACCAAAAGCATTGCTATTTTACAATGGCACGATTAGCATATTAATAATGTATAGTCTAAAAAACTTTACTTGGAGTCTAATGGATCCCTTTTCTGATGTTTTGAGTCTGCTGTCTGCACGCAGCTATGTCACTGCAGGTCTTTCCGCCGGCAACCACTGGGCTATGTCTTTTCCCGGGTATAATGGACTCAAGTTCCTTTTTATAAAAAAAGGGATGTTCTGGTTCAGGCTGGAAGCGAAACCTGAGTGGACGCTGTTAAGTGCGGGGCAAGGTCTCGTTCTGACCCGCTGTGCCCGCTTTTTGATGGCGACGGACCTTAACAGCCCCCCAGCTGAGTCCTCTGAGGGAAAAAGGCCTCGCGTCAGCGAGACCGTCAACTATGGAGGTGACGAAAATCTACTGCTGGCTGGAAAGATGGAAATTGATCTTACTTCGTCAGATATTCTTCTTAACGGCCTGCCGCTTGTTCTTCATTTTAATACGCAGACCGATGAGAGCTCTGCACTGAGCACGCTTATGTCGCTGTTATTTAGAGAAAAAGTAGCAAATAAGCCAGGTTCTGTTCAGGCCTGTGACTACCTTATGCATCTGATCATGATTGAGGTCCTGAGAAGTGGATATGAAAAGTCATCTAACGGCAGCAGAGTCATCGAAAAATTCAGTGATGCCCGTATAAACAAGGTACTTAGCGCAATTCATCAGGAACCTGAAAAGAACTGGAACTTGCTTGAGCTGGCAGCAATATCTGGTATGTCACGAGCTGGCTTTTCAAAAAAATTCAGGGAAGCAACGGGCATAACGCCTCTTCTGTATCTAACGAATTGGCGTATGCGGCTTGCGAGTAAATCCCTGAGATATACTCGTGAGTCTGTAAAAATGATTTGTTTTAAGCTGGGTTACAGTTCCGAGAGTACCTTTAGTACCGCCTTCAAAAGAGTTTATGGCGTCGCGCCTAGAATTTACCGTGATCAACACTTTCAAGTAGGATTGAAAAAGACGAATAAATCCTAGTCCTTCCCCACATAGGCGGTTCATTAGTTAACGGAACTTCACGGCTTTTTATCAAACTTTATTTAGCCAAGGTGCGGGGATAATTCATGTTTGTATCACAGCGCCCCGAAAGAGATCTCACCAGGGGCGTGACTAAAATTATTGAAGCGGTTTTTACGTCATATAACAGCGCTAAAATTTTTAATTGGTGCCTACTCAACCGGTACACATTGATGTAAGCCACGTCAGCCTTTGACACACAGCGGACATAATGTTTCCCGGGAAACCCTACTCAACGCGACTCCGGTGGGCGAGCAGTGCGCAGTCACCTTCTGGATGACGCGTTAGCGTCATGGAGGCACCAGATGACGGTGCATGTAACTCAGATGATAAACGGCACCGTAAGCCCGGCGTAGCCGGTTTATGACGTATATTATCTGCTAATTCAGCCTCTGCCCTGATTAGCCTGGCCCCGCTACCAGCAATGAAGAAGTTTTTGTAACCCCTTTAACCTCGATGAGCGGGCTTTGCGGCGCGTGCGACGTAATGGGCGTGATTTCCGGGGCCTTGGCGGCGGCAGCTTGCTGCTGACGCTTGGGGGGGTGTCAGATATAATTTTAGCGACAGGTACGGAACTTAACACGGTAGCTGCCAGACGCCGTTCAAGCAGCGGCTATTCAGGCGCACAGAAGCCAGCCGGTCGCAGACGAAAGAAAGAGCCAGCGGCACACTGACAGCAACTCTACACTCACTAGTTACAACACTCATTTATCAGCCTCCACTGATCCGGCCCTGCGGGCCGGGCGGCGGCGGCTGGTCAGGAGGGGCAACCGGGGTGCAGGTACGGCGCGGGTCCTGGTGGAGAGGGGCGCGGGGTTCTTGGTTTTGCACGGTGTTGGTGTTAATAGGAGTATTAATGTGTGTTGTAACTATAAGCTGGTGTCTTTACTCAATGTGCAATTCTGGTTAACTTTCGGTATCGTCAGCTTAAGACAAATTCAATTGAGGTGCGTATGAGTTCAACCGCATATGCTCGCGGAACAAAAGCTGCGTCTGTCTGGAAGCACTTATCTCGTGTCTACTTTGATGCTGATGACCGCTTTGCTGCCTGGGCTGAAAGGAAAAAGATACCGGCATCGATAGGAAAATCTGTTGTGCCCGTTTCTGTTCTTTTACTAATGACGCTGGCCATCGTTGCAGGATTTGCATTCGCCGCCGTAATCATAATTGTTGCTGCTTTTGTTTATATGGTTCGCCACATCCAGCTAAGTGGATCAGATGATTTGGATTCTACGTCATCTAACAGCTCCTGTGCTGCAGGCGGGCAATTCAGAAGCGGCAATGATGGAGAGGGTTTCTACAGCGGTCCTGACGACATTACGGTAACGGCTTCAAGGTTAGACAGAGAGGACGACGATTAGTCGATGCTAAACTAATCGTCGGTTTGATTAGATTTTCACTGCCCCTTTTGCCTTCTCAACAGCTTCTCCCCCACTCTTTTGAACCTGAGAGGTTCCACTTTTAAATGCACCGTCTAAAGTGCTGCCTATTCTGATTCCTGCCCATGACAGCGCCCCCATCCAGAACGCTGGCAGTACCAGAAACATCGTGGCCATAACAAAGTTCATGATAAGGTCATCCGAACTGTTCTGAAAACCCGCCATGTTAAAGCTGCTGTGCGTGTCAGAACTGTATAACGCTGTTAGCAGCCAACTGTCGAGCCATCGAGCCAGCTCCCACCAGAACGTCAGGAAGTTAAGGGCAAAAAGCACAAACGTGAGCGTAATGACGGTCTTAATTTCATAGGCTGAGAACGCCAGAATAAGCGGCAGAATCACCACCACCGCCATAAGCAATACAGCCTGCACCATTGGCAGCGCCTGGCGCATGGCATCGAATGCCGGAAACGCTGCCAGACTGCCTAACGCGGTGCCGCCGATCGCAGCCACGCGGGCTACGGAGTTATCAAGCGTGAAATCAGCGTTGCCTCCGTAGCCGGCATAGACGTGTCCGCCCTGTGATACTGTCAGACTCTCGGGGCTAACCAGGCGGCGGATAATAGCCTCCTTATAGTCTGCCGAGTTTCCCCCAATCATCGTCATGGCTGCCGACAGACGGGTCCACAATCCCGGGTCAGCCTGTTCGACTACGCGGGCCTGCAGTCCGGTATCCGCTTTATTCCACCATTCGCTGCAGGTCGGGTAGCCACCCCGGCCGGTATCCGGCCTTCCGCTATCGCGGCCTTCGTTCCAGGCAAATTCAGCTCGGGGCGTTTTCGATTGCAGGCTGCCGTAATAATTACTGAGGAAGGTTTTGCTGCCTATCCACTCAATATCGCGCAGCGTCGCTTTGTCTTTTGTCTGCCCCTGATCCTGACGTTTCCACATATACAGCGCGAGCGAATAGCAGTCGTTGGTAAAGTCCTGCAGCTCTTCCGCGAGAGATTTGTTGTTAATTCGCGTGTGCTGCACCTCAAAGCGCAGCTGACGCATGTCCGGGCGGCAGGGGATTGTGGCAACAGACGCCTGCGTAATGCCCTTCGCCAGCTTGTGAATCAGATACCACCAGACCGGCGCGGCAGCCGTCTGATCGTTAATGCTCGATATGACCGGTGAATATCCCGTGTCATCGGGCGCTTTTGGCGTCCACGTCCCGCAGCTCTGCGCACGCGCTGTGTCATATTTTATCGTACTCATATCGACGTTCATCAGCGGCATACAGCAGGCAATCATCACCAGAAAAGACGTGTAAATCGCATGTTCCATGCGGGGTATGGACAGAGCACCTTTATTCCCCTCATCTTCACCTTCCTCACGTACTTTCAGCCAGATGCCGATAAGCCGGAAAGCCACAGGCGCGGCAAACAGGCCGCTTGTGATGAGAATATTCCAGAGTCCGTTGTTAACCACCCAGCCGAGCAGGGTAAGGAAATATTCCAGGTAGCTGTTAGTCAGCATCATGACGCTCCCGTGCCGCCGAGCAGCACCAGTTCACAGACGACGGCAAAAATGACGCTGACAGCCGCAATGCGGATAAGAGGCTGGCGGTGTTGCGGGCCGAAGCCCGGCGCACGAAATACTTTCACAAAACCCCACGCCAGCGCACCATAAACCGCCAGGCGCCATATCAGCCAGCCATAGCGGGCATGCTCCATCCAGTCACTAAATGCAGCGGCCTGAGCAGAATCTTTGATAGCCCGGTCCGCGACGATGAGCCCGGCCAGGAGGAATGCCAGCAGAGCGCCGGCAGTAGACAGCACACGAAACAGCGCGGGGTGCCGGCGGAAAAATGAGGCGCGTTGCGCCCCGTTTTCGGTTTTCACAGGCTGCGCTCTCATCAGTTGCTTTCCGTCTCAGGAACGGCCAGACGGTTAATACGGTTGTCGGTGCTGTCATCGCTCTGCGTCTGCGGGTTACTGTTAACGCGCCCGTTTTCCCGATCGATAATGGTGAGCACAGAATTGCGGGACAGCTCGCGCTTGAGCTCCATTTCGTTGCGTAATGCGGTGATCTCGCGATCGATGGCCGCAACGCGACGATCGCCTTCCTCAATGGCCGCATTCTGCGCGGCAGCGTTAGGCTCTGACATGCCGGTAACGATCATGCGGCGCATAATCAGCGCGGTTTCAACCGTATCCGCCATCGCCAGCTCGCCGGCGAGGCGGGCGGTCAGGGCGGCGTTGTCAGGATCTCTCTGCAGTGCTCTGATGACGCCTGCAGTGATGGGTAAACTGCCGGTTTTGAGTTTTGCCAGGTTCGTCGCGTTGGGCTGCTCGGCGCCGTTAACGAGTTTGACCAGCTGTTCAGTATTCTCTTTGGTGGTCTCTTCCAGAATCGGCGCAAAGCCGGTGCCGGCCTGAGTAGCCCCCGGCTGCTGTTCGTCATCGCCGCTGGTACACTGAGATGCGTCGCTGCAGGTGCGCAGGGAGCTGTCCCCTACTACCTGCACCACGGCTTTGGCCGCTTCTTCAGCGCTGGCATATTTTCCGCAGGCTCCCCCGTTGCAGCTGTTGCTGCTGACTGGGTCAGAGCTCAGTACAGGCAGGCTGTTCATCATATTGAACCCTGCGGCCGTTAAGTCATGCGTTGGCCGGATGGCCTTCTGCCCCTGCCCGCCCCGTTTTTGTCCGCCGATCCAGTTCTGGCCTGAGTTGCCCTGCAGCTTGTCCGCTGAGTTATTCACGCGGACAGCATCAGCGTCTCCACTGTTAACAAGCGATCGGTACTCATCCATTACCGCGCCCTGCGTCCATTTGTTATTGCCGGCAAAATCCATCATGCGCTTCGACATGTTCTGGCAGTTGAGCTGGGCTTTATCAAAAGAGACGTTTGCCTGCAGCACGCCGTTTGTGAGCATGTCGTACAGGCCGGGATTGGCACGCTGGATAATCATTGCCGGCAGGCTGGCGACGGCACCGGTGGCGTTCTGCACCACATCGCCCATGAGGTTTTTAAAGCCGTTTGTTACCCCGTTGAGCTGATTACCGACCGTCGTTTTCAGGTCGAAGTTGCCGCACATCAGGTCGCTGCTCCAGCCAGCGCTCATACCGATTTTACGCATGCTGCTGCGCGTTGCCGGCTGTGAAATAACAGAGCCGCCGCCGAGTGTATAGTAAAGCTTGTCAGAAACCGCGCCGCTGACGTCCTTGCCGTAGCCTATGGCGCTGTTATTCACAGAGGGCAGTGAAATACCGAATGCGCCGGACTGGTTATCATCAGCCGCCTGCGCGGATGCCGCTGCGGACGCGATGCACAGCGCAAGCGCGGCCGATTTAAGTTGAACTGGTGACATTGTGCCTCTCAGAAGTCAGTTGAATAGAGGAAGGTCTGGCCCCGGCGCTTGCAGCAGCTGTAGGGCTGCCATAGCGCATAGGCTTCGTTGCCGTCCTGAGCGATGGGATACGCGCCGTCCGGAAAGACGGCGCAGGAAGCGGAGAGCGTGGGCGACAGGCGCTGCCATTTATGATTCGCCGTGCCCGTGTTTTCTTTCACCTCTCCGGGCGGCCAGTAGCCGGCTTTGTGCGTGCCCTTCAGTATCTGATAAACGTGAGGCTGCCCGGAGCGCGTGATAATGTCGGCGACCCGCTGCGCGACCACGGCGGAGGCTTTGTCATCGTCTGTCTGGCTGACGAAGCCGGAGCGGGGATAAATGTTGCCCCACATGTTGACGCTGGCCTGGCTGCCCAGTTCGCGCTGGCCGGGAACCAGCGCCTCGGGATAGAGCGATTCAGGCAGTCCCGACCGCCAGACAAGTGAATCCAGCGTGCTCAGAAAGTAGGGATTGAATGGCATGGCGGCGGTATCGCACGAATAACCGGCAATGCTGCCGCCAATAACCGAGGTGGCAGGGTGGCCTATCGCATCGGCGTACTTGAATTTGATGTTCGACTTGCGCTGTCCGGGCGTCTTGATATCGGCGGCGTTACCGCCGCCGGCTGGCGCACCGCTGGTTAGCGCGTTATCGATCGTATTGGACGCGCCGCTCATAAACGCCATTTCTGTCCAGGGATTCCCGCCCGGACCGGTGTAGGTAGATACCACCACTTCAGGAATGAAGTGCGTCACCTTAACGGAGGTTTTCACCGAACAGCCAAAGGGCGTGCACATCAGCCAGTAACAGATGCCGCTGACGCGCCAGTTGATGCAGTCCTGGGTGATGGCGCTGGCAATGATGCCGGCAGTATTAATGGCAGAAACCGTGGCCGGAGCCGCAGCTGCTATCAGCACGGTGGCAACACCTGCGGCGCTGAAGTGTGTTCCGGGGGATAAACGCATCATTTAACCCCCTGGCTGCGAAGCGTGGCAGCCTGTGCAACGTCGGAGGTGCCATAAACCACATCCCGATCATCGAAAACGACGGAGGGAAACTTATGTAGCCCGATCTCCCAGGCATGCACAACCTGCCGGTATGCCTGAGCAATCTCCTCCTGCTGTCCAGGCCATTGCGGCGACTGAGTGATTTCGCGGGCCTGCTGAGCGGCCATCTGCGGATCGGCTGCCAGCTGGCCGAAAATGGAGTCCTGCAGGCGGTCGGGGCCATCAAGCCAGACAACCGAGCTTTCTTCAGTCAGATTCTGAGGGGGATGTTCGGCATCGGTATACACAACAGTGCCGGCCATCAGCTGAAACGGTATAAATAGGAAAAGTGAGTGCAGTAGCCTGAGTCGCATAGCGGATCTCCGTTACGGTAACAGGCCGTCAGAGTGGCAGCGCATGGTCAGGCTTTCAGCAGTAAACTCTTTTTCCGATTTTGAAAATTACTAAGGCAGGGGTTAGTGATCCAGTTAGCGGTTGTTGATTGTGTCATCACTGCAATCATGGGGTTAAACTGTGAGCAGCTTTGTGCCGACAGAGGATTTTGATAAATTCTAGCAATATTATTCTTGAAGGAACATCGAAGTTAATGAGCATTCAAAATGGAAAAAAAATTCGGGCACGGATCTTTTTGGCCGCCGCTTTCATCATCACCTCCATACTTACCAGCACTAGTGATGCAGTTATGGAAGCATATCGTGATGTTGTTTCCCAAAATATTTACCCCGTCCTGAATTCATTCAGGTTTCAAATCTATGGCTTCTTTCATCCTCTCCTACAACATCATGACTATCATTTTTCAGTCACGTTCTATATCCCACCATCAGGTGGAAATTCGGGAGGCAGAGAAATGACTGGTGTATCAATCCCGGGTGAAAAGTGTACGCAGCCAGGAGGGCTAACTTCAAGCGAACCATCCAGCCTTAATGATGAAGGCTGGAAAAATAATGTTATTACAGAAGCATACTGTTCAAGCGGCAGAGTGACTGTAGCGCTTATTTCTTTAACTGGAGGGGAAAAGCAAATTATTTATGACGGTGTTTTCCAAGAGGGTAAAAAAATCCCTTTTTCTGGAATCTCTGGAAAATATAATGCGGGAGTGCTACAGCTTCTTTCAACAGACAGAACAGAGCCTATTGGCGAATGGGTACCAGTGAATGAATGTCAAAAGAATGGCACATGCTGATTTATAGTCCCATCTTTTATCTTTAAGTGAAGATGTATTATATGAAATATAATCGGTGCAAGATGAATTCAACTATTCCTCAAACAATGTGTAATCATATTGGGCATTATTGCATACGATTCCCGACCATTAAGCGAAAAAACCGGCCTTCAGGCCGGTTATACACTGACTTTGAACTCATTTCAAAAAAATGTTGTTGATCCAGAGTGTCAGGTAAACCATATCTGCGGCATCAGGTACGTTTACATGCCAGCGCGGCGAATCAAATTCGTGGTCAAGGGGAAGTCCTGCGCGACCTTCCTGCGTTAGCAGAATGTCCGCACGTTTGCCCCTGCTGTCCTCAAGATGAACTGACACGCAGCTGCTCTTGCCGATACGATGAGGGCTACAGGTGATCATAACCGGTGGCAGCAGTCGTGACCGCAGTGCATTTTCCATCGCTGCCAGGCGCTCAGACGTCGTCACTGTCATCGCGGGTTCACCCTGCGGGTGCAGGCTGAACATAACAGGGACAGGCGTTTCATCCGGCGCAGGGCGCTGGGTCAGAGGTTGCGCATACTTGAGCTTAATCATGCGGTCAGCATCTCTCTCTTATCATTGTGTTCGGGCATCCCGGCCGCATCTTCCGTCATCAATCCACGCAGACGATCCAGTTTTTTCGCTACGAGAATAGCAGCATCCAGCTCAGAACAGTTATGTTTACGCATCAGTGCTTTACGTTCGGCTTTTTCTTCTTTCTCTGTCATCCCTAGCGCGAGGTAAAGGCTGGGCGGAACAGCGCGAAACAGCGCTTCAATTTTCTTCGAGAGCACCACGCCTTCGGTATAGCACCGCGACAGCTTACTGGCGGAAAGCAGTACGGCTTTTTGCTCTTCTGAAAGCGTCCGGAATCGGGCAATATCCTCCACCTCTTTTTTTGGCATCGTCAGACAGATCCACCACTCCGCCATATTAAGCATCTTGCCGGCAGCGTTCGGGTAATCCTCAAGGTTCTGTGTGGCAAGCCATAGCCATGCGCCAAGCTTACGCCACATCTTGACCACTTTGGTCATATAGGGGGCAAGAAGTGGGTTAACCGTCACAACGTGCGCCTCATCCACGGTAAAAACGATGTCGCGTTCAAGGTACTGGTCACGTTCAGCAATGTTGTTGATGGTGTTGGTCAGTGACACCATCGTCAGCGCCATCTGCGCCTCGTACCCTTCACGAGCAAGATGCGCGAGATCAATCAGCGTAACGTCAGCCTCCGGCCACAGAGAACCTTCCTGATTAAAGAGCTCTGCCTCAAAGCTCCCCTGTTGCGTGAACATGCCCAGGGATTCGGCCATTTCAGCCGCTTTCGCCCGCCGGGTTTCGTTACGCACCTGTCCGTTGCCGCTTTCAGTCTCCAGTGAAATGGCGTTAAGCGCTTTCTGCAGGTCGCCCGGCAGCATCTGACGGCCTTCTTTCATAGTTTTACGCGCGGCCATAATCAACGCTTCGCGGATCATGGCGCGGTCGGCACGTTTCAGCGCGGCGTCTTCTTTCGGGTCGCCGCCGGTGATCATCATTCGGGCAGAAATCTCCATTTCGCCCAGAATGTCGCGCTTGCCATCCTCTTCATCATCATCCGGATCGTCCTCAATGTCCGGAAGATCGCTCTCATCAATTGCCGGAGCGGGCGCATCGCCGTCAAATAGCTTATGTGCATCAGCGAAGGGGGGCAGCGATACGCCGCTGCCGGGTTTGACGCTGACCTTGTTAACCGTAAGACCAAGACTTTCAAAGTAGTCTGCAGTAAGCCCGAAACTGTTACCGGCTTCTGCAATAAACAGGCGCGGGCGGTGCACTGCCATCAGCTGACAGAGCATTGAGCAGAGCGTGGCGGATTTACCCGCGCCGGTCGGGCCGAACAACAGCATATGCGCGTTCTGGGAGCGGTCATCTTTGTTCAGTGGATCAAAGTCCAGCACATCGCCGCCACGGTTAAAAAAGCTGAATCCGGCATTACCGGTCCCGGTTTCCCGGCCGGTAACGGGCAGCAGCCCGGCAATGTGCTGGACCCATGTCAGGCGGGTATACCAGTTTTTCCTGTCATGCTGCGGGTTAAAGCACATGGGCAGCGCCCGCAGCCAGGTGTTAAGCGGGCCGGTTTCATGCTCAGCACGTACCGGCTGCAGCCCTTCGTTCAGCAGTACTGTGCTGAGCTCGATGCGCTTGCGATGCATTTCGGGCATGTCTTTTGCGCGAAGGATAAACGTGATTGCCGCGCGATAGAGTTTGTGGCGGTTTCCCAGCAGTTCCTTGACGGCGGCGACGTCCTGGCGGACGCGACCGGACTCGGTATTCTCGCCGATGGCGTTTTTCGCCAGGCGGTTAAACTTCTCTTCCAGCGTGTCCTGCGGCTCTGCAACGACCGTAATGCAAAGCATGGTGCCTTCGGGGAAAGTGTCCATCAGCGCGTTGATTTTCTTTTCACCCCGGCTCTTTTCGCCGGTGAGTGTGCCTGGCTCAGGGGGTTTACGCAGGCGCTCCACGGAAATGGCTGAGTGGGCGATGTTATCAAGCCACCACACGCCGTTTTCGACATCTGAGCGTGGTGGCGTGAATAGCAGGGTTTCGGCAAAATCATTCTCTACAGGTATCATGCCTGCAGGCGTGTCGCGGCTGTCTTCATAGGCTGCCGCGCGGTAAAATGCTTCTTTATTCATGCCCTCTGGCGCGGGATTGAACATCCGCAGCAGCCAGGCGTGAACCTGCAAGCCATTCTGGCGTGTGCAGTTAATATTGACACTGGAAAAAGCGCTGCAGAGGCGCTCGCATGCCTGATTCAGCATGCCGATAGGTGACATCAAATCAACGCTGTTTTTAGTCGCCCAGCGGTAGATAACCATCCGCGTGCGTCGCTGTTGCCCTCGCCATGGCTGGCCGGTGATCAGTTTGTCTTCAAACAGACCTTCAGGGCGCGCAATCCCGCGCATATGCTGCTCGGTTTCTTTAAGCCATGCCTCGGTAAACTCGCTGTCCTGCGCGTGCGGTCTTACGTAACCGCGCAGACGGTCAAGGTAGGCATCAACGTTATTCTCGTCCTGACAGTAGAACTGAACGATCCACGGGTTGCTCGCCAGATCGTCAAAGCTGTCCTGCAGCGCATCTTCAACCACGTCACGGATCTGCTCCAGACGCTCGTCAGGTCGCCCTTCGGTTGCCGCCGGCGTCACTTCATAGACGGCCCCCACGGAGATACCATCGTCAAGCAGCAGGCACTGCTCCTCATCCAGAAATTCTGCCCACGGCAGATAATCAACGATGGACGGATTATGCAAATAAACGCGTTTTTCATCGGCCTGTGACATTTTGCCGGGACGGACAACGGGCTCCGGACCGGCCTGCTCAGAAACGTCAGATAAGTGATGGTTTTTTTTAGAGGATTTCCCTTTAAAGAGTCCGAACATTACAGCGCCTCCGTACGTTCGCCTGGCATGGCGTACTGCGTCTGGTCATAGAAGGGGAAAACAGTGCTGTAACCCGGCACGGGGGTGTTACCCTGTGCGAGATGAGGAAAGACGTACATCACCATGTCAGGATTAGGCAGGCGAGGGAACTGCTGGCTGATTTCGGACTCCTGCGTGCGGCTGTAGCTACGATCGTCGTGGAGTGCGGCCTGCTGTTCGCTGTCAGTAAGACCACGGCGCAGCGTGCTGCGTGCTTCACTGCCGCGCGATACACCTGATTCACCGTCGGTGCCTTTCCACAGCTCCAGCATGTTGCTGTTGCCCGGCGGCAGCATTTCATCTTTGTTTGTGGAGCAGCCGGCAAGCGTGCTGGCTGCAATAATCATGAAAATCCCGAATTTTGCAGTAATACCCATGGTCATTCTCCTCAGTCCAGTCCGCCGGTGCTGCCGTCTTCGCCGGGCAGGGTAAAGTCATAACGCACCCTGCGGCCTTTATCTTCGTAATCGATCGCCAGCTCGCGGGTAATATGCACAGCGAGATGCGCTCCGGGCTGAACATAAATTGCATCGAATGTTTGCCCGTAACGCTGCTTAACCCAATCAGTGGTTTCAGACATGCCGCCTGACAGGGCTTTACCCAGGACCGCTTGTCCTGCATCTCCTGTCATGGTTGAAGAGATACCATTTACATTGTTTTGAGTTGTGTACTGCCCCTGACTTAAGCCTTCGCCAGCTGCACCGGCTGCAGATAACCCAAAAATAGTTGGCAGATAGGTAGAAGCATTTGACTTACGTTCTCCACCAATACAGGGGATCCCGTTTTCATCAGAAATCCAGCCGATGCCGCCACTGGTGCCGGTATCTTTCCCGCCGTTCTGGTTGCTGTTATTGCTGCCTTTGCCGCTGCGGTCCGGTTTCGGCAGAGTACGTACAGTGCCGTCGGTGAATACAAACGTGACACTGTTGACCTGGCCGCGCACGCAGGACAGGGTCCAGTCGCCGGAGGCGGTGCCGGAGACGATCGCACCCTCAACGTCCGGCAACTCGATGCCGTTGGCCGTCAGGTTGTCTTTTCCGATGAGTACCTTAAAGGGATACGGGTCGGTTACGGTGCCGTTGATCGGCACGCGACCGAGCAGTGCCGTCATGGCGCGGCTGCCAATCAGCGTGGAGTTTTCCGGTAGTGTATATACCGGCTCGGCCTCCTCTTCTGCGCCTTTCTCAGCGGTTGAACCCTTTACCTGCTGTTCATAGCTGGATTTTTGCTTTGTCAGTGCGTTTTCACTGAGAAATGATGTTGGGAAGCCGGATTCGCCGGTGCTGCTGCTGCCTGCAGCGCCATTTTTCTGCGCTGAAGCCGAAGAGGGACTGTCCTGGGGCGAGACCCACATCAGGCCATCACTACCGGAGGCCGGAGGATTGCTATCGCCAGCACCCATGCCATCAAGGCCCAGACCGAGAGGGATATCGCTGTCAGCACCCTTTGCCTTGTCTGCAATACCCTTACCGGCATTCTGCAGTTTATTCGTGAGCTCATTGATTTTTGACGTCAGGACGTTCTGCTGCTGGCGCATCTGATTTTCACGATCGTGATAGCTTTTCTCCACGCCCTGAACCGCTTCATTAACCTGGCCGGAAACGTTGTTATTGCGATCGCGTAGCTTTTTGTTTTCGTCCAGCAGTCTGGCATTCTGCTTGTTAAGAGAATCCTGCTGCTGACGAACGGCGTTTAGCGAGCCCACGATGGTTTTCAGCGTATCCTGCGGCGTGTCGCCCTCGATGCCGAGCGCTTTGAGCTCTTGCGGAGACAGGTTTTTCAGCGCATCGTCTGTCTGCGCGTGTGTTGCCTGCGCGGCGGGCTCCTGTGGCTTGCTGTTATAACTTTTCACCGCAATGAATCCGCCGCCAACCAGAATGGCCGGAACCAGCACTTTAACCAGTCCGTTTGACTTAATTTTCATAGCGGATCACCTTCTGGGCCGGGCGGGTAGCAGCCTTATGGATTACGGATGGCTCACGTACAAACGCGTCATCAGGACGACCGGCGGTGACCAGGTACAGCGTAGTGGTGTCTTCGGGCGTGCCGGCGGCACCCACCCAGCGGTGCTGGAACGTTGCCGTGACAAACCGGCCCTGCAGCTCACGCGGATCGAGTACAACCTTCTGCGATGAGCTGTTGCGGATCCTCAGCGCAATGACGGTGCGACCGGCCACGCCCCAGCCCGCTACCGGTGACACGGTCACAGGAGCAGAGGGATATAACGTCGTAATGCGTGATGGCAGGTGCGGATTAACGGGATGAATGCCCGGCACGGCTTCAACGGTGCGCACCGGTGCATACAGATTCTGAGCTGCGTAGCGCGTCAGCAGTACCGGAACGGGAGCTTTATAACTCACTTTTTTTCGCTTCGCCTGCGTGCTGTTGCTGCCGCTGGCGGCTTTCTCCCCGGTGCCGGCGGTTGCCCTGCTGAGGGTGCTGACGTCGCCGCTGTAAACGATTTTAACCGGCTCGGCTGACGCGGTGGCCGTTGTATGGACGTCCAGCAGAATAACCTCACCGCTTTCCATGTCCTGCAGCTGCAGGCGCGTCTGAGGAAAATCGCTGTCAGCTTTGAGGTAGACCGCGCCGCCGGTGCTCTGTACGCGCAGTTTGCCGTTCAGTGCCGGCGGAAAACCCACGCGCACGTTTTTATCAACGAAAATCACGCGTTCCTGACCCGTTTTGAGTGGGATCTGCAGCGGCACGCGCTCCCATTTCATCAGCTCGTCCGCCTGCGCCGGTGCGGAAATCATCGCTGCCACCGGCAGCAGGGACAGTGACAGCGCCACAAGGCATGCACGCGATCCTGAGGTAAAAGATGGATTCAACATCAGAACATCCCCTTTCTTTCTGGTTTCGGCTGTTCAGGCGCGGCGGAAAGACGCTGCGGGATGCCTTCATAGCAGTCCAGCGCCATGCCAAATGGATTAGATTCAGAGTCGCCGTCCCAGCGCACGACTTTTAGCGGATAGCGCACCATCGCGCGTTTAACCGGTTCGGTGAGGTAGTACTCGTCGGCAACAAGATCGAGTTTCACCGCCCAGTTATCACGATCGATGACCTTCACGCTCTCACCTGAATAACCACGTCCGGGAATTTCGTAAACGACGCGCACACGGTCGGTTAACTCGTTTTTTTCACCGCGAACCTTTGAATCCTCTTCAAGAAATGCCTTGCACTGTGGCGTCAGGTAAGCTGAAAGCGACTGAATGCGGGCGGGATAGTCCACTTTGCCGTTTTTGGGCCAGGCGTTCAGCTGCTGGAAAATGTAATACGTAAAGCCGTACACGGTCGGAGGGGGGATTTCCCACCACGGGCGCGTGCTGCCCTTGCGCAAATCAGGCGGATTGTGGATGGTCAGCTTTTCAGGTGCCCGCATCCAGCCCCCCATTGCTGTAATTAGTAACAGCAGCAATACGACACAGGCCGCCCGCAGGGTAAAAATATGCTGATCGCGGCCCTTAACCGCGTGGCGAAAACGACTCATCTGATACTCCTGAGGGTTTTGCTGCGTCGCAGGGACCAGCCCCGCGAGTCAATAATCAATCTGAAATCCCCCAATCCCATGCGGCGCTTCTTTAACTCGAATTGCTGCCAGAGATAATTTTCTGGTTTTCCCCGTTTTTTGCTGGCAAGCCATTTGCCGCCAAACGCAATCAATACAAGTGGGAAAAGCAGAGCGCCGGTTGGAATGGCAAGCCAGCCAAAAAGTAACGCGAAGGGCAGGGAAAGTATGAAGCCGGATAAGATGCCAATTAGTGCTGTCAGTCCTAACTCGGGGGTATTAAACCCCCGAAATACGACTGGCTCAGCATTGAGGCGATCCGGTAAAAATTTAATGGTCGCCATCTGGGGCTGTCCCTTACGCGATAACTTCTGCAGACTTGCCGAGCAGCCAGATAACTGCGACCAGCATGACAACCCCGACAACAACAATGGACCCGAATTTGGTCCAGGAGGCACGGTCATTACGAACTTCACCAAACGTTACGAGACCAGCTTCAGCAACTTTAAAGAATGCAAAACCGCACAGAACGAGACCACCAAGAACGAGTCCATCCTGCACATGACCGCTGAGCGTTCCCATCAGGCCGGTTCCCGTGCCGCTCGACGTTGGACCTTCAACCGTCGGCAGATCGGCAAGAGCTGGCCTGGCAGCCAGAGCACTCAGCAGGCCAGCCGTCAGGATACGTGCCCAGGCTGATTTAGCTTTAGTCTGGGCTTTAGCGGTCACGCGGGTTACTGCTGATACGAATTTAGACATGATTTCACCTGTAAAAAGAGTGGGTTTAGGGTTAACTACAAAACATCCAGATACTTACGACTAACAATAAGACTGAGCGAACTACGGCTTTGCCCATTGCGCCCTCCTTCAGGCGCTGATTTGTCCAGCCTGAGTAGACATCCACGATTGCCCATGCTGCCCAGAAGAAGAGGAATGCAATCAGCAGCCCGAGACAGAGCAGGTGCAGCAGATTGGGTTCCACATTTCCGGAAGCCGCTTTAAAGGCTGCTTCCTGTGCAGCGGTCATTGCCATCAGGGACGCTCCCGGCGATAATTTCCTGCCACGCCAGACAAATCGCGGGGCTGGGCACGCGTGGGTTCCAGATAGCGATCAATGCCTGTGCTGATGGTTTTAAGGTCGTCGTTTGCCCGCTGATAATCGAAGAAATAGCGGCCACGCTCTGACGGATCAGCCTGTGCTGCGGTAACCCGCGCCCGTTCCAGCGAAGCCTGAACCTGGACGATCATTCGCTGAGCGGATGCCAGCTCGTCTTTCTCAGATGCAGACGCCGGAGAGGACGCGAGAAAGGTCAGGCCCAGCACACCGCCGCATAACAGAAGTTGTGTTGCCAGACGAAGAGATTTCATATGCACCTCCAGTGGTTGTTGAGTGCGGTAAGCATGCGAAATCTGGCAGCCGGGTTCAGCCGTTAACTCTTTTTGGAAAAATAAAAATTTAGAAAGCAGCTCAAATGCCGGAGGAAGTTGATTCAGATATTAATGATTGTTGTAACTAAATAGATGATCTGACGCGGCGCGATGCGCCTTGCCTGCTGACGGCCGGCATCTGAAAACAAGTTTCAGGTGCCTCCGTCCAGCTCTGATATGGGGAAACCAGCGTTAGACATTAAATTAATTCCCCGAACGCAGAATTTAATCTGCGGTTTCGCCGACTAATATTGAATGATGAGTAAAATCAGGCACAGCGCGCGTTAACAGGTATCGTGCAGAAAGGGAGGGGAAAAATTATGTGCGGAAGGTTTGCGCAGTATCAGAGCCGGGACATTTACCTTGACGCCCTTGGCGCAGCCGACAGCGATTACGCGCACGATCCAGAACCCATCGGCCGTTATAACGTAGCGCCCGGAACCAACGTGCTGTTGCTGAGCGAGCGCGACGAGGAACTGAAAATAGATTCGGTGTACTGGGGTTACGGACCCGAATGGTGGGACAAGCAGCCGCTCATCAATGCGCGGGGAGAAACCGCCGCATCGAGCCGTATGTTTAAACCGCTATGGAACAACGGCCGCGCCGTGGTGTTTGCCGATGGTTGGTTTGAGTGGGTGAAGGAAGAAGAAAGGAAACAGCCCTAATTTGGGTCAGTTTGGATATTAAAATGTGATGACGAAGACAAGTTTCACCCTCGTCATCTTGATAGCTAACCGTATTAAAATGACAGTCCGCGCTGATCCGTATCAGGTCCAGCTTTTCCGAAGAGCAGTGAATTTTTCACGCGTTTCTCCCAGATAAAGCGCTGAGGAGAGAAAGCATACGCTGTATCCCAGTAATTCAGTCGCTTCTTCCGCCAGATTTTTAACTTCCCGGTTATACCCGTAAGACATAAGATGCTCCCAGAGCTGATTCATGCCAAATATACGTGAGAATATTAATATTATGATCAACCCCATCGCAGTCATCAGCCACGAACGGTGCTGAATAAAATCAGTCAGCCCTGTAACGGTGCTTGCGGGTATGAGCGCGGAAAGTGCAATACACACGACGGCGGTTGTAAGAGCAAACCAGAGCCAGCTGCCGTGCCTGATCATGTCAAAGATGTCGTCCAGCTCCCGGATCAGCATACATAAGTAAAAACCCCCGATAAGGATAAGTCCGCCGCGGATCTCAGGGCGCTTTGTCGCGCACCAGAAAAACAGCACGGCGATGCCTGCCAGAATGATTTCCTGCAGGATTTCAGTCACGGAATTTTCATGTAGAGCGTTGTCCATAAAGTAAACGTCAACGTAGATGGCTGACATTGCCAGCAGGATAAAAACCGATGCGAATAGCAGGAATAAACATTCTCGGGTGAGAAGCGAAACAAAGGGAATCATGTCGAACTCCGTAAAGTTGGTCTTTTTATTCAGTTTACTTTTTCTGTTGCCTTTCATTTTTTGTATCATCAATATGTCATCAGTAATCTGTTCATTGAAATCATAAGGATATTAATCGCCGTTGCACACAGCGTATAAAGGTTCATATGAATAAATATCACCTTGCTTAACAAGCCTTATTTCAGTGCGTTATTTACAATAAAACGAACCCGTGATTTCGCTTTTTTAGTCAGGCCACTATTTCACCCGCTGATATAAGCGAACCCGATAAATAACTGAGCCTGACTCACTTAGTGAACAGCAGAGTCCGGAGAGCTATTTTCTTATGCGACCGGAATGTAGTAGCACCCTGAAAAATAACTATAACCATTAGAAGTTTTTATGCTGTTAATTTCCAGCAGGTCCGGGCCTTCAGCCCGGACTTCTTCTCTTAACGGCAGTTCAAAATGATAGATTGTTGAAATCATGTGCCTGAATTCGTCGTAACTACCAAGCAGATTAAATTTCAGGTAACTGCCTGCCATCCTGATACTTTCTAATTCGTCGGAATGAGTAGTGTCGCACAGTAACATCTTAAGCCTGGCATCACCGAATCTGCCTACAGGTTCGCAATGGACAACCGAGTAAATGGTTTCAGCTTGTTCGAGCATTGTCATTTCAAGATTAGACAAGCGGGTAATCTTATCACTAATACATTCGATGCTATGAAAATCAACATCATTAGTGAAACTGTGGTGATGGCTGAGGCTGATGTCCAGACTCACATAATCAGGTGGAGGCAGGGGATGCCTTACCATTGTCGAACTGGGAATGATCCCGGTAAAGTTCCACATACGGCTATCCCGGTATACTCTGGGTGGCGTTCTGAAATGCCTTGAGAAGACCCGTGTAAATGCCTGCTGTGTGCCAAATCCCAGCGCTTCTGCAATTTCAATGATAGGCATGTTCGTTAACTTCAGTACCTGAGCCGCCCTGGCGAGTCTTCTGTTGCGAATATAGGTGGCTAATGGCATGCCGGTCTCTTCCCGGAACAGCCTCTGGATGTGCCATTTGCTGTATCCGGACTTACGATAGATCTTCTGTATCGTCAGGGAGCTTCCCAGATTTTGTTCTATCCAGTGTAATAATTCTAGCGTGAATTTTCTCACGGTTTTCCTCTCAGAATAGCAAGGTGCAGGATTAGTCAGAGCTCTCATCTAAAACATAATTCTTATTGTTAATGACGAACTCCCCCAGAATGTGGTCAATGATTTCAATAAACTCTGTTAATGGCTTCTGGGACTTCCCCGTGATAAAAAATTTTCTGACGGCACCATAAAAAGAGTAAAGCAAGATATTTGTTATGATTACGGACTTGTCTTCCCCATCTATTTCGCCTTTACTTATGGATAAGCACATCGCATCTTTTACTAGCTGCTCAAAATCACACATGAATTTTGAGAGGCTGAGCTGCAATGGCTTGTAAGTTTCGGCCTCGTCACAGCGATAAATCATTAATTTCAGGTAGTGCTGCACCTGACTTTCCGTAGATAAATCATTAATGCAGCGCCTAAACATGGAAACAAGCGCGTTCAGTATATGCTCATCGCCTGACGACAGCCCTTTCAGCTCGGCCATTAAAGGCCATCTGAAACTCTGAGTGACATGGTAAAGCAACTCGTTTTTATCCCGGAAATGCCAGTAAATAGCTCCCCGGGTGCACTTTGCTTTTTTCGCCACCATATCGAAAGAACTCAGGTAAACGCCGTGTTCGCAAAAACATTCCTCCGCCGCTTTTATTATGCGTTCTTTTGTGATGGAAGCTTCTTCCTTGGTTTTTCTGACCAAGTTAACCTCCAGTCAGCGGGATATAAACAGGGGCAGCCGCACATCTTTAAGGAGGCTGTTAGTGGTACCGCCCAGGATCAGTTCGGACAGACGTGGCCGGCTCCATGCACCGATTACCAGCAGGTTTGAACCATGTGCGGTCGTGTGCTCAACAATGACATCGGCAACCTCTCTTCTGTCGGATTCGACGTTGACAAGGTCGACACTGACACCATGGCGAGCAAGGTAAGCCGCCATATCAGCGCCGGGGTCTTCACCGTGAAGGCCCTGACTGTGATGTGCATCCACAATCAGTAGCTGAACTTCTTCCGCACTGATTAAAAGGCCAAGAGAGTCAGATACGGCCCGCCATGCCTGCCGGCTGGCGTTCCACGCAATGGTGACTCTTTTCCCGATCCCCTCCCCCTGCCAGCTGTCAGGAACGACAATTATCGGCAGGCCGGAGTAGGAAATGAACGAGTTGATCGTCATTCCCTCCGGTAATCCACTCATGCTCGGATAATTAAAAATGACCAGATCGCTGAATAAAGCATGCTGAATTGCATTTTTATTATCTTCCGTCGACGGTATAACGCGAAGTTCAGCCTGCACGCCCAGCTTATCGGAAATATCCTGTATGCCATGATGCAGCTCCAGTAATTTACTGGTTGTTGAGAGCTGATGCTTTTTTATTACCTCAATGATGGCATCCCCTCGTGAAAACGATTCTTCCGGGACGCCAGATTCATGGCGCATTGACGTTACGCCTATCAGATGAGAATTCTGTACACCGGCTAGTTCTCCAGATCTGGCGAGTACGCTCAATCCTTCAGGGGAAGCATCAAAAAATACGGTAATGTTTGAATAGTCTGTCAGCATAAATACCTCATTATCTTTCGTTGCTATTTACGTTTACAGGAACTGTCCGGCTGGCAGGATGTGGATTTCCTGCCAGCCGGTTCAGATGGTCTTTATGTGTCAGTATTATTTTTACGCTTTTTAAGGCTGTTCACTAAAACGTAAAAAAGAGGGATGAAGAATATGGCAAGGAACGTCGCTGTCACCATACCGCCTACTACGCCCGTACCGATGGCATGTTTACTTCCTGAGCTTGCGCCGCTGGAAATTAACAGCGGTATGACCCCCATGGTAAATGCCAGAGACGTCATAATAATCGGACGCAGTCGGAGGCGTGCTGCCTCAATGGCCGCCTGAGATAAGGTCCTCCCCTCTTTCTCGTACAGCTCCTTGGCAAATTCGACGATCAGAATTGCGTTTTTGGCGGAAAGTCCCACCGTCGTCAACAGGCCAATCTGGAAGAAAACGTCGTTTTCCAGGCCGCGCATCATTGTGGCAAGCACGGTACCAATAACCCCCAGTGGAATGACAAGTATTACCGAGAAAGGTACAGACCAGCTTTCATAGAGCGCTGCAAGGCACAGGAAAACGGCGATGATTGACAGCGCATACAGCGCCGGAGCCTGCGAACCCGAGGATCTCTCCTCATAGGAAAGACCCGTCCAGGAGAGCTTCATTCCGGAAGGTAAATCTTTTGCAATGTCTTCCATTGCAGCCATGGCATCGCCTGAACTGTAACCCGGTGACGGCTGGCCCAGAAGCTCCACAGCAGGTACACCGTTGTATCGCTCCAGTTTAGGTGAGCCTATCTCCCACTTTCCGGAAGCGAAGGAGGCAAATGAAACCATTTCACCGGACGAATTTCTCACGTACCACTGGCTGAAATCCTTCTCCGTGATCCTGGACTGAGGCTGACCCTGAATGTAGACGCGCTTGATACGTCCGCGATCCAGGAAGTTGTTGACAAAAGAAGAGCCCCACGCAGCCGACATGGTGGTGTTGATGTCATCCAGGTTGACACCGAGCGTGCTTGCTTTTTCATCATCGATTTCGATTTTGTACTGCGGCTCATCGTTTTTACCGTTAGCACGCACCATACTGAGTGCCGGATTTTTAGCGGCTTCAGAGAGGATTTTTTCCTTAGCCTTCATCAGCTCGGCATGGCTGTGTCCGCTAAAGTCCTGCAGGAAAACATCGAACCCCGTGGCGTTGCCGAGCTCCATGATTGCCGGCGGTGCAAAAGCCAGGACCCTGGCTTCTTTTATTGTGCCAAAGTAGTCCATAGCCCGGCGCTGAAGATCAAAAACGGTATCCTTGCGCTCATCCCAGGGCTTGAGCTGCACAAAGGCAAGCGCAGAGTTCTGGCCGCGCCCCGCAAAGCTGAAGCCACTGACGGCGAATACAGCCTGAACGTTGCCTTTCTCCTGTTCGGCGAAATATTTCTGCACCTTATCCAGCACGGCATCGGTCTGATCCATGGTGGCGTTGGCAGGTAACTCAGCCTGAACAACCATCGTTCCCTGGTCCTCATCGGGTAAAAACGAGGTCGGCAGTCTGGGGAACAGCACGGCTAAAGCCACCACAATGAATAAAAACAGCATTAAATACCGGCGTTTGCCGGTAATTACCCGGGACACGCCATTTTCGTACCGGCGCGCATTTTTTTCGAACACGCGGTTGAACCAGCCAAAAAATCCTTTTTTATCATGATGATCCTTACCGACTGGCTTCAGCAGCGTTGCACAGAGTGCGGGCGTGAAGATCAGCGCGGTGAGTACGGATAGCGCCATTGCAGAAACGATGGTTAACGAGAACTGACGATAAATTACGCCTGTGGAACCGCCGAAAAACGCCATCGGTATAAATACGGCGGACAGCACCAGCCCGATGCCGACTAACGCACCGGAGATCTGATCCATAGATTTACGGGTCGCTTCAACCGGCGAGATGTCCTCTTCAGATAAAATTCGCTCGACGTTTTCCACGACCACGATTGCGTCATCAACCAGCAGGCCAATTGCCAGCACAAGACCAAACATGGTCAGGATGTTAATAGTGAAGCCGAAGGCTGACATGATGCCGAAGGTGCCCAGCAGAACGACGGGCACGGCCAGCGTCGGGATCAGCGTGGCGCGCCAGTTCTGGAGGAACAGGAACATGATCAGGAAAACCAGGGCGATCGCTTCAACTAACGTATGCACGACGCCTTTAATCGACTCTTTTACCACCGGAGCGGTATCGTACGGATACACCACTTTAACGCCCGGCGGCAGCGTTTTAGCTAACTGATCCAGGGTTGAACGCACGGCGCTGACGGCGTCAATGGTGTTCGCGCCAGTGGCTAAACGCAAAGCAATACCCGCACTGGGGTGACCGTTCAGCTTGGCATTGAAGTCATAGTTATCCGACCCCAGCATGACGTTTCCAACGTCTTTTAATAAGACGCGTGAGCCATCCGGATTTACCTTGAGCAGTATGTCCTGGAACTGAGAGGCTCTGGTGAAGAGTGTTTTGCCGATTACCGTTGCGTTTAATCTTGAGGTATCTGCTGAAGGCCGCCCGCCTAACTGACCGGAGGAGACCTGAACGTTTTGTGCCTGTATGGCGGCCATCACGTCACTGGGCATTAACTTGTAGTTGTTTAACTTGATCGGGTCCAGCCAGACACGCATCGCGTTCTGAGCGCCCAAGACATAAAAGTCGCCAACGCCTGACGTACGGCTGAGGGGATCCTGCAGCTGCGATACAATCAAATCGCCCAGTGCGTTGTTATCCAGTCGGCCATCTTCTGAAATCAGCGTGGCTACCAACATAAAGTTGATCTGGTACTTATAGACGCGGATACCCAGCTGCTGGACGGTCTGAGGAAGCATTGGTGTGGCAAGCTGCAGTTTGTTCTGAACCTGAACCTGTGCGGTATTCGGGTCAACACCCTGCTCAAAGGTCACAACAATATTTACGCTGCCGTCTGAATTGCTCTCAGAGCGAATGTATCGCAGGCCATCAAGGCCGTTCAGTTGCTGTTCAACGACTTGAGTCACCGTATCCTGAACGGTCTGCGCCGAAGCGCCCGGATAGGAAGCCGTTATGCCAATTGCCGGTGGTGCAACATCGGGGTACTGGTTAACGGGTAGCTTTAAAATTGCAAGCGCGCCTGCGATCATGACGATGATTGCAATGACCCATGCAAAGATAGGCCGATCTATAAAAAATCTGGACATGCTGCTCCCTTAAATATCCGTATTATCTTTGTGATCTGACGTCTTAGATAAACTGCCTTCGGATGAATTTTTTGCAGCCTGAACAGGCTTAACAATCATTCCAGGAGTCACATTCTGTAAACCATCGACAATGACCTGCTCGCCGGGCTTGAGTCCGGCACTGATTAACCAGTTCCCGTCAATGCTTTGATCCGTTGTAAGATTCTTCTGTTCCACAACGTTGTCAGCATCCACCACTAACGCGACCGCTTTACCCTGAGTGTCCCGCGTCACCCCTCTCTGTGGCACAAGAATGGCGTTTTCACGGATCCCCTGCTGCAGCTGCGCGCGCACAAACATACCGGGCAGCAAAACGCCATCAGGATTAGGGAAAACTGCCCGCAGGGTTACCGAACCGGTGCTTTCATTGACGCTGACTTCGGAGAACTGGAGAGTGCCGGTCTGTTTGTACTTTGTGCCGTTGTCAAATTCCAGGCTGATTTTTGCTCGCCCTTCGTCATCGCTTTTGAGGCGACCGCTTTCCAGATCCTCACGAATCTGAACCAGGGCCGATGCCGGTTGTGAAATATCCACATAGATCGGATCCAGCTGCTGCACCGTGGCTAATTCATTTGTCTGCCCGGCGGTGACCAGCGCTCCCTGGGTGACATTGGAACGTCCAATCCTTCCCGAAATCGGGGATTTAATTTCGGTGTAATTCAGATTAATTCTGGCATTGTCGGCGTTGGCCTTTGCCTGCAGATACTGGGACTTCGCGTCATCCAGATTCTGCTGGCTGACGACATTTAAAGACGCGAGTTTGCTGTATCGTGAGAACAGTAACTTAGCCGATTCCAGGCTTGCATCAGCACTGGCAAGCGTCGCCTTATAGGGCGCAGGATCGATATGATATAAGGTCTGGCCTTCTTTTACGTCCGTACCCTCGGTGAAATCCCTCTTTAATAAGATGCCCCCTACCTGCGGTCTGACTTCCGCGATCAGATAGGCGCTGGTGCGTCCGGGTAATTCCGTCAGCATGCGGACATTGCTGGGCTCGACTTTATACACACCTACCACGGGGGGTTCTACATCAGGTGTGGAAGCCGGTGATTCATCACACGCGCTGAGGAGGCTCGTAGCGCCGATCATTAACGCCAGGTTAATGAAGTTGCCTAGCTGTTTTCTTTTTTTAATATCATGAAAATAATACATTTTTTATCCCAAATTGTGATCTAGGTTGGTTGACCAATCTTTTATTAGCGTATGATTAAGCGCACAAACCTGCGGCATAGCGCGTTGTAGGTTGAACGACCGACCTAAAAATGTAAAGTTGTGATTAAAGTTTTTATTAATTGCGGGGCTCTTGACAGTTTTGCAAAAATCACGCCACACATTCAGAAAATGATGTTAGTCTTTACGGCGTGCTATATGATTTAAATGTATATTTATCAATTTCTTGCGTTGTTAGGTAATTGATTTTCTGGTCAGTGATGTTTATGTCCACCTTTCGCGAAGATAATTTTCAGGACAAGAAGGTTCAGGTATGTCTGTTAAAAAAAATGGCGGTGATTCTGATATAGCAAAAAGACGCAAAGAGCAGGTTCTTGAGGCTGCTGTTGAGTGTTTTAAGCTTCAGGGATTTCACAAAACGAGCATGTCTCAGATCTCAGCCGCAGCAGGAATGAGCTCCGGTCACATCTATCATTACTTCGGCAGCAAAGAGGGGATCGTTGAGGCAATCGTCGCCAGAGACCGGAGTCAAATTGAAACCTATATTTCTAACGTGAAATCCTCGATGAAAACCAAAAACGCCGTCGAGGCGCTCGTTGATGCCACGCTTGCGGATGAGCAGCGCTTTTTAGACAGAGGAACCGCAGCGCTGAAAATGGAAATTTCAGCAGAGGTTTCCCGCAATGCGTCCATAGCGCACTTGATCCAGGAATACGATAAAGACGTCTTCCAGGATTTCTATAATATTCTGGGCGGCGCTTCAGAAGACGTCATCTCAAAATGCGAAATCATCACCTCCTTACTGGAAGGGATGGCTGTGCGGTCGGTACGTAATCCCGCATTCGGAGAGGCTCTCGATAGGGATATGTTACGCAAAGTGATCACTTTCGTACTTAGCGAAACCTGAAAAGAGAATGGCCTTTATAAACGCAGGTTTCCGGGTGCTCTCAGGTTCCTGGCAGGAAGGTAGATCGCAAGGATTGACGGTTGCATTGGATAAAATTGCATGTATTTTTTCGGCTTATTGAGCGTTTCATCGGATGTTAATTGTGAAATTTAGCAAAGCCTGCATTTCACAGGCTTTGGTATCAGGCCATTAAAGATAATGGTATGAGCACCTCCCACCACAGGGTGCATGTGAGATTTACCATGCTTAACAGTCCGCTCATAGCTGACGTTAGCCTTACGTCAGTCCGCTTTGTGCCCAGGCTGTGTGAAAACCCTGCCCCAAAACTGAAGTGTGCGCATCTACGTAAAATCTTGCAGTGCCCAACTGGCTGGCTGAGCCAGATTTTACGTATGAGAGCAGTTTTCAACCCTGTTTTTGGCAGTTTAAGCGACCAAAGCAGTTTTCACACAGCCTGTGCAAGGAGCGGACGTCAGTATCAGGCACCGAAAAAGGGCATACCGGGGCTTTAAGTAAGAGGCCAAAAGTTTGAGTAAGGCACACATGTCTTTAACTCAGACAATGGAAAGCGTCTTTTGAAAAACTTTCCGTTATTGACCCAACCACATAAAGCCATGCCATTTTCACATTCGAGCACAACCATTGTACTTCTTCTTTTTCGACGCCGAACAATTGTGCCCACTTCCATCATGTTGATGCCTGACTGGAGAGGCCTTTCTCATCTTCATGTCTGTTTGAGAGCACCGATCTGACAATAAATTCGTTACTCTTTTTGAGTTCGTCAATTTCGGGCTGAATTTTCCCATAAACTCGCATCCCTTCCAGCATCATAAAAATGCTTATTGCCATTGTTCGTGGGCTTTCATCGCACCGAAAAAGCTGCTGCGTCTGACCCCTGCATAATATTTTTTCCAACTGATTGATTATTGAGTTGAATTTATGATGAACCTTACTTTTTACTTCTGCATCACCCGGTAGAAGTTCACTGGCCGCGGCAATGGTAAAACAACCTTTTTCTCCATCAGGAGAAGATGATAAAAGCGCTACAAATTCTAACGTTTCGCGCAATGCCATTTCTGGAGAAAACTCTGCATCGCGTTCTGCTGCTCTGGAAACACCTTCATCCATGTATTGCTGTAAGGCCGCGAGATAGATTGAGCGTTTATCAGGGTAAAGCTTATAGATACTGGCACTTGCAAGGCCAGAGGCTTTCATGAGGTCTGACATTGATGTTGCCCGATATCCTTTTTGCCAGAAGCATTCCAGCGCGGTATTAAGAAATGTTTCAGGGTCGAATTCTCGGGGTCTACCAACAGATGCTTTCATTTAATCCTCCAGAAGTGAGAATTAATTGTAGATTGTTCAATCTACAATTAAAAGCACCTTCTCAGATTTACCTGACAAACTTGTCTAGGCTGCAAAGCTTGATGAGCATATGTCTGCTTCACGCCCTGAGACATTCGGCAAGCAGCATGTCTGCTACTTTACCTCTTGAGATAGCTTCCAGCCTTGTAGCCCGTGTCGCAATCCATTCGACCTTACGCGCCCATAATTTCATTAAACGTTTATTAGTGAGTAACTGAACATGAGCAGCATGGTCGTTGGCGCTGACATCGCCAAAAACGTTATTCAGCTTCACTATGTTGATACTGAAACCGGAGAAGTGATCAACAAGGCGGTTAAACGCACCTCGTTTCTGAGCTTCTTTCAGAACCGGAAACCCTGTTTAGTCGGCATGGAGGCCAGCGGAGGAGCACATCACTGGGCCCGGCAACTGAGTCTTCTGGGACATCAGGTCAAGCTGATGCCCGGCGCCTATGTGAAAGCATTCAACATATGAAACAAAAATGATATGGCAGATGCTGAAGCAATCTGGCACGCTGCTCAGCAGCCGGGTAAAGCTGTGGCGGTGAAAACGGAAGCGCAGCAGGCGATGCTGGCACTTCACAGAGTGCGATTTCTCCTCGTTAAATCAAGGCAGATGCAGGTCAATGAACTGCACGGATTGTTGGCTGAGTATGGCGAAGTGATGCGCAAAGGCAGAGCGAGCCTTTTCAGCAGCATGCCTGACATTCTGGTGCGTCTGGAGGAGAGATTGCCTGCTGAACTCATTGAAACTCTGCGTGAACAGCTCGCGGAAATTGAACGTCTTGAGCATCGAATCTCTGCGCTGGAGCGGCGAATAAAATCGCTAAGCAAAGATGATCCGGGGGTAAGAGCGATCAGCGATATTCCCGGCGTTGGTTTTCTGACAGCAACAGCGGCCATTGCAGCAATGGGAAGTGCCGGTGCATTTCGTTCCGGCCGGGAGTTTGCGGCCTGGATAGGTCTGGTCCCAAGACAAACCGGTACAGGCGGCAAAGTGGTACTGAAGGGCATCAGCAAGCGAGGTGATAAATACCTGCGTAAGCTACTGATTAACGGTGCGCACAGCGTTATCCAGAATGCTAACGAACCGGGGGCGTGGGTAACCAACCTTCTCAAGAGACGGACAGTAAACGTTGCATCAGTCGCACTGGCCAACAAAATGGCCAGAACCATATGGGCAGTTCTGGCACACAATAAGCCGTATATCAAAGCGCCGCCGGAAACGGTGCAGCATTGAAGAATTCAAGATCAGTAAGTATCCTGCGATTGCGCGGGTAGTTGTAAGTAATGACATGACAGGTCAGACCGGGGCGCACTAAACCTGAAAAAAGTATCGAACTGCGGGTTCGTAAAGGTAATGAGGCGTGCGCCAGCGGAATTCATTAGGGCCCGCGACAGCTCAGGCTGACGCAGCAAGGCCGGATATATAACTGCAATCGCCTTAATGTCATAACCCTAAACTGCCTGGCATACGGGAGGTGCTCATATATATTTTTTGAACGATGCCGTTGTAACCGTAATGGTAAGCCCCAGCATTAACGCTGCGGGCAGCAGCAGAAGATTCGGATAGACCGCTGAAGGCCAGGAGAGATAGGCCATCACCGGCAGATACACAGCCGGCTTAATCAACCTTTTCGCACGGTGGTACAGAAAAGATGACTCATAACCGGCACCAAACCGGCGCAAATCACGTCGGCCAAGCCCTTCAACCACGCCAACGCATATAACCAGTACGAACAGCGGTACAGAAAGGGCAATGATAGTGACGCGGATCAGCGTCACAATAGAGACATATACCGTTGCCAGCATATACTGCTGCAAATAAGTCCCCAGCCAGCGGCTGGCACCCTTAAGATTGCGCGATACCTCATTGCCGCTGTTCATCTCGGCCTGATATTTTTCCTGTATCCAGCCGATGATCCCACTGTCCACAAACGCCCACTGATAGGCATCCGTTATCCAGCGCGTCACCGTTGCAGCCGGCTCTGAAAGCAGCAGGCTGCGGGTAAAATCAGAAGACAGATAGCCAAACTCGGTATTCATCACGGCCTGGCTGTGCGCTGCCCCCATTTCAGGCCAGAAGAACGCAATCCCGACATATTCAATAACAAGGCTCACCATCAGTGAAGCCAGGATCACGCCAACGAGTTTCCACGGCCAGCCCCAGGCCAGGTTATAAAGCAGGCCGTGCTCACGGGGTTGCGCGGGGTGCTGCTGCGGATATTGCTGCGGTGCGGTACGACGTGCCTCAGCCATTGTTATCTCCATTCACTGGCGCAGCTGCTGAACTGCGGCTGTCCCACCACCCTTCACTGCTGTGGTAATTCCGGCGCATCTCTTCGGCAAGACGCGCGATGTTCTCAGGCATATGCACGTCACCTGCATCGCCCGCCGGCAGCGGCATACGAATTTTCCAGAGCTGGCCGCCCTCAAGCAGCGCAAACGCCTGACCTTTAGGCAGTGTGACAATGTCGGCAGGCTCAAGCAGCGGCACCTTAATGGTGCCGACGCGGTCCTGGGTGCTGGAGGTAAAATCGTGATTGACGGTGACGTCAGCTGAATCCTGATGACCCGAGACCAGCGTTTTGCTGTAGATTTCAACCTGCGGCAGCTGCGAGGTTAGCAGCTCTGCCGTCCGGTTTTCTCTCACGCGCAGCATGATCAGGTTGTTGAAGTTGCCCTGAACCTGAGAGGTCTTGGCCGCGCTCCCGATCCGGGCTTCAATATCAGATGAGGTCTGCGTGTAGGCCGTCACCTGCATGCCCGCACCGCCACCTTTGTTGATGAGCGGGATAAACTCATTGCCCATCAGTTCGTTGAATTCATCGCAGTGCAGGTTAATGGCGTCCTTACCCTCTTTTGAACCCGGCAGGCCGCCGTTGATACCGTGCTTGTAGATGTGCCCGGCCACGCTCACCAGATCGGCAAACATGCTGTTACCCACGGCGCTGGCAACCTCGCTGTCGCTGAGCGCATCCAGCCCCACGTAAACGATGCCTTTTTTACGGATAACCTGCTCCCAGTCAAAAATAGGGCGCGGATCTTCCATATTCAGATAATCGGGAGACAGCAGCTCCGCCGTTTTGCCGGTGGTCAGTTTTTCCAGCAGCGGCAGCAGTGACGCCACGATTTTGTCAAAGTAGGTGCGGTCATAGCGTACGGCAGAGCGCAGTCCGTCAAGGATCGGGTCATACAGCGCATTTCCTGCATCAGAACTCAGCGCCACTTCAACGGCCCAAATCCGGATAGCTTCAGGCTGTCCCTGCATGTTGCGCGGCACGTCGTCTTCACTGAATGCGTTGGCGTTGTTCTCGATCTGGCCGTGCAGTTCGGGCAGTTTCTCGGTAATGATTTTTTCGGCATAACGCAGATACAGATCGGCGATGTTGTTCACGTAGCGGGTAATAAGGGTGTAATCCGGGCGTTCCCCGAGAGCAACCAGCGCACGCGCAACGATATTCACGAACCGCCAGGCAAACTCACGAAACGCAGCGCTGTTACCTTCACCGCTGAGCTGACCAGCAACGCGGGTAGCAACTTCCGATACGCGCCCGAAGCGCCCTACGGCGTTATACCGCGCGGAAATATCAGGCCAGCCCAGGTGGAAAACGGTCAGCTCATCGCCCCGGCCTGCCCGGTGCGCTTCCGCCCAGACCCTTTTCAGCAGGTCCGCATCGCCTTTCGGATCAAACACAATGGTGACGTCTCCACGGCGTATATCCTGAGTGATTAACAGCTCAGCGAGGCGGGTTTTGCCCACGCGTGTTGTACCGTAGACAATCGTGTGGCCGACACGCTCACGTAGATCGAGCGTGACGTCAGTTTCATCCGGTTCAATGCCGTGTACGGCTGGATTTCCGCCAACCGGGGGAAGCGGGCGAACCGGATTGACGGGCGTATCGGCACTGAGCAGTTTGCCGATCGCCGGCAAACTGTTTTCCGACGCTTCCTCTAACTGGCGGGCAAGCTGATACAGCCTCGACGGCTTCAGGTAGTGGGCCACTTCCGGGCGCAGCGTATCGCGCAGGCGCTGGGTGTGTTTCTGAGTCCAGCGAAACCCACGGCCCAGAAAAAGCCGGCGTTTACTGACGGGGATCTGTTTTGACGTCATGACGTAGCACGGTAAACGGCGAAGGTTGCGGCGGTAGCGAATAACCTGCATTCCCTGACGCGCGCGTATGGCAGAAAGCACGGCAAATCCGCCTGCGGTAACGTAGCTGACGGAGGGGGCCAGGGCGACTGCCCAGGGCGCTGTCACGCAGACGATGGCGGCAGTGCCCGCTGCGACCGCTGTATTCAGCTCCACAGCCGGGCGCAGAAGGGCTTCAATTACGTATTTATCACTCACAAAAAAACTCCTTAAAGGGCTTACCTGCCAGCAGAGCCAGAAGGCGTTGTCCGCTGATAATCATCAGTTGCTGTGAATCGCTGCTGACAGCCCTGCTTTTCTGGCCCGTCCTGCCGGTATGAATAAACAGGCCACGCTGCCCCATGCGCGTCAGCAGCGCGTCAAAATCCTGAACATGCGCCGGCGCGATCGCCCGGCTGTAGCGTTTGGCCTGAATCAGCCAGCACTCACCGTTAATGTGTACCCGTCCGTCAAGACCGCCGTCGCCGCTGTATGACGCATTGCGCTGTACGGCATAGCCCTGGCGCTCAAATGCCAGCAGCAGTAACTCCTCAAAGACGTAGGGATTAATCCTGCGCAGATAGCTCATGCGCTGCCCGTCTCCGCCGAGCTGGCGAAGGCGGGTACAGACGCGCTCTGCCGTGGCGCGATACCGGCGGTGCCGCCGCTCGCTGGCCGACTCACGACGAAAACGCCAGAGCAGAAAGATAATCAGGGCCAGCAGGACGGTCAGGAGAACCGGATTTGCCATCAGCAATGCAGCGACGTAGGGAGCGGATATCACTGCCCTGCCTCCTGAGACAGGCCGCTGTCCGTGATAAGTACGGGGTAATGGGTCAGCTGCAGGCGGCGGGCAAGTTCAGATCCCGATGAGGGAGCTAGCTGAAGACCGGGCGCGAGACCGCGCAGAGATTTCAGCGATTCCATGCTTTCAACGTTTACAACGAGGCCGGCTGCATTTCTGGCCGAAAGCTGCCGTGCGTTCTGCTGCAGCCACTGCCGTGAATAGCTGTCATCGCCAATGATAAACAGCGCTCCGATGCCCGGCAGCTGCAGCGCCCGGGGGGGCACGTTTCCGGGGGAAAGTTCTGGAGTAATAACGGGCAGCATGGCCGCTTCCCCCTGTTCAGGGGCTGCAGCAGGCGCAGGCGACGTATCCTGGCGGTTTACGGCCTCGAAAACAGCCTGCGTGCTCTGCCCACCCAGGTCTGCAATGACGTTGAGCTCCGCCAGCGCGGCTGGCGAAAAGGCGATAAATGCGGTAACGATGAGGTTTTTCAGATTCATGATCACTGACTCCGTGGATCTATCCAGACGAGGCCGTTATCCGGCAACGATGCGGACGCGGTCTGTTCAACTGCGGTAGCCGCCGGCAGATGCGGCGAGGACTGGAGCATGGCGAGCTTGCTTTTAACGAAAGCGCGATAGCGGGCAGCAGGTGCGCCGCCTGCGGGATGGTGATAACAACCGGCGGCATCGAGCCAGCTTCCGGGTTTCCGGTCCCAGCACTCGCGCAGGATGGCGGCAGCGGCGTTGAGATTTACGTAAGGGTCCAGCGCCTCCCAGGTTGACGTAAAACGCTGGCCGTTCCAGCCGAGATTAACCTGGGCAATACCGACATCGATGCGCTTCAGTGAGTTCGTTTTCATGAACACCTGCAGCGCCTGCCAGGCTTCAAGGCGGGTTTTATAGCGATAGCCCTTACCCGCGACGTTCAGGGTCCACGGCCACGGGCGTTCGCCCTGCGGCAGCCTGCGCGATGATTCCTGCAGGCTGACAGAGTAGAGCGATTCAGGCGGTACGCTGTGAGTCTGCGCCACGCGCACGTACCCCTCCGGAACGGTCTGTTTGCCCCCGGCAAACGTGGACAATGAAAGCAACAGCAGCGCCGCTCCGGTCAGAATGCGGCGAGTTGCCATCCGTCTTCCCCCTGCTGCAGAACGACTGGCATGATGCCGTTACCGAACCGCATCCAGCGACCGCCGTCGTGATTCAGCGTGATCTGACGGCTGCGCACCCTGTCCAGCGGAATGTGATGGTCTTTCGCCCAGCCGCGAAGTTTCCCGTCATCGCCCTGGCTGTCTACAAGGTAGATATCAACCGGCCTGTTATCGGCTAATACCGCTGCCAGCCGGGCGTCACACTGCCCGCAGCCCGCTGACTTAACGAACAGCGCCAGCCGCCCGCCGGTGTCGTGCGCAATGCCGGCTGCGTTGCCCATATTGACCGCAAGCGTTTCCGGATAGAGCCGCTTCCATGCGGCAGTGACTTCGCGCTGGAAATCCAGCTCTTTTTGCGTACGCGCAAACTCTTCCTTTACCCACTTCTCAGCATACTGACGACGCTCGACCTGGCTCCGCGCCTCGATACCCAGCGTGGACAACGGATCCAGACCCGGTGACTGAATGCCGCGCGGACCGTTCATCAGCGACTGATAGCGCTGATAATCGTCCTGACTCAGCCCCCACTGACCGGCTTGCTGTTGCAGATCCTGTACGCTGCTTTGTTGCACGCTCTGACCTTGCGCATCCACCGGTTCGCCTCTGGAATTCTGAACCTGAACGCTGGCCTGCGCAGAGCAGCAGAGCATAATCGCTGCAAGACTGGCTATTTTTAGCTTCATATCGTCTCCGTTAGCGAACGTTGATAGTCGTTAAGCGACCGTTCACGCGAAATTGCGCCTGCCCGTAGCCGGCGTGAACAAGTGTCCAGCCATTAACGGTCTGGCCTTCGCCGATCAGGCGGATTTCAGCCAGCGAGCTGAATCCCGTCGGCGCAATGGCCGCAAACGACTCCGTGCCCCGCTTTTCAACGCCGGTCAGTACGAATGGCGCTTTGCGGGCCACTGTCCTGACAGCCCGGTGCGGCTTAGCGGGTGTCGGCTTTTTTACAGGCGTTGCCGCTTTGGGTTCAGCTGTGGCCTGCTGCGCTTTCTGAGGCGGATGCTGCAGCGCAGTAACTGACTGTTCCAGTGCAGCCTGACGGCTCTGCAGTGCAGTCTGCGAATCATTCAGCTCACCGATTGACTGGCGAACCTGACCGACTGCTTCAGATAAGCCTTCGGCAGACCAGGCTTCGAGCGATTTACGGACCGCATCGAGCTGAACCTGCTGCCTTTTTATCGCTTCAGCCTGCGTGCTGATGTTGGCCTGGAGTGGTTCAAGATCGGTTTTAGCCAGTGCCTGGGTGTAAACCACGTTTTGCTGTTTCTCGACGTAACTGAGACGGTTTTCCTGCGACACACCGGCGCGAAGAGATATGAATGCGAGACCCAGCGCGGCAATAGAAAGCGTGGTAAGTCCTATAGCCGGCAGCCGGCGTTTTACGGCGCTGAAACTGCCGCCTGATGACGGAACAACGTCATCAGCGTTTTGGTGAGGGAAGGACGTTTCTGTTGTCATTTTGTCAGCCACCCTCCGTGAGCAGGCTGGGCCTGAACGGGACGAGGGGCGATCGCCTGAGAGGAACTGGCAGAAGATGGCGTGCCTGCAGCCGGTTCGTAGGCGCTGGCAGGACGCGGAGGCAGCTGTGTTACGGGCAACTGGTAACCGGCACGCAGGCTGTGGCAGACCACACGCTGTACGTCATCCACTTCAAGCTCCCATGCCGGGCCCGCCAGCACCTGTAGCGCGGTGCGAAGGCGCATCGGGCCGAGCTGGAACTGGACGGCCGGCAACGACTGACGGTACAACACGCCGTTAGCCGGACCGGTCTGACAAAGCGAGTAGCCGGACTGCTTCAGGGCATAGCGCATGGCGTCAGCCACGGTTGGCTGCACTGAGGAGGGGATACGGACGTCAATAATCTGGGAGAGGGGGTCGCGCTGCACGGCCTGCGGATCCGTGCTGACCAGCAGATAACGATCGTAGCGAACCACTTCTGGCGTCCGCGCATAAACATCATCAGCGGATGCCTGAATATTGCGGGATACGCTGACCGGGGCAACCGGTTCAGCAGGTGCCCGCTCCTGCAGCTTCTGGG
Source organism: Pantoea sp. S62 (assembly GCF_016658625.1). Taxonomy (NCBI): domain Bacteria; kingdom Pseudomonadati; phylum Pseudomonadota; class Gammaproteobacteria; order Enterobacterales; family Erwiniaceae; genus Pantoea; species Pantoea sp. S62. The sequence continues at coordinate 18,310 of NZ_JACVVI010000014.1, read as the reverse complement.
GCTGCTGAACGCACCCCGCGAGCAGCGCAAGCGGTAAAGCGGCAAAGACGGCGTTAAATTTCATCTGAAAAGTTCCTGAACAGTGAGAACAGGCTTCACTGTGCGCAACTCTTCAGCAGGCTTCTATCAACAACTCTTTTTGCGATTTCAAAAAAAAACGCCGACCGGAGTCATAATGCCGATCAGTTAAGACAAAAATGATCGGTTGAACGATCCGGCAGTTCTGCAAAAATCCGTAATCTCTCAGGGATTACGGATTTTTTTATGCTTCTCAGTCAGGCTCTCGATATCGTTCATCACTTTACGCCTCAGGAATTCTCGGCGCTTTCTGATCTCCTTTCTCCTGAGCTCATTGATGAGTGTCTTGCTGATACCGGCACAGTGACGTTACGGAAGCGCCGGTTATCGATGGAAATGATGGTCTGGGCTGTGACCGGCATGGCACTTTTTCGCTCCCATTCGATGACCCAGCTCGTCTCACACCTGGATATCCTTCTGCCGGGGAAAAAGGCCCTTTGTTGCGCCCAGCGCGGTTGTGCAGGCCCGACAGCGATTTGGAGAAGATGTTATCCGGTTAATGTTTGAGAAAACGCAGCGCCTGTGGTTTGAAAAGACACCGCTGTCGCACTGGAACGGACTGACTCTGATGGCGGTGGATGGCACCGTATGGCGCACCCCTGACACACCAGAGAATGATGCCGCCTTCGGGCGAACGGCCAATATTAATAAGTGCTCTGAGTGGCCGCAGGTGCGAATGGTCTGTCAGATGGAAGTCACCAGTCACCTGCTGTCAGCAGTAGCGTTCGACAGCGTCTCAGCTGTCGGCGAAGCCGATCTTGCCGCTCAGCTTATCCCACAGACCCCCGACCACTCTTTGACTCTCTTTGATAAAGGTTTTTATGCGCTGGGTCTGCTGCACGCCTGGCACTCAGCGGGAACGGAAAGACACTGGATGCTGCCGCTGCGCAAAGGAGCACAGTACCGTGTAGTCCGTAGCTTAGGAGCCGGGCAGGAGTTGGTGGAATTACAGCTGTCGCCGCAGGCGAAGAAAAAATGGCAGGGTGCTGGAGACACGCTGACGGCAAGGCTTATCAGCAAAGAACTCAACGGAAAAACGGTTCAAATCCTGACATCTATGTGCGACCCCCTGAGGTATCCCAAAGCAGATGTCGTGGATTTATACAGCCATCGCTGGGAAATAGAGCATGGGTTCCGCGAGATGAAACAACACCTGCTGAATAATGAGCTGACGCTGAGAAGCAAAAAGCCAGAACTTGTGCGTCAGGAGCTGTGGGGCGTGGTCCTGGCCTATAACCTTCTGAGGTTCATGATGGCGCAAATGGCGTACAGTCTGAAAGGCGTGGAACCTTATCAGATGAGTTTTAAGCAGTCCGCACTGTATCTGAGAAGTCATCTGAGCCTGCTACCGGGCATCTCACCGGGAAAAATACCGCGGATAATGGAAGAGATAATGGCGATGGCGCCAGGGCTGGTGTTGCCGGAAAGAAGAGTGCGGCATTACCCAAGGGCGGTAAAAAAGAAGCCGCAACGTTATCCGTTGCGGCCTCCATTAAGATCTTAACTGACAAGCATTACGACCGGAGTCAGCGTTTTTTAATCAGCACCTTCAGGCGACCTGATGAGGCGGGTGCGTTACATCACCGCGCCCCTGTAACAGGCCATCGATTGAGATATCTTCGTCCAGTGCGTCCCAGTGGATACCACGGGGAGACAGTTCGTAATCTTTCAGCTGTTCGGCAGACGCGTTGCGAAGCCGGGGAAACCATGAAAGCGGTACGCCGATTATCCGCTCGTCCGAGAGTTCGACCCACATAATGTGATGATCGAACCGAACGTTCTTAGCTGAAATAATCATTCCAGGCCTCCAGAAGCATGGGTTGGTGTTGCCTTATCACTGTCATCAGCTCTTTTAACGTCCGGGAGTCAAATCCATCGTTACTTGCCAGTTTTACAACCGGCTCCAGCCAGAATTTTGCTTCTGTACCGGCCTTTATCACATGAATGTGAGCAGGTTCGCGCGGATTGCCTTCGTTGGAGTAGAAAAAAAACCGAAAACCGTTCAGCCGTAGTATGGCAGGCATCGTCAGTAACCTTTAAAGGATTATGGTGAAATTTAGTGCAGCGGTCAAAACGCAGCGGAGGGTCAGAGAGAGGATGAAGCGTGCTTCGCCAGGCCGTAACCGTGTCCGAGGAACGGTATATCATCATCCCATTCTCCGGCAGGCTGCGACTGTGGCGCTGGCTGCTGAGGCGTGGGCTGAGCGGCATTGTTACGCTGTGAACCATGATTACCTTTCCCGTTATTTCCACTGTTTTTCTGTTGCGGAGCCGGACCGGGCTGTGACGGCGGCTGCTGAGGCTGGCCCCAGTTACCACTGTACTGCTGCTGGTCGCTGTTTTGTGTGCGGCCACCCAGCATCTGCATGGTGCCGCCAACGTTCACGACGACTTCCGTCGAGTATTTGTCCTGTCCGCTCTGGTCCTGCCACTTGCGGGTGCGCAGCTGACCCTCAATGTAGATCTGAGAACCTTTGCGAAGGTATTCGCCGGCGACTTCTGCAAGCTTGCCAAACAGCACAACGCGATGCCATTCGGTAATTTCACGATTTTCGCCGGTCTGCTTATCACGCCATGACTCCGACGTTGCCAGTGAAATGTTAGCGACAGCGCCGCCGTTAGGCATGTAACGGATTTCCGGATCCTGACCGAGATTGCCAACGAGAATGACTTTGTTTACGCCACGTGAGGACATAAGTATGCTCCTTTTGAGGGGAAGCCTGCTCTGAAGAGAGCAGGCTATGGTGAACAATCAGAATGAGTTTTCTGCGTAGGATTGCTGCTGGGAAGCGGCGCTCTGGGCATGCTGCGGTTCGGCGCGTTCAGTCTTGAAGACCATGTCCTGGCCTATCTTGATCCAGTCCACCCTGATCAGGCGGGCTTTCAGACTGACGCGGCTTTCACCTGCGTGCTCACCATTTTTCAGCTGAAAAATGTCCGTTGATGGATTGCTCAGAACAAAGCCAATCAGCACTTTCTTATCCTCATCCACCGCTTTCTGGCAGCGGTTTATGAGGCTGCTGGCTTCTTTGCCGGCAACGGTAACGTCAAAACGCACATAAGAAGGACTGTCGCTCGGACCTGACAGTGCGTTAATAACGCAGCTGATAAAGGTGCCGGACTGAGCATTGACCTGGCGAACGTTGCTGAGATAGCCCAGTCCATTGATGGTCAGGTTGAAGTAGTCTTTAGATTTACCGGTGTTACTGGCATTAGAGGTGTTGTTTACAGACATGATGTTTTCTCCATGGAGGTCAAATTTGGTTCGACGGAGAAAACTTCTGCCCGGACGGGAGAAGTATTCCCGTCGGGGAGTCAGAATCAGCTAAATTCTGACTGTCTTGATAGTTGAATGTACCTTCATCGCCAGGCAGTAGGAGCCGTGATTGACGATATCTGCTTCCAAAGGCGGGCAGATGTACCACACTGATGTGTTCTCCCTTGCAGGCTACAGGAGTGTTATGTTCAGCCACCCGAAGGCGATTCTCTCAGGCCGGTGAATCATTGGTGGTCGTCAGAGACGACGGACAAGCACGTTTATTTTTAAGCCAAATGTCACTACTGTCAACTTTTCTGGCTCTGCAGATTGAGGGTAGCCGGCGCAGAAGCCGGGCTTTTCCGGCCCTTACCTGAGCCCCGGCTTTTCCCCGCAGTCTGGCGTCGGGTTTTACGGTTTTTCTCACCAACAATTCCCTTACAGTCAGGGTACTTAACACAGCCCCAGAATTTACCGTCCTTACTCTTGCGCTGATGGGTCTGGCCACCGCACAGCGGACAGCCTGGGCCGACCGGAACCGTGACCTTAAAAGCAGTGTCCCGCCCTTTTTCGACCAGATGCCGTGTCCACTGGCTTTGCTTTTGCATAAACTCACTGAGTCCGCTTTTTCCCTGGGCAATATCATCCAGCGCCTGCTCCCAGAGGGCCGTCATGCCCGGACTGGTCAGCGTCTCCGGCAAGGCAGCGATCAGTTCCCGCGCCATCTGCGTGGCAATGATGAATCTTCCTTTTTTCTCCAGGAAGCCCCGTTTAAACAGCGTTTCCAGTACGCCGCTGCGCGTTGCTTCCGTACCAAGCCCTGCGTTATCACGCAGTATCTTTCTGAGCTGGGGATCCGTGACCAGGCTGGCGGCATTTTTCATAGCAGCAATAAGCGTTCCTTCCGTATGGTGCGGCGGCGCTTTTGTCACATTATCTTTGACGTCTGCACCGGTGACGCTGCAGACATTGCCCTGCTCAAGCACGGGCAGCTGCGCGGCGGACTCCTTATCACCCTTCTCCTCTTCAGCCAGCTCCCCCCTGAACAGTGATTTCCACCCGGCATGAACCATTACGCGGCCGCGCGTGCGGAAAAGCTGATTACCGATATTGAAAGTGGCATCCGTCACGTCGGATTCCTGCAGCGGCATAAACTGAGCCAGATAGTGCAGGCGGATAAGAGTGTAGACTTTGAGCTCTTTCGCGTTCAGCTTTGCTATGTCGAAGAGCTGTCGCGTCGGAATAATGGCGTGGTGCGCAGTAATTTTCTTGTCGTTCCAGACACGCGAGGTAAAAGCGGTATCAAGACGGGAAAGCTCGCCGCCGATAGCCGGATCAGAATGCTGTACTGCCTGGAGAACGTCATTGACCTCTCCCCGCATCGATACAGGCAGATAACCGCAGTCTGTTCGCGGATAGGTCGTCGCTTTATGCGTTTCATACAGCGACTGGGCTATAGACAGTACCTCATTAGCGCCGAAACCCCATTTCCTGTTGCAGGCTTCCTGAAGATCGCCGAGGGAAAAACAGAGCGGTGCCGGCGTTTTATCCCGCTTTTTTTCAACGGAAATCACGCTGCCGCTCCCGGCTTTCTGGCAGAGCTGCTGAACGGCCTGTGCAATCTGCTGATTTACGCACCGCTTTTCATCATCACAGTATTGCTCCGCAGCAACCCATTCAGCCTCAAAACGGACACCGTCTTTTTCAAGCTGCGCTCTGACTTTCCACCAGGGCTTTGGTGTGAAGCCGGCAATTTCAAGATCCCGGTTAACCACTATAGCGAGTGTAGGCGTCTGCACCCTGCCCACGGAAAACACCTCCGATAACCCGGCTTCACCGGCCTTAAGGGTATAAAGCCGCGTCAGGTTCATTCCGATAAGCCAGTCTGCCCGCGAGCGGCCAATACCCGCCTGATACAGTTTTTCGGTCTTGTCGCCCGTCAGCATTTCACTGAGGGCTTTTTTGATGCTGGCTTCATCCAGCGCGGAAAGCCACAGCCGACGTACGGCACCTGTGTAATTGCAGTAGTCCATCAGCTCGCGCGCGATCACCTCACCTTCGCGATCGGCATCGGTTGCGATGACTACCTCACGGGCCTGTTTCAGCAGTTTTTTGATAACGCCAAACTGATCGGCAGTGTCTTTCTTGACGGTCATCTGCCAGCGGTCCGGGATTATCGGCAGCACTTCCGAGCGCCACGGGCGACCAAACTGCTCGCCATAGGTTTCGGGCGTGGCCGTTTCCAGTAAATGGCCTACTGCCCACGTGACCGTAATGTTACCGCCGGTAATACACCCCTGGCCGCGCTGGCTGACGCCCAGCACGCGGGCAATATCTTTGGCCTGAGAGGGTTTTTCACATAGATAAAGCTGCATGCCGGCCTCCGGTTTTAGCGTGCCTGACCAGAAGCAACCTGGCGGACCTGAGACATAACGTTGTTGAACGCGCTGCCGGTAAGGTGCGATGCAACGGGTGATTTGTATGTCGCATATACCCGCGTACCGGAACCGTTCTTTTCAAGCTCAATATCCATATGGTCGTTGTCACCCACGTCGCTGCCCATACGATAGGAGCTCCCCGGAACGGCTTCCCACACTGGATGGGCATCTTCAATGGCAGCGGCACTCCAGCGGCTGTTACGATCTCTGGAGCGAATACGTTCAATTTCATCCGCACTCACATAGCCATAGTGGCGCTTTAATCGCGCGGCGGCCGTATCGATATCTACCGGCACGCTAAACTGTTTACTGGCACTTTTCCCGCCAGATCCTGATGCTTTTGTCAGTACCGGCATACCGTTGCCGGAATCCATGGAATCCATGGAATCCGAATCACTGCCGCGCAGGGTTTTACTGATACTGAAAGCGGTATCGCTGATATTTTTGTTGATGCTGCCAAAGTCAGTGCCGGCACAGCCGCTGAGAAGGGCGCAGATAACGCCCGAAGTAATCATCCGGTTCAAATTAATCGTCCTCTGAGGTAACAGCAGAAAGTGGAGAGAATGAAGAACGTTTTTTACCCGACATAACGGCAGGATCGGGTTCACCCAGACGCTCTATAGCAGCCAGACCACGCGCCGTTTTATGACGGATATCCTCATATGTCACCGGCACGGTCCGGTAGTTCTGAATCACCCCGTAGACGACACGTATCGCTTTACTCCCTTTTTCCAGGAAATCATCGCGTTGTGAACGGGAGATCAGGCCGTAATGGAATGCCCGGAAGGCTTTCAGCGCCAGCTGATCGTAATGCACTAACAGCCAGACACAGCGATAGCCGAGGGGGGAACGGCTGAATACATCAAGGTTCAGCGGCTCGGAAGATGTAACTTCAGATAGGGTGATACCTGCCGGAATGGCGGCGGTGATGGTTGCAATCTTTTTGACTTGCCCTTCCACCTTCTCAGTCGCCAGCTTAATGGCCTCTTCAAGATTGACCAGCAACTCATCACCATAGGGGTTGCCGGCCGCAGCATCACGTCCGGCGAAACCTGCCCGCGAAATCGCTTCCGGCATCCCCAGTATTTTGGGGCGTTTTTCAGCCTTTGATTTCTCATCTGATCGATTGCGCCCTTCCCAGAGCCTGATTGCATAATGCGAATGCAGCTCGACAGTCAGCGTGGATACTAATCCGCCAGATCGCCGGGGCGCTGTTTGAGGGGTTGTCTGTTCGGCCATAGCTATCTCCTGATTGGCAAAGGCTTTCGTAAGTTAAGTGGCGATCCTCATTCCTGAGAGGACCGTAAACAATTCGAAATCAGATATTCGAAAAGTAAAATTTGTTTGCTGCCTGTGACGCTTATTTAATGACCCTGTTGCACGGTGCAGTATTGCTCGTTTTTTAACCTCTGTTGCGTGGTGCAACAGTGCTCACTTTTCGAACATGCATTGACCGGCTAATCATTTTTTTGAGTTCCAACAGACACTCGCAGGCTCTGAACAATTTCTCTTACGCGCTCTTCACTGCACGTCTGCCGGCTCTCTGGACGGGAAGGCTTAAAGGGGCGCAGTTCAGGGCGTGATGACGGGTTCATGTGATCAGGTACTTTTCGTACGTTTTCTGCAGGATAAAGCTCTCCCTGCCGGGCCTTTTTGAGCACAGTCAGCAACCAGCCAAGCGGGTTTTGCAGGCTGTCTTCACGCTGCGCACGCATGACATTCGACAACACCAGGGCAGATCGCTCAGGCGACAGCGCCTGCAGCTGGCGATTAACCATGTCCCGGTCTTCTGGTTTCAGCAGTGAGCCGAAATCATCTGGCAGGCAAACCGAACCGGTTACGTATGTTTTATCTGTATTATTAGTAAAACTACGTACGTAACTGTTCGGATTCCGAACCCGGTTGTCATTCCCGGTACTCTCACTGAGTTCGGAATCCGAACCGAGCTTATGATCATGCTTTTTTAAGCTGAGTTCGGAATCCGAACCCGGTGAGCGCTCTGTCTGCCCGGGTGCGGCACGGCGGGTCAATTCTTCAGGACTTTGGGCTGAGCCCAGACGGGCCTCAATCATCTGGAGATGACTGCGATGATGGAGCATTGTGGGATCAAGCCGGATTTCACTGATGATTGTTTGTGCCGTGGCGCTGATGGTGCGGTTACTGCTCAGGCAAGCTTCAGCCACTGTTTTGAGCCAGTGCGGATCGAACGTTTCTGCATCAGCAAATGACAATGGCTCATCATGCTGCGCGTAAATATTGCCTCTTACCCTTCCCTTTTCATCCCTCACGCGTTTGCAGAGGCTGAGCCAGCCCGTGATGCGTAACATCAGGAGTATCCGGCTGATGGTCTCTTTTGATGCCCTGCCTTTGCCCGGCGTTGCCAGCTGCAGCTGCAATTCTTCATAGGAAGGAAAAACGGCACCATCGTTGCTCAAAGCGTGCAGGCGGATAATGATCCAGCCCATTTTATCAAGCGGGGAGAGACGCTGATCGAGAAGCAGCCGGCGCGGCATGGAATCGTGTATGTTACCTGTAAACAACAGACCGCCACGTACAAAGCTGTTCTGTTCTTCTGGTAAACGTGCCGTCATGGTTAATTCCTCTTCTTTCAAAAAAAGAGGGCACTGTCCCGTGAGGAACAATGCCCTCACGGGACGGCAACGTGTTTACTTAACGATGCCGGGTTGGTGTGTTATGCAGCTTCAGCCGCACGTTGATCTAACTGCAGTAAAAACTCTGACGCTTCTCTCGCGTGCCGGCAGGCACGAAAGAGTGCTTTTTTGTCCGACTTCAGTACCTCAAGCCACGATTTTATGTAGCTGTCGTGCTGAACATCACCAAACACACCGAGCCGGGCGCAGAGAAACGCGCTGCCCATCTCCGCTATCAGCTCCTCAAACGCATACACCGGATCGCCGAACGTTTTCGACGGTTTGGTTATGCCTTCGCGGTTCAGTCGTGACTCATGGCCGGTGGCGTGTACAACTTCATGCAGCAGCGTGCTGAAGTAGTCAGCGTGGGTAAAAAACTGTTCAGCCTTCGGTATCAGTATGGAATCAGTGTGTCTGGCGTAACAGGCCCGGTTCTGTAATCTGAACTCAACCTTAACGCCCGCCATATGCACAATCTCACATATCCGTTTTTCCGTCGGCCAGTCGATCGTACCGGGGTATTCAGCTACGGGAGACTCATGCGGTACAGCCGCAACACTGTCCGGTAAACCGTCACACTGCTCGACGTTAAACAGGAAGTTAGGCTTTATCATGGCCCGCGATTCCATCAGCGGCTTACCGTCGGAATCAAACAGCTTGTTTCCACTGGCATCCTCAGCCTGCTTTTCAAAAGGTCTGAAGATAATGGCCTCTGATGACGTTTCACCTTTGCGAACCTGACCGCCCAGCTCCTGCGCCTGACGATACGTTACCCAGCGATCTGTGCTGTATCCTTTTTCCTCTGCGGCCAGCCATAACAGCAGCACGTTTACGCCACTGTAAGGCTTACCGGTTAAGGCATTAACCGGTAACGGACCCGCTGCGGCGTAGCGGCCAGCAGTGCGCCACGGTTTTTTCCATGGCGCGACGCCGTTCTCCAGTGCCTCAACGATACGGTCAGTGACCTTCTGGTACAGATCGACGCTCTCAGTTTTCTTCGTGCGACGGGTTTTGGTTGGTTTGGTCATGGGATGTTCCTTAAATAAAAAAAGGGCGCATCCCTCCCCTGACGGGCGAGAAATACGCCCGTCAGGGGAAGTGGTTAACGCACCGGAGAAATAATCTTTCCGTCGGCGGTTATGCTGTTCAGCCGCAACCGGAGTTGCCGCCTTGAATGATAGAAAGCGTGGCGGTCATGCCGCTTACTGTCAGTAAACATTGCTTCTTCAAGCATTGAAGCTGCCGAACCGAACCACCGGGCCCGCTCTTCGTCGCAGCTGCAGTCACAAAAATCCGAAGTCCTCATCAGGTCGATCCGTTCACAGAACAGCGCGAGTTTACGCTGACTGAGCCAGCTGATGGTTTTGCGCTTAAGCTGATAAGGTGAACGGACAGACAGAACAACCACCCTGTCTGCCGGCGTTATGGGACTGAAAAAGGCCGGGTCATCCACAGTGAGATCGTACGACTCAGAGATCTGACCAAACTTCATTTCAACCTGCACGCCCGGGTCGGCACTCCCGCCGCTGTATTCAAGGGCATAAATTCGCTCTTTGCGGTAGAAAAGCTGACCGGGTAATCCGTTCCTGAACTCCAGGAACAAACCTTCCTGCGAACAGATAACAAGCCTGACTGACATAGGCTGATGGTAGGTTTCATGAAACAGCTGCGCGAGCGCGTCACTGTTAAAAGTAAACATAGGATCACCTGCTGTAATAGCGGGATCTGTCTCCTTCCGGAGAGCAAATCCCGGAAGGATGGGTAGACAGGTCAGCTGTTGTGCTGCTGAGCAAGCCAGAACTCAATGCCTGATATGGCTTCCCACTCTTCAGTGGTGACCTGCTTGCCGGGACCGGAGGTTTTTACCAGCAGCAGGTGTTCAATTGCGCCAGGTATAACAAACGATGCCGGTATGTTTTCAGGTGCTTTGGTAAACATGTCCATATTCCATGCCAGCCATCGCTGCGCGAAACGCCAGCTTTGCGGACAGGAACTGGTTATGTAATAGCTTTCGGGTCATAGGTTATGCAGAAGAACCAGCACGATGCGCACGAATAAATCCTGTTTGCATCGCTGGCTCTCCACTTTACGGTATGTCCGAAAATTATCCGAAAGCGTCTGCCTGAGATATAACGGATTGAGGCAGTAGCCTTCGCCGCCCTTATGGCTGAACGTGACCGAACCCTCTTCGTCAAAAAGTTCTGACGCGCGGTTCATGTCAAAACCCAGTTGCTTATAAGGCCGGAGCTGAGCGGGAAGAAGCCAGAAGGCTTCTTTAACTGCGTCGGTAAACCTGAACCACTGTTCATCATTTATGGACGCTCCCTGCTCAAACTGGTAAACGCCAGGAAGGACAAGAGGCTCGTTTGGTGTATGTGTCATGGTAAATCTCCATTAAAAAGGGGATCTACCGCCCACAGGGAGGTAAATCCCCGTTGGGTTAAGTTAGATTGATTGCCGGATCAGCGTGTGCCGGTTTTCAGTTCTTCGAGCGCGAACTCAAGTTCTGAAATCAGCCCCCAGTCAGCCGTCGTAAACGGACGTTCACCCCCGGAAACGCTTCTGATGAGCAGTTCATCAGCTGCGCCGGTAATGAAACCTTCCGTGCTGAAAGGCTGAGGAGCATCACTGACAGCAATCAGTTGGTGCCGTATTGCCCAGCGAACCGGAAGCGCCCAGCTGGCGCCGCCGGCTGATGACTTTATCTCAAAGCAGCCTGAGCAATGGTGATACAGCATCAGCAGCGCAATCCGCGTGAAGAAGTCAATGGGCTGCCCTTCCGTTTCAATACGCAAATCAGGGCTCATTTACAGGGTAAACATCACGCTTCTGGATATGTAATTCCCTTCGTCTGTTCCACCGAATTCAAATGCCTCGGGGTGAGGAAACATCATGGAAGCGCGTTCCAGACGAGTACCGTTAGTTGGCGAGCACGGGCGGAGATGTACTGGTAACAGCCAGAATGCTTCAGTGACTGCCAGGGTAAAACTGTGCCACTGGCTCGGGGATATCCATCCGATCTGCTTAACGTCATAAGTGACGTGTTGGGGCGGTGCGGAGATTGGTGTCATGATAAATCCTCAAAAAAAAGGGGATTTATCCCCCTGATGGGGAATAAATCCCCACAGGGTTACGTCAGATTTGAAAGATTCTAATCTGGCAATTTCCAGATCTCCCAGACCGTCATTATGACCATCTGAAGAAATCCGTTCATGCAAAGTGCGGTCGAGCCTGATGCTCATGGCACGGATGGAGTCAACCAGGTCAGCACAGCCAGGACTGATAAAACGGTCCTGAACCATACCGAATTCAAGGTTGTAAATAACGTTTATCTGAACAGCAACCGTGACGGGCAGCTCACCGTAGAGGGGCACCTGCTCGTCAAGGTCGTCCAGACAAAACCTCTGATAGGCTAATGCCGTAAGCATGTCGCACTCGTAGTTAGCTAACTGCAGCATATCTGCCAGGTTTGCTGAAATAGTCATATTCCAATTTCCCTTACTGATACGCATAACGCAGGTTTGCCATCTGATTCGCCAGCTTCAGTGCAAAACGGCGAGCCTGATGGTAAGAGCGGAATACCTCGTCCGGATTTTTCAAAGATCCAAACCGGTGATTACCGTAAAACGTGCCGGAACGTGTAAGTATGCCGGCCGTCCATTTTCCTGACGATAACTGATGAACCTGAACCTTAAAGCTGAGTGAGCCAGCCCGGTTCATTATCCACTCTTCTTTTCTTTTGCCGGCCGCGACGCGATCCCGCAGGGATGACGCTGCAGCAGAGACTGCTGAAAAGATGCCTTTTATGGAAAAAGAGGTTGGTAATAAAAGGCTGTGCATGGTGTTTCTCCTGTTGAGCGGGAAACACCTGCCCTGTCGGGAAGATGTTTCCCGATGGGCATTCGCATAGCGAATGTATGGTTCAGACGACTGCGCTGTTATTTCTGAGCGGTGAACACCCTGAAAGTCGCAGCATCAGACGCGGCATGCTGAGCGGCTTTCGCTGCAGCTTTGTGTGTAAAATGCTCACCGTGCCGGCTGAAAATGAATTCATCGCCTGGCTGGCCTGCAATCGGCGTTCTTGCCATAACAATGGCGTGATAACGTTGATCATCAAACCAGACGCGGGAACGAAATTCATAATGACCGGAAGGTGAAGCAAGCCACGATGTTCCCCTGAGTGCAGCCTTAAGGTCAGGACATTCAGATGCAACGCGGGTTGCAACGGAGAGGACCAGATCGAATGGCGTACGCAACTCATTCAGAAACGAGCGGGTTATGGACATAGTTTCTCCAGAAAAAAGAGAAACATTTGCCCTGTCGGGAATGTTTCCCCGAAGGACGAAGGCCGGAGCCGGAGCCGGATGGTTAAATGTACCTTCATCGCCAGGCAGTAGGAGCCGTAATTGACAATATCTGCTTCCAAAGGCGGGCAGATGTACCACACTGATGTGTTCTCTCTTTCAGGCTACAGGAGTGTTATTTGCAGCTACCCGAAGGCGGTCATCTCAAGCTACAGACCATTGGTGGTTGTCCGAAGACAACTTAAGAAGCGTTTTAATAATAGCGTTTGCCTAAGGCAAATTACAAGAGCCTTTTATTCATCTGACTCATTTGTCCGGTTATAAACCCGGGCAACGTAAGCACCACGTCCATCACCATGTCCAAGATCCATTGAAACTAACGCCTCAGCTTCTTTGCGACTCATGCTATTTTCTAAATGATGATTTACGGCATCCTTGGAATAAGCATACCTGAGACTGTGCGGGGCATGGATCCCCGTCATTCCACTTTCACGCAATACGTTATGATAACGATCAAGCGCCTGATGAAGCGTTGGTTTATCGATTAACTTACCGTTATTTTGTTCGATATAGCGAATAGCTTCATTTAACAGGACAACAACTTTCTGTTTATCAAAAACGCTGGCATCACGTGGACGCCCTCCTTTAGAGCCAAACACAACACGCACATTATTATTTCCGGCTTCTAAATTTTTTCTCCAGGTCTTAAGTGACTTTGCCGACTGAACAGTTTCTTCTGCACGCAGCCCAATATATCTGGCGAGCTGAATACCTAACGCAATCCCCCTGTCCTTTTCTGAAACCGTTATAACGATTTCTCTGAGACGTTCGTCAGAAATCGCAACTTTAGTGCCTTCCCGACTGGCTCCTGAAATATTCAGTGCCTGATTACTTAATTTCTCATGTGCAGGATTAGCCAGAATGTTACGTCCGCCTTGTGACAGGATTGAACGTAAAGCGGCCATTTCATTTTGCAGGGTGCGTGGCGAGATATTTTCATCCTGACGACTACGGATATAATTCTCGATATGTTTGGTTTTAATATGGCTAACGTCCCGAATCTGAATATTAAGGGTTGCCAGTCGCTCTGAAAAGCGACTGGCAATCTTTGAACGATCAGAAACCGTTTTAAAACTTCCTCCGCCCTGACGTGCGAGCGTGACGAGCTGCTTACCTAATTTACCAGACACTTTTTATCTCCTTCAAAACCTACAGCTGTAAGCCCATAAACCAACAGCTGTATGACTCTGAATCTGTACATCTCTTCCCCGATGACACGGTTGCTTTTGCGCTTCCTGCGTCTCGACTGGTATCTGTGCATCGGGGCGGCGAGATGTTGAGTTCTTGCGAGGCTCCCCAGGTCTCTGACCTGTTTGCGGCTTGCGCCGTACTGACGTCAGTCAGTCTGCCTCCGTACATCAGTTTCCTGATGTCGCCATCGATACCGAGTCGATCATTCTCCTTCTAGTAAAACGCCCTTAACGGATTGTTCGTTAACGTCGCGTCATGGTTGATAAATAGCCAGTTGAGTATCTGAAAACACGTAATACATGCACGTCAGATTGTAACGGCATGCTGAAAACCGCACTGTACGTGGGTCTGGTCGTTATGCGCTGCGCGCGTCACTTTGTTCTCGTTTCACTCGAACCAAAGTGACACCGCGCAGCTTCATGCTCCTGATGCGTCTTCCGCAAGCGCCCAAATGTTCCAAATGGGCTTATGCGTCATAGCAAAAGTCGTATGCAGCTCAGGGCGTATCCCTGAAAATTCTCATAACGTAGGTGAATTAAGGCATCTTTGTGGACGCCTTTTAGCTTGCCAGGCTTAGGTGAAAGCCCAGGCTTTGAAGTGACTAATGTACCCTCATCGTCGCGTCGTAGGTGCGCATTTGCTGACGATATCTGCTTCCAAAGGCGGGCAGATGTACCACACTTTTCGTGTTCTCCCTTTCAGGCTACAGGAGTCTTTTTGCTGCTACCCGAAGGCGATCCTCTCAAGCTGCTGGATCATTGGTGGTCGTCATCTGACGACATACAACAGTTGAAAAGATAACAATCAGGCTGTAGAAATGTCAAATATTGAAAACTTAATCATGATTGTTATCGCCCGTTATAATAATGGAGGAAGTAAGAATATATACTGGCTTAAAATCATGAACCTTAGTATTCCGTTAGCCGCACTGCTTTTAAACCTCTATGCGTGATTAATATGGTTGCTAATAAAAATACATCTGCATATAAGTACTTAAAAAATCTGTATTCATATGTAAAAATAAATATTTAAGTTATAAAATACAGCAACAATGAAATAAAGAAAATAACTCTTACTGAAACCGCCGAAAATTAGAATACTGACTCAGTAATGATTTATTTAAAAATATTGAGCTACAGCACCAGCATTGAACCACGCACAAAGGTTGGGTTATAAGAATCAATAAAAAGAACTAACGAACAAATAATATACGCCATCAATAAAAACACTTAATTAAAAATTAAAACCGTCATAAAATACTAATAAAGAGCTAGGGAAGACATGACTTTATAATCAGCTTTCTTTTGGCATATTTTGCATTTTTGGCAAAAACCCTCAACCTAAGCAAGAAAAATCATATTTTAGGGGGCGTGTATTTTATGGCTGATTTTTACATCACAACACCTGCAGCAACCAAGTCCACATACCCTTCCCATGAAACCTATAACAGGCATAAAAATTACTAAATACATGAATCATTCTCCATTGAATTAGCACTCAAACATCTTAGCACAACAAAAATAAAAAATCACCTTTACACCAACGCGCTATAATTAGATGTTATTATGCAGAGGATATAAAAAAACAATCAAACAACCCTTGCGCCAATTATAAATTCTAGTTTGTTGCCATACTTTTAGATAGTGATTACTAGAGGTATTACGTGATTTTTATAGTTTAAAAAACGGCTACTCTAGGGTCGAAATTGAGCAGACAAAAAACCGCCTCATATTTCTTATGCGCTAATAGCAGGAAGTTTACTACTCACATCCCTAACAGTAACTTCTTTTGCAATTAAAGACATCCGAGAATTGGAAAACACTATTACAAAAAAATAAATGGCATTGTATGGGAGGCGCCAGCTATTGTGTACGGTAAAACGTACATTTCTACTAAGAATAAATATTCAGTTAAAAGAGTTAAAACCATCCTTGTTTCATCTCGCTACAGACGCGTAAAAAAACTCCCAGCCCTAGTGAATATTCATTAAATGAAAAGAAATTACTTTTTATCGCCATGACTTTTCAATATTAGGAAGAATGAACTAGCTCTTAAGGTTACTGTTTCGTCCGGAGATAACAGAATTGACCAGATACACGGCGCAAATACAGAGCGACAATACGGTTCCGTCGCAATAGAACATCGCCTAGTGACAATCCTGTATCCCGGAGACCACGAGGAGCGCATACTGACAACGCTCAGTCGCTTCCCGCCTCTGCTGGATAAAATGCTCATTGCGACAGAAAATAGAGATTTTGAGCATCATGTAGGGATCAACTTTATCGCGATCCTACGTGCATGGTTCGCCAGCGTGCGCGCCGGAAAAAGTACAAGGCGGCAGCACCCTGACACAACAGGTTGTCAAAAACCTTTTTCTGAGTGACGAGCGCAGGTTCAGCTGAAAATTCAGGGAAGCGTTGATGTCATTCATACTTAATTACCGCTACCCAAAAAGCCGAATCCTTGAATTCTACCTCAACGAAATTTTTCTGGGTCAGAATGGCTCTAATAGCGTTTACGGCTTTCTTCTGGCAAGTTATTTTTATTTTGGAAAACCCATTGGTGAACGACTGAGCAAGCCGGCTTCAGGGGGTTGGGTAGAATTTGGCGACTCTACCGGTTAGGCTGACACGATAATGATTTGGCCACCTCGGCGGCGTTGCTCCGCGTCACGCCGTCTAACTGACATATGGCGGCCGTTAACATGTATCGTCACCGTCTGGTTCTTGGCCTGCAAGGAATATTCATACCCGCAGAGTCAAACGCACGGGCTGTGGTGCACGCCGGAAGCGGCTTAGAAAAGCCAGCGATGGCAAATGCTGCTTCTGACGTGGCGCGTAAACAGTCAGTTAATCGTCGGCCAGACTAAGCGTTCTGCCTTTGTCTGCGCTATAAGCAATCGCATGGCGGCTCAGGGAACCCGATCGGGAGCCGGTGAGTTTCAGCTACGCTTCCTGTTCAGGCATTTTCATTTTTCTCAGGAGAGCGCAGTGCAGTCTTCGACTACAACCCAGCAGTCCGGCCTGAAACGTTCATTCATCACGACCATTCCGCTTGGCGTCGGTATGATGGCGGCGATTGATGAAATCATTTTTCATCAGATTCTTGCCTGGCATCACTTTTTTGACTGGGGCACGCCAGCTTTCAGCCTGCTGTCGGATGGACTGCTGCATTCAGGCGAGCTGATTTTTTTTGTACTCGGCTTTTTTATGTTTGCCGACCTACGCAGCCGCAAACGGCTTGATCTGACAGCGGCATGGGCAGGCTTCATTTTGGGCCTGGGCGCTTTTCAGCTTTTTGACGGCATTGTCGATCATAAGCTGCTCAGGCTGCATCAGATTCGCTATGTCGATAACCTGTGGCTCTATGACCTTATCTGGAACGCGTTTGGTCTGCTGTTCATCGCGGCGGGCGTTCTTCTCTATCGCCGCGCACGGGCAGTGAGGTGTCCTGAGACGGGAAGGTAGCCAGTGGATTCTATGATACATCATACAGGGGGGCCCCCTTCAGCCGCGCTGTGGCTACTGCTGGTCATCCTGCCTCTCGTGCTGCTCTGCTTTTATCTGCTGGCCGCGGTGCGGCTGCGCTGCGCCGCCCGATGGAGCCTCTGGCGCCTGGGCAGCTTTACGGCCGGTACCCTTGTGATCGTGGCCTCCGTGTTGCCGCCTCTGGCTGACTGGGCGCATCACGATTTACGGGGTCACATGCTGCAGCATCTCTGTCTGGGGATGTTTGGGCCGCTTGGGCTGGTATTCGGTGCGCCCGGATCGCTTTTGCTGCGCAGCGTCTCCGCGAAGCTGGCGCGCGGCATCATGAATATTCTGCGTACCCGGCCGGTGCGCTTTTTAATCCATCCGGTTACCGCTGCTTTTCTGGATATTGGCGGGATGTATCTGCTTTATCTCACCCCCTTTTACGCGCTGAGTATGGCCAGTCCCGTCCTTTTTGTTTTTCTTCATCTGCATTTTGTCCTCTCCGGCTACCTGTTTACATGGTCTGTCGCTGGGCCTGATCCTGCGCCCCATCGCCCGCCGAGATCCGTACGGCTTATGGTTATCTTCCTGTCCACGGCTGCTCATGCCATTCTCGGTAAACTGATGTACGGCTACGGCTACCCGCACGGAACCTCAGCCAGCCTTAAGGAGATACAGGCAGCCGCGCAGTGGATGTATTATGGCGGCGATATCGCCGAATTTTGCATTATTATCGGCTTTTTCGCGGCGTGGTTCAGGCAGCGCAGCACGCTGCCGGATTGACGCTCCTGCCCGTCCGCAGAGCAGGCAGCAGTCAGCAGTCAGCAGTCAGCAGTCAGCAGTCAGCAGTCAGCAGTCA
>NZ_JACVVI010000013.1:0-161483 GCF_016658625.1 Pantoea sp. S62 | reverse complement strand
ACCACCTTGACATGGTGGGGGTCGATGGTTCGAGTCCATTAGAGCGCACCAAGTGCGTCCGTAGCTCAGTTGGTTAGAGCACCACCTTGACATGGTGGGGGTCGGTGGTTCGAGTCCACTCGGACGCACCAATATTCAGTATGCGCTCTTAGCTCAGTTGGTTAGAGCACCACCTTGACATGGTGGGGGTCGATGGTTCGAGTCCATTAGAGCGCACCACTTTCAGAATTTCTTCAGCTTGCGCAACTCTCCCTTTTATTGATCTGCATCGCTTCCCCCTCTGCTTTTTGATTGGTTTTCGCATACTTAGCGTCTATACTGTCCCGCGTTGCTTACTTGAAAGGTTTCAGCGATCACGTGCTTACTGCGATAACTCAAATGATTTGCGCAACAACAGCGTGGTGGTTACCAACCGTAACCGCACAACTTCCCTGCACGCCTGGCCTTCGTCACCTATTCTTACTCAGTACTGCCCATTTCAGTCTCAATCAGAATTTTCACTTCGATGCGCTGCCATCGGATTTCGCCCTTATTCATCCATCACAACTTACAGAAAATCCGTCATGAAAAAGACTAAAATCGTTTGTACAATCGGCCCGAAAACCGAATCCGAAGAGATGCTGACTCAACTGCTTGAAGCGGGCATGAATGTTATGCGTCTTAACTTCTCTCACGGCGACTACGCCGAGCATGGTCAACGCATTACTAATATGCGTGCTGTCATGCAAAAAACCGGTCGTCAGGCGGCTATCCTGCTGGACACCAAAGGCCCTGAAATCCGCACCATGAAGCTGGAAGGCGGCAACGATGCGGCGCTGAAAGCAGGCCAGACCTTTACCTTCACCACCGACCAGAGTGTGATCGGCAACAGCGAGCGCGTTGCGGTGACCTACCCGGGTTTCACAGCCGACCTGAAAATTGGTAACACCGTGCTGGTCGATGATGGCCTGATTGGCATGGAAGTGACCGAAGTCACCGAAAATACCGTCGTGTGTAAAGTCCTGAACAATGGCGATCTGGGTGAGAACAAAGGCGTTAACCTGCCGGGCGTCTCCATTCAGCTGCCTGCACTGGCTGAAAAAGACAAGCGCGACCTGATTTTTGGTTGTGAGCAGGGCGTAGACTTTGTTGCCGCCTCGTTCATCCGCAAGCGTTCAGACGTGCTGGAAATTCGTGAGCACCTGAAACAGCACGGCGGCGAGCATATCCAGATCATCTCTAAAATCGAAAACCAGGAAGGCCTGAATAACTTCGACGAAATCCTCGAAGCGTCTGACGGCATCATGGTTGCGCGTGGTGACCTGGGTGTTGAGATCCCGGTTGAAGAAGTGATCTTCGCGCAGAAGATGATGATCAAAAAATGTAATAAAGCACGCAAAGTGGTAATCACCGCGACGCAGATGCTTGATTCAATGATCAAGAACCCGCGCCCTACCCGCGCAGAAGCCGGTGATGTGGCGAACGCCATCCTCGACGGTACCGATGCAGTCATGCTGTCTGGTGAGAGCGCTAAGGGTCGTTATCCGCTGGAGTCGGTCACCATCATGGCGACCATCTGTGAGCGTACCGACCGCGTCATGAAGTCACGCATTGACAGCCAGAGCGACACCCGCAAACTGCGTATCACTGAAGCAGTCTGCCGTGGTGCGGTAGAGACAGCTGAGAAGCTGGAAGCACCACTGATTGTGGTCGCGACCGAAGGCGGTAAGTCTGCTAAAGCCGTACGTAAATATTTCCCGAACGCCACCATTCTGGCACTGACGACCAATCAGACCACCGCACGTCAGCTGATCCTGAGCAAAGGGATTGAGACGCGTCTGGTCACTGAAATCGCCTCAACCGATGATTTCTATCGTCTGGGTAAAGAAGCGGCGCTGGAAAGTGGTTATGGTCAGAAAGGTGATGTTGTGGTGCTGGTATCAGGTGCATTAGTACCAAGCGGAACTACCAACACCGCCTCTGTACACGTACTGTAAAACTCTTTTTTGCCATTATTTTAAAGCGCCTTAACGAGGCGCTTTTTTTATTTCTGCTTAAACCAAATCCCGGAAAATTCCAATCGAAAATAACTATTCAAATACTCTTAATATTAAGGTTAATCCGATTAAATCTCTCTGTTTTCGCTAAATTTTTTTATCATATTCTGGGATTCGCTGCTTCTTTGAGCGAACGATCAAATTTAAGCATCTTCTCATCAAAAATTTATTCTCAACTTAAAAAGCTTTGTGTAATACTTGTAACGCTACATGGAGATTAACTCAATCTAGAGGGTATAAATAATGAATCGTACTAAACTGGTACTGGGCGCGGTAGTTCTGGCTTCAACTCTGCTGGCTGGTTGCTCAAGCAACGCTAAAATCGACCAGCTGTCTTCAGACGTTCAGACTCTGAACGCTAAAGTTGACCAGCTGAGCAACGACGTGAACGCAGTGCGTTCAGACGTTCAGGCTGCTAAAGATGACGCAGCTCGCGCTAACCAGCGTCTGGACAACCAGGCTCACTCTTACCGTAAGTAAGAGTTCTGGTTTAAAAATGGCGCCTTTAAGGCGCCATTTTTTTTGCGCAAAATTCAGTGCCCTTTCAGGCACTCATCCTTTCAGGGCTGCGCAGCTTTACCTTCGGCCTGCCCATCCGGGCTATTCGCGCCCGCAGAGGCACTCTCCAGCCCCGCAGGCGGCACGGTATCACTCTGCACCGGCTCGCCACTGCTGACCAGTACAGGCATGCCTGAGCGTCGCGTTAAGCTGGCTTTAATCAGCGCGCTATCACTCTTCTCACTCTTCATGAATTTCTTCAGGTCACTGCCGATCGCAATGGGCATAGTCTGCGGATCGTCTTTATCATTACGGGACAGCGGCTGATGCACTTCCACGTAGCGTTTCCCATCCGGCTCCACAGCATACTTCACCGGCTGATTGATGATCTGAACCCGCGTCCCTTTTGGGGCTGCGTTAAACAGCGCTTCTATGTCCTCAGAACGCAGACGGATGCAGCCTGAACTGACCCGCATGCCGATGCCAAACTTCGCATTGGTACCGTGGATCAGATACTGGCCGGTGCCACGCGCCAGACGCATGGCAAACTGCCCCATCGGGTTATCCGGTCCAGCGGGTACCACGCCAGGTAATGTAATGCCCTCTTTGGCGTAACGCTTGCGGATGTTCGGGGTGGGCGTCCAGGTGGGATTCGGGATTTTCTGGCTGATCTGCGTCACCATGACTGGTGTTGCCGCCCCCAGTTGACCAATGCCGATAGGATAGACGATGACCTTATCTTCCCCTTTGGGATAGTAGTAGAGACGCAGTTCGGCCAGATTCACCACAATCCCTTCGCGCGGCGTATCAGGCAGGATCATCTGCAGCGGCACCGTCAGCTGGGTACCCGCTTTGGGCAACCAGGGATCGGTCCCGGGATTCGCCTCCAGCATGCCCAGTAGCCCGACCTGGTAGCGGGCCGCGATTGATTCCAGGGGTTGTTTATCATCAGGAACCTGAGTCAGAACGTTTTCGCCAATCAGGCGACTGTCAGGCGGTGGCAGCGGGTATTCGGTGGCGAATGCGGGTGCAGAGAGCCCAAAGCAGGTCAGCAGCAATGCACCGGCTAAACGTAAAGCAGGTTTCATGCAATTTTCTCGTCAGATAAAAAAACAGACGCCGGATGGCGTCTGTCGAGTGTAACTTAGCTGAGGTTCTGAGCGGTATGGCGAATAGACCGAATCATCGCCTCCAGCCCCTGCGACCGGGTGGGCGTCAGGTGCTGCACCAGGGCCAGTTCGCCAAACCAGTGGCGAACATCCAGCGCCAGAATTTCGGCGGGTGGCAGGTTCTGATACAGACTAAATACAATAGCAATCAGACCTTTAACGATAGCGGCATCGCTGTCACCTTCAAATGCGATGGTGCCATCTGCCTGCGGGGTCATTCTGATCCACACCTGACTCTGACAACCCGAAATCGCGTTTTCCGGCTGGTGTAATGTTTCAGAAGATTCCGGAAGCTTTGAACCCAGTTCGATAATGTAGAGGTACTTCTCTTCCCAGTTAGCGCAACGGTTGAAGTTGCGAACCAGTTTCTCTTTTTCAGGCAAATTCGCCATCAGTGACTCCGTTAAAACTGTTCAGCCGCCCAGCAGACGATGAATGCGCGTCAAACCGGCAGCCAGACGATCCACTTCCTCTTCACTGTTGTAGAAGGTGAAGGAGGCACGGCACATCGCCGGGACATTGTAGTGCTGCATCAGCGGCATCGCACAGTGATGTCCGGTGCGGATGGCAATACCGTATTGATCCAGGAAACTGCCGACATCGAAGGCATGATGTTTGCCCAGGTTGAAGGCAATAACACCGGCACGTGACTGCGGACCGTAAATCTGAATATCCGGAACGGTGCCCAGCTTATCAAGCGCATAGTTCATCAGTGCCGTCTCGCGCTGATGAATGGTATCCAGTCCCAGCGCCTGCACATAGGCCATCGCCGCGCCAAAGCCGATTATGCCCCCGGTGTTCGGTGTGCCTGCTTCAAAACGCCACGGCGCACTGTTCCAGGTGGTGCCGGTGGGCAGCATGACCTGACCGATCATCGAACCGCCACCTTCCCACGGTGGCATGTCATCCAGCAGCGCCTTGCGCCCATAGAGAATACCGACGCCATTCGGACCGTAGAGTTTATGGCTGGAGAAGACGTAGAAGTCGCAGCCGATATCCTGCACATCCACTTTGTCATGCATCACGGCCTGCGCGCCATCCACCAGCGTAATCACGCCAGCGGCTTTTGCCTGGGCAACGATGGCTTTAACCGGGTTCACGGTGCCGAGCACGTTTGACACGTGCGTCACGGCCAGCAACCGCGTGCGGCTGTCGATCAGCCCCGCCAGTTGCTCCAGCGCCAGTTCACCGTTGTCATTTAAGGGCAGCACACGCACTTCTGCGCCGGTACGCTGCGCCAGCATCTGCCACGGCACGATGTTGGCGTGATGCTCCATCTCCGTGATGATCAGGTTGTCGCCAGACCTGAGGTTACTGCTGCCCCAGGTATTCGCCACCAGGTTGATACCTTCGGTGGTGCCTTTAACGAAGATAATCTCTTCCTGGGACCCGGCATTAATGAAACGGGCAGCCTGATCGCGCACGTTCTCCATATCGCTGGTCGCCTGCTGGCTCAGCGTATGAATACCACGATGCACGGCCGCATAGCCGTGCTGATAGAAATGACTCTCGGCGTTAATCACCGAGAGTGGACGCTGTGCGCTGGCTGCACTGTCAAGATAGGCCAGCGGATGACCGTTGACCTCACGCTTCAGGATAGGAAAATCAGCCCTGATGCGTTCGAGATCGAAGTTCATCATACGTCGCCTCCGGGAAAACGTTGTGCGATACGCTGCAGTACGGCCTGACGCATCACTTCATTTTCAAGTGTCTCGGTGAGTTCAGCTGCAAACGCATGAATAATCATGGTCTGTGCCGCATCCTGCTCAATACCGCGAGAACGCAGATAGAACATCTGCTCATCGTCGATACGACCAATGGTAGCACCGTGGCTGCATTTAACGTCATCCGCGTAAATCTCGAGCTGCGGTTTGGTGTCGACTTCAGAAAGCTTGCCCAGTAACAGGTTGTTATTGGTCATCTGCCCGTCGGTCTTCAGCGCATGCTGTGCCACTTTGATGTGACCGTTAAACACCGCACGCCCTTTGTCACGCACGATGGTTTTATGCATCTGGCGGCTGACACAGTGGCCTTTGTTGTGCTCCAGGTAAGTACGGGTATCCGCCACTTCCTGTTTCACCGGCAGTACCAGGCTGTTAATTGCCAGCGTGGTATTTTCGCCATTCAGCTGCGTACTGGTGTTGTGACGCGACAGGCCCGCACCCAGCAGGAAGCTGGTGCTGCTGACCTGGCCATCGTTGCCAATCACCAGATCGTTATGCGCAAAGTGATAGCTGGCGCTGCTTTCAAAGGCGAGCTTGGTGTGAGTCAGTTTCGCATTGTCACCAATCGCAAAGGTAAAGCGCGTGCCGGTGAAATGGGCGCGCTCATCCAGAGAGACGTAGTGCTCAATGACTTCCGCTTCGGCACTCTCTTCCAGCTGCAGATGATGGCGATAATGAACGGTGTTCATGCCCGTATGCTGACCGCTGGTGATGTGCAGCAGATAGACCGGACGGGCAGCGGCTTTACCGCGTGCCAGACGCAGGGTCGTCACCTCTTCTGCCAGGCTCTCGGTCAGATGCAGGAAGACTTCCGGCTGAACCGCAGCGGGCAGCGGACGGCGCTCGGCGGCCACGCTGTGCTGGACCTCAAACAGTTCGACGTCGCGGCTGCTGAAGGCGGGCTGGAACTGACCATCCACATACACCAGACGGATTGCATCCAGCGGCAGGGCCAGTGCATCAACCTGTTCAGCGCTCAGGGTCTGCGGCGCATCGGGCAGCACAAACTGCTGGGACAGCAGCGTGTCCAGCGGCGTGTACTTCCAGTTTTCATGCTTGCGGGTTGGCAGACCAACACGCATCAGTTGCTGCCAGTGCTGCTGTGCCTGTAAAGAGCGCACGTCACCGCGCGATTCAAACAGGTGATGCCACTGTTGCAGCGCAGAATCACTCTTCGTCGGTAAGCCAGCCATAACCTTGCTCCTCCAGCTGTTTCACCAGCGAGAAGTCGCCAGATTTCACGATTTTGCCCTGATACAGAACATGAACGAAGTCTGGCTTGATGTAATCCAGAATACGCTGGTAGTGGGTCACGATGATAAAGGCACGTTTCTCATCACGCAGGCTGTTTACGCCATTCGCGACGATTTTCAGCGCATCGATATCCAGACCAGAGTCAGTTTCATCCAGGATGCAAAGCTCAGGTTCAAGCGCCGCCATCTGCAGAATGTCGTTACGCTTCTTCTCACCACCGGAGAAGCCAACGTTAACGGAACGGGTCAGCAGATCTTCCGGCATCTTCAGCAGATGAATTTTCTCTTCAATGAAGTCCTGGAAATCAAAGCGATCCAGCTCGTCCTGCTGACGATATTTACGTACCGCGTTGACCGAGGTTTGCAGGAAGAACTGGTTGCTGACGCCCGGAATCTCTACCGGATACTGGAAGGCCATAAAGATGCCTTCACCGGCACGCTCTTCAGGGGCCAGTTCCAGCAGATCTTTACCTTTGAAGCTGACTGAACCGCCGGTCACTTCATAATCTTCACGGCCTGCCAGCGTCGCTGACAGCGTACTTTTACCGGAGCCGTTCGGCCCCATGATGGCATGCACTTCGCCCGGTTTAATTTCGAGATTCAGGCCACGCAGAATGGCTTTATCTTCAACACTGACCTGCAAATCTTTAATGCTTAACATTCTTATTCCTTCACATTGCTTCCGGCAAGGCGTGTGACGGCATCAGCCCACACTGTGCTCAAGGCTGATGGCTAACAATTTCTGGGCTTCCACAGCAAATTCCAGTGGCAGCTCCGAGAATACGTCTTTACAGAAGCCGTTCACGATCATCGAGATGGCGTCTTCTTCACTGATACCGCGTTGCAGACAGTAGAACATCTGATCTTCGCCGATACGTGAGGTCGTGGCTTCATGCTCAAGCTGGGCGGTATTGTTGCGGGTTTCGACATACGGGAAGGTATGTGCGCCGCAATCAGGGCCAATCAGCATTGAGTCACACTGCGTAAAGTTACGGGCATTGGTGGCAGTTGGCATGATTTTCACCAGACCACGATAAGTGTTCTGACTTTTACCGGCCGAAATCCCTTTAGAGATAATGGTCGATTTGGTGTTTTTACCAATATGGATCATCTTGGTGCCGGTATCGGCCTGCTGACGACCGCTGGTCAGTGCCACCGAATAGAACTCACCTACCGAGTAGTCCCCGCGCAGAATGCAGCTCGGGTATTTCCAGGTGATCGCTGAACCGGTTTCAGACTGGGTCCAGGACATCTTGCTGTGGTCACCTTCACACAGCGCACGCTTGGTCACGAAGTTGAGGATACCGCCCTCGCCTTCGCCGCCAGGGAACCAGTTCTGAACGGTCGAATATTTCACTTCAGCATTTTTATGGATGATCACTTCCACCACGGCGGCATGCAGCTGATAGCTGTCACGCACGGGGGCTGAACAACCTTCGATATAGCTGACGTAGCTGTCTTCATCGGCAATCAGGATGGTGCGTTCAAACTGACCAGTTTTCGCCGCGTTGATGCGGAAATAGGTCGACAGCTCCATCGGGCAGCGAACCCCTTTCGGGATATAAACGAAGGTGCCGTCAGAGGCGACCGCCGAGTTCAGTGCCGCAAAGAAATTATCGTTAGCCGGAACCACCGTACCGAGATACTGCTTCACCAGCTCCGGGTGTTCCTGAATCGCTTCGCCGAATGAACAGAAGATAATCCCCTGCTCCGCCAGCTTGCCGCGATAGGTGGTTGCCACAGAAACGGAGTCAAAAATGGCGTCAACCGCCACTTCCCGCCCTTCACGTACAGGCACACCCAGCTGATTAAAGGCGTTCTCCACTTCCTGCGTCAGGTAGTCGCTGGCTGGCGCGCTGCCGGAAGCCTGGGTCACACCCGGCTCTGAGGCACAGGTGTCATCGCAGTTACCGCAGGAGGGCGCGGAGTAGTAGCTGTAATCCTGATAGTCGAGTTTTTCGTAGTGGGCTTTCAGCCAGTGTGGCTCTTCCATTTCAAGCCAGGCACGAAACGCTTTAAGACGAAACTCCAGCATCCACTCTGGCTCGTTACGCTTGGCCGAGATCGCCCGCACCACATCTTCATTGATGCCGTTGGCAAATTCTTCGGTCTGCAGTTGGGTAAAGAAGCCCTCTTTGTAGTTGAGCTTGCCTTCCCAGATTTGTACATCGTCAGATGTTTCGCTGTGTCGTGACATATTTCACTTACTCGACGCCAAAGCTCTCACCGCACCCGCAGGCGTGCTGAGCTTTAGGGTTATTGAATTTAAAAATCTGATTCAGGCCTTCACGAACATAATCCAGTTCAGTGCCATCAACGAATGGCATCGCCTGTAGCGGCACAAACAGTGTTGCGCCGTGGAGTGAGAACTGCAGATCGTCTTCGACGGGTTCTTTCACCAGATCCATGACGTAGCCGAACCCGGCACAGCCGGATTGTTTTACGCCCAGACGCAGACCCTTGACGTCAGGGTCCTGAGCCGCCAGATTGAGAATTTGTTGCGCTGCGGTTTCAGTCAGCGTCAGACCTTTCCAGACAAAATCGTCGGGTGAGAAAGAGTCTGTATTAACAGATGCCATGTTGATACCTCTTGAGTCCGGACCTTTTCAGGCTATCCCCCTATGGTAGTGATCTGACCAATCACTTCAACCTCTTGTTTTGCAGGGATAATCATCTTGTGCTGTTTTATTTGCTCAATTATTAAGCATAGCTGCTTCCGTTCATCCTGCGTGAACAGAGTCAGCCTCAATAAGCCAGTGATAACCTATTAATAAATCACTCTATTTGAAATAACCATTTTTGATAAAAATGCTTATTGATAGGTTACGCCTTTCTCCGATGTAAACAGATTGTTATTTCCGATTATACCGACAGGCAGGATAAATCGATAAATTTTTCTGTCCTGCAATTGCAATCCCGGCATGGATGAATATGATAATTATTATCATTAACATTCAGGGTGACGCCATGATGCTTTCTGTCTCCGCCTGGCTGCAGCATAAAATCGACGAATACCAGTTTTCGGTGCGTGATATCACCGTCGACTTTTATATGGCGCAGGCAAAACTCGACCGGGCCGACTGCACGATTCATCAGCTGCGTCAGTTTAACGATGCCTGTCAGGATATGGCAGAAGTCTGCCAGTTGAACGGTGACGACCAGAGTTACCTTCATGCGATGGGTAAACTGCATCACCGGCTGGTGCAGGAGATGGGAAACAACGATCGCGATCGCCTGTTTCGCCTTCAGGCCTATCAACTGGCGCGATTGTCCCTGACCCGCCTCTGCCATCAACTGGCTATGGTCGGAGAGTGGAACAAAGCCACCGTGCTGCAAAGTGACTTCGTGCGTCACGCTGGCTGGATATTCTAATCCAGCCACGGCGTGACGTCGCGCACAATTTTTTTACATTAGCGTTAACAATGCCTGAAGCGGATGGCGCATGCCGTTGCCTTCCACACGCTTGACCTGGCTGCGGCATGAATAGCCGGTGGCCAGACAGCGCTGGCGCGGCAGTCGCTGAAGCTGCGGATGCCAGGAGAGCGCATAGATCCCCAGCGAGTTTTCGAGGTTCTGACTTTCGTGCCCATACGTGCCCGCCATGCCGCAGCAACCTACATTGATGTTCTCCAGCTTTGCGCCAAAACGGGAGAAAATCGCCTGCCACTGGGTGGGCGCTGAAGGCAGCGCGGTTACCTCGGTGCAGTGCGCAAACAGATACCAGGACTCCCCGCCCGTGGCCTGCACCTCACGTTCTGCCACAGCACGCTCTAACCATTCATGCACCAGCAATACGCTAAAGTCGCCGCGCGATTCACCCAGCGTCTGACGATACTCATCGCGATAGCAGAGCACGGTAGCCGGATCGACGCCCACCATCGGCAGTTCCAGTTTGGCGACCCGATTAAGAAAATCGGCGGTACGGGCTGCCGTGCGGGCGAAACGTTGCAGGAAGCCTTTCACGTGCTGCGCTTTACCGTTTGGCGAGAAAGGCAGCAGCACCGGGCGATGCCCCAGCTTCTCAATCAGCCTGACAAAATCGTTAACCAGCTGTGCCTCATAGAAGCTGGTAAAGGGATCCTGTACCACCAGCACACAGCTGGCGCGCTCCGTGGCTGACAGTCCTTCCAGTTGTTCCAGCGTCATGTTCATGGCGGGATGGCCACTGAGCTGCTGTTTCAGGTTAGGAGACGAAAGCAGCGGCAGATCGACCATGCCGATATGTGTTTTGCTTAACTCTTTCACCCACGGCTGGCGCAGGAAAAAGTTAAATATTTTTGGCGCCTTCGCCATCAGAGGCGCATAGCCTTCGACCGCCGCCACCAGGTGATCGCTGACCGGGCGCAGATAACGGGTGTGATAGAGCTGCAGAAAGCGCGAGCGGAATGCGGGCACGTCAATTTTAATCGGACACTGGGTGGAGCAGGCTTTACAGGCCAGACAGCCGGACATCGCCTCTTTCACCTCGTGCGAGAAGTCATACTCCCCTTTACTGGCGTGCCAGCTGTTGCGGGTACGGGCGATCAGCCCGCGTAGCGACAGGCTGTTTTCCGGCAGCTGCTTTTCCAGTGCCAGCGGATCGACGCCCTGCCCGGCCAGAAGTCGCAGCCACTCCCGCGTCAGCGTTGCCCGCCCTTTTGGCGAGTGAATACGGTTGCGGGTGATCTTCATTGACGGGCACATCGGGCTGCGGGCATCAAAATTGAAACATAACCCGTTGCCGTTACACTCCATCGCTCCACGCCATTCATCCCGGACCGTTAACGGAATCTGCCGATCGTATGTTCCGCGCTTCACCGCATCGACCTGCATCATTTCGTCGTTGCTGTTAAAGGGCGTACAGATTTTACCCGGATTCAGGCGGTTAAGCGGGTCAAAGGCCGCTTTGATGCGGCGCAACTCATTAAAAAGCGTCTCGCCGAAGAATGCCGGACTGTACTGGGCGCGGAACCCTTTACCATGTTCACCCCACAGCAGGCCGCCATAGCGCGCGGTCAGCGCCACCACTTCGTCGGAGATCTGTTTCATCATCATCTCCTGCTGCGGATCACACATATCCAGCGCCGGACGCACGTGCAGGACGCCAGCATCGACGTGACCAAACATGCCGTAGCTCAGGCCGTGGCTGTCAAGCAGCGCGCGAAACTCGACAATGTAGTCCGCCAGTTTTTCCGGCGGAACAGCGGTATCTTCGACAAACGGAATTGGTTTAGCCCGGCCTTTCGCATTTCCCAGCAGGCCCACCGCTTTTTTACGCATGTTATAGATGCGCTCAATGCCCGCCAGATCGTTACAGAACTGATAGCCAATCACGCCGCCCTGCTGCTGCTGCATCAGCGCATCAAGCCGGGCACAGAGTTTTTCGATCTGCTGATCGATGAGTGCGGCATTGTCACCGGCGAACTCAACGATGTTCAGACCCAGCATCTCTTTATCGGGTACGTCAGCAATCATTTCACGCACCGAGTGCCACACGATATCTTCCCGCGCCAGGTTCAGCACTTTGGAGTCAACGGTCTCAACTGACAGCGCCTGCGCGTCCACCATAAAGGGTGCGTTACGCAGGGCGGAATCGAAGGAGTCATATTTAATGTTTACCAGCCGCCGCACTTTCGGCAGCGGGGTGATATCGAGACGTGCCTCAGTAACAAAAGCCAGCGTGCCCTCGGCACCACAGAGCAGGCGCGTCAGGTCGAAGGTTTGCATATCGTCGCTGAAGACGTGGCGCAGGTCGTACCCGGTAAGGAAGCGATTCAGCCTGGGAAACTTTTCCAGAATCAGATCCCGGTGCTCGCGGCAGCGCGTCAGCACCTGCTGATAAATACGGCCTTCGGGGGTTGCCGTCTGCGCCAGCGTTTCAGCCAGCGCGGTGGCCATTGGTCGCGTATCAAGAATATCGCCGCCCAGCAGCACGGCGCGCAGGCCCAGTACATGGTCTGAGGTTTTACCATAGACCAGCGAACCCTGACCCGACGCGTCGGTATTGATCATGCCGCCCAGCGTGGCGCGGTTACTGGTGGACAGTTCAGGCGAAAAGAAAAAGCCGAAAGGCTTCAGCCAGGCATTCAGCTGATCTTTGATGACGCCAGCTTCGACCCGCACCCAGCCCTCATCGGTATTGATCTCCAGGATGCGGTTCATGTAGCGCGACATGTCCACCACAATGCCCTGATTCAGTGACTGACCGTTAGTGCCAGTGCCGCCGCCGCGCGGGGTAAATACCAGGCTGGCAAAGCGTGCTTCTCCGGCCACGCGGGCGAGCAGCGCAACGTCCGCCGTCGAACGCGGAAAGAGCGCCGCGTCGGGCAACAATTGATAGATGCTGTTATCGGTGGAGAGTGAAAGACGATCGGCATAGCTGGTCGCCATGTCGCCGGTAAAACCCTGCTCTTTCAGCGACTCAAGGAACGTCAGCACCAGTTGAACGAGGCCCGGTGCCTGCGAAATCTGTGGGATCATGATTGTCTGACCGAAGGTGTTGTAAACGTTTGCGTTTATACGTGAGCGATTTCTCGTTTTATCATATTTTTTCTGCGGCTGCCCTTTTTTCAGAAAAGACAAAAACCTTTCTCCGCGACGCTGTTTAAACCCTGGCAAATAGATCATGATAAAAACGGGCATCCGAATGCCCTGAAATGAAGGATTAAGACGAGGTTATGAGTCAATGATGAAAAGCCAGTACCGGGATATGGATTTACCGCAAATACTCTTTACCCTGATGTTCATTCTGCTGCTGATTGTCGCCTGTTTATGGGTGGTGCAGCCGTTTATTCTGGGCTTTGCCTGGGCCAGCATGGTGGTAATTGCGACCTGGCCATTGATGCTGAAATTCCAGCGCCTGTTGTGGGGACGCCGTTCGCTGGCGGTGATCGTGATGACCATGCTGCTGTTGCTGCTGTTTATCATCCCTATCGCACTGCTGGTCAGCAGCCTGATCGATAACAGTGCCCCGGTCATCGCCTGGGTTACCCAGGGGCATACGATGCCGCAGTTGCTGTGGCTCAGGGATGTGCCGATGGTCGGCAAAAAGCTTTATGTCAGTTATGACACGCTGGTGGCGAGCGGCGGTGCCGGCATCATGGCTAAAATCCAGCCCTACATTGGCCGTACTACCGGCTTTTTTGTCGCGCAGGCCGGTCATTTCGGCCGCTTTATGATCCATCTGGGCGTGATGTTGCTGTTCAGTGTGCTGCTTTACTGGCGCGGCGAGCAGGCTGCACAGGGCATTCGTCATTTTGCTTTCCGCATGGCGGGACGACGCGGTGATGCCGCCGTGCTGCTGGCGGCACAGTCCATTCGTGCCGTGGCGCTTGGCGTGGTGGTGACGGCGCTGGTGCAGGGCGTGCTGGGCGGTATCGGTCTGGCGATCTCCGGTATCCCCTATGCCACGCTGTTAACGGTGCTGATGATCCTCTGCTGTCTGGTTCAGCTCGGCCCGCTTCTGGTGCTGGTCCCGGCTATTATCTATCTCTACTGGAGCGGCGATACCACCTGGGGAACCGTGCTGCTGGTCTGGAGTTGTGTGGTGGGCACGATGGATAACGTCCTGCGTCCGATGTTAATCCGGATGGGTGCAGACCTGCCGATGATCCTGATCCTCTCTGGCGTAATAGGTGGCCTGTTTGCCTTCGGCATGATTGGTCTGTTTATCGGGCCAGTGGTGCTGGCTGTTTCCTACCGTCTGGTTTCCGTCTGGGTTCATGAAGCGCCAGCTCCCGATAATGACCCACTGGCCGTGGCTGAAGCCCTGGCCGATCATGAGGGTACCCCACCAGCCGTCTGATTCACAGCAATGACACGCTGTGTCACTCTATCCTGTGAGCATTGATTAGTGCGGTTAATGATGATTAGCCGCACCCCTTCTCAGAGACTCGCCAGATTTTGTTTTCCATTAGCGATTTTTAAGAAAAAAGCCATCTTTGGCCTTTATTTGACCTTTCTGGCCTAAAAAAGATTACTTTCTGCACTGTTTCTTAAGTCAAACGGCGAAGTAAAGGTGACAAAAGATTATCGGCTTTAACTAATAAGAGGATTCTTAAAGACGCCAGCCAGCGGTATGAATAACATGTTTCCTATGTTCGAAATCAAGCTAATGATTTTCAGACAACCTGATTCCCCTGAGTAGAGTAAAGAATTGCTGTGTGTAGTCTTTGCCCATCCCCTGTGATGGGCTTTTTTTTTGCCTGAATATGACCAGCTATAAACAGAAAAAGGCCCGCAGTGCGGGCCTTTCATCATTTCTGTAAGCGTCGTCAGGCGGTTTTGTTTAACTGTGCCAGACTCACCCACGTTTCCACTACAGTGTCCGGGTTCAGCGACAGGCTATCAATGCCCTCTTCCATCAGCCATGCGGCAAAATCCTGATGATCGGACGGCCCCTGACCACAGATGCCGACATATTTACCCTGCTGCTTCGCGGCCCTGATCGCCATGGAGAGCAGGGCTTTCACGGCTTCGTTACGTTCGTCAAACAGCGCGGAGACGACGCCGGAATCGCGATCCAGCCCCAGCGTCAGCTGGGTCATGTCGTTGGAGCCGATTGAGAAGCCATCAAAGTGCTGCAGGAACTGCTCTGCCAGCAGCGCATTTGACGGGATCTCGCACATCATGATGATCTTCAGCCCGTTCTCACCGCGCTTCAGGCCCTGACGGGCCAGCTCTTCCACCACGGCCTGCGCCTGATCCACCGTGCGCACAAACGGCACCATGATTTCGACGTTAGTAAGACCCATCTCGTTGCGAACGCGCTTTACCGCTTCACACTCCAGCGCAAAGCAGTCGCGGAAGTTATCCGCCACATAGCGACCTGCGCCACGGAATCCGAGCATCGGGTTTTCTTCTTCCGGCTCATAGCGTTCGCCGCCAACGAGGTTGGCATATTCATTGGTTTTAAAATCGGAAAGTCGGACAATTACGCGTTTCGGTGCAAATGCCGCACCAAGCGTGGCAATTCCCTCCGTCAGGCGAGCGATGTAAAACTCCACCGGATTATCAAATCCTTTCATCATTTTACGGATCTGCTGCTGCAGTTCCGGCGTCTGCTGTTCAAATTCAAGCAGCGCTTTCGGGTGAACGCCAATCATTCGGTTAATAATAAATTCCAGCCGCGCCAGGCCAACACCTTCGTTCGGCAGACAGGCGAAATCAAAAGCACGATCGGGGTTACCTACGTTCATCATAATCTTCAGCGGCAGCTCAGGCAGCGAATCGACCTGCGAACTGGTGACGTCGAAGTCGAGCAGCTGATCATAGACGTAGCCGGTGTCGCCCTCGGCGCAGGAGACGGTGACCTGATGGCCCTCTCTCAGCCGATCGGTGGCGTCGCCACAACCTACTACCGCCGGAATACCCAATTCACGCGCGATGATCGCCGCATGGCAGGTTCGTCCGCCACGATTAGTGACAATGGCTGACGCCTTTTTCATGATCGGTTCCCAGTCCGGGTCGGTCATGTCCGTCACCAGCACATCGCCTTTTTCAATGCGGTTCATTTCGCTGATATCGTGGATGACCTTCACCACGCCTGCGCCGATACGATGACCGATGGCACGCCCTTCAACGACGACGCTGCCCTGACCCTGCAGCGTATAACGCTCCATTACCTGGCCATTTGAGCGCACGGTTTCAGGACGCGCCTGAACAATGAACAGTTTGCCGGTGTGTCCATCTTTCGCCCACTCAATATCCATCGGCCGCTGATAGTGCTGTTCAATCAGCACTGCCTGCTTCGCCAGCGCCTGCACTTCCTCATCGTTCAGGCAGAATCGGTCGCGTTCGGCCTCAGGCACATCTTCGATGCGTACCTGTTCGCCATGCGCCTGAGAATCGGCATACACCATGCGCACCTTTTTCGAGCCCATATTGCGACGCACGATAGAGGGACGATCCGCCGCCAGTGTTGGCTTGTGAACATAGAACTCATCCGGGTTAACAGCGCCCTGCACCACCATCTCACCCAGTCCCAGGGCGGCGGTGATGAAGACCACCTGATCAAAGCCGGATTCGGTATCAATGGTGAACATCACACCTGACGAGGCCAGGTCCGAACGCACCATGCGCTGTATGCCGGCAGAGAGCGCCACGCCACGATGGTCGTAGCCCTGGTGCACGCGGTAGGAGATAGCACGGTCATTAAACAGTGAAGCAAAGACATGCTTGACCGCCACCATCACGGCGTCGATGCCCTGCACATTCAGGAAGGTTTCCTGCTGGCCGGCAAAGGAGGCGTCGGGCATATCTTCGGCGGTGGCAGAGGAGCGGACGGCAAACGACGCGGCCGCATCATCGGCAGAGAGTTGCTGATAAGCGTCCAGAATGGCGGACTCCAGTTCCGGCAGAAACGGCGTTTCCACCACCCACTGACGAATCTGTTTACCCGCTTTTGCCAGCGCATCAACATCATCAATATCCGTCTCATCCAGCAGCGCATAAATTCGCTGGTTCAGCCCGCTTTGATCGAGAAACAGGTTAAAGGCGTACGACGTGGTCGCAAAACCATTTGGCACGGAAACGCCCAGCGACGACAGATTCGTTATCATTTCACCTAAAGAGGCGTTTTTACCGCCTACCCGATCAACATCATGCATACCAAGCTGGTTATACCAGAGCACCAATGGCTGTTCCTGAGTGGACATCGCGCTTATCCTTTATCAATTATCAATGAATGGACACAGAGAGTGAGCTTTTTTCAGCCTGGCATATCACCCCATCAATAACGATCTGTTGAATCGTTAAAGCAGAATTTCAGCCGCAGTTTCGGAATTGTGAGCGGATTATTATGCTGTTGCGCAAAGTCGCTATTTTTATCTAACTGATTGATTTGACAGGAAATGTCACATTTTCAGCCACTTAAGCATTCCTTTTTGTTGCGCAACAGACGCAGGGCTATTTGTGGCCCGTTCGCGGTTTGAAAAGAATTCCGGCGACTCGAAACGCCTTTTCATTTTTATTAGCGTGATGAAACTGCAGACAAATAATCCGGACAGACATTCCAGAAATTAAAATCAGAGATGATTTATTAAGTCGCATCGCTCATGCTGATGGCTCACTCCTGGCTGAGGCTGAATTCATTATGACAACTGACAGAAGCGTTTTTTATATCTCCGATGGCACAGCGATTACAGCTGAAGTCCTGGGCCATGCGGTGCTGTCGCAGTTTCCAGTCAATATCACCAGCCTGACGTTGCCATTTGTGGAAAACGTCCAGCGGGCGCTGGCGGTTAAAGCCCAGATTAACGCGCTCTATCAGCAGAGCGGCGTGCGGCCGCTGGTGTTCTTCTCCATTGTCACGCCAGAGGTGCGCGACATTATCGTGCAGAGTGAGGGTTTTTGTCAGGATATCGTGCAGGCGCTGGTGGCTCCCCTTCAGCAGGAGCTGGGCTTATCGCCTGCGCCGGTGGCACACCGCACCCACGGACTGGACGCCAGTAATCTGGGGAAATATGACGCACGTATTGCGGCGATCGATTACGCCCTGGCGCATGATGACGGCATCTCGCTGCGCGGGCTGGAAGATGCGCAGGTTATCCTGTTAGGCGTCTCGCGCTGTGGCAAAACACCCACCAGCCTCTATCTCGCAATGCAGTTTGGTATTCGTGCCGCCAACTACCCCTTTATTGCCGACGATATGGATAATCTTAAACTGCCGCCCGCGCTGCGCGCCCATCAGAATAAACTGTTCGGGCTGACCATCGATCCGGAACGGCTGGCAGCAATACGGCAGGAACGGGCGGAAAATACCCGCTACGCCTCAATGCGCCAGTGCCGGCTGGAAGTAGGCGAAGTCGAAGCGCTGTTTCGCACCCATCAGATCCGCTATCTCAACAGCACTAACTACTCGGTCGAAGAGATTGCCACCAAAATTCTCGACATTATGGGCCTGACGCGCCGTATGTACTGAAGGGGAATCGGGTTGAAAATGTAAAGCGCCGCTGCCGTGGGTTTTGATTTCATTATCAAACCACGGGTTGAATTCGCAGACTAATGGTTTATTGTGACCACCATCACTTCCCGGTATTTCACCGCTGCGAAGAACCGTTTTCGAGAAACTCATGAACAAAACCGACGAACTGCGTACCGCACGCATTGGTAGTCTGATTACCCCCGCCAGCCTGGCGGCTGAACATCCTGTCTCTCCAGCGATTGCAGACAACGTCACCGTTGCCCGTAAACGTATCGCCCGTATATTGACGGGTGACGATCCGCGCCTGCTGGTAGTGATCGGGCCCTGTTCGCTGCACGACCCGAAAGCAGCCCTGGAGTATGCTGCGCGTCTGAACGCGTTACGCATCCGCTATGAAGATCGGCTGGAGATTGTGATGCGTGCCTACTTCGAGAAGCCACGCACCGTCGTAGGCTGGAAAGGGTTAATCTCCGATCCGGACCTGGATGGCAGCTACGATGTGAACCGGGGTATCGGCATTGCCCGCAAGCTGCTGATTGATATCAACGCGCTGGGCCTGCCCACCGCCACAGAATTTCTGGATATGGTGATCGGCCAGTTTATTGCTGACCTCATCAGCTGGGGCGCGATTGGCGCACGTACCACCGAAAGCCAGATCCACCGCGAAATGGCCTCAGCCCTCTCCTGCCCGGTCGGCTTTAAAAACGGCACCGATGGAAACGTGCAGATCGCGGTGGATGCGATTCGCGCCGCACGCGCCAGCCACATGTTCCTGTCGCCGGATAAACTGGGTCAGATGACTATCTACCAGACCAGTGGCAACCCGCATGGTCATGTGATCCTGCGAGGCGGTAAACAGCCTAACTATCACGCCAGCGATGTCGCCGCCGCCGCGGAGAGTCTGGCGGCCTTTAATCTGCCAGAGCAGCTGGTGATCGATTTCAGTCACGGCAACTGTCTGAAGCAGCATCGTCGTCAGATGGATGTGGCGGCAGAGGTAGCAGAGCAGATTAAATCAGGATCGCGGGCCGTTGCCGGTTTAATGATTGAAAGCTTCCTGGAAGAAGGCAATCAGAAAGTGGTAAGCGGTGAACCGCTGGTTTACGGCCAGTCGATTACCGATCCCTGCCTTGGCTGGCAGGAGAGCGAGAAGGTGCTCGCCCTGCTGGCCGAGGCGGTTTCTCACCGCTTCTGAGTCTGAATCAGCTGGAGCAGCTCACCTCTAAGGTTTTGCCCCAGTCTGGCGGCCGCTGACGATACTCAGCGGCTGTCTCATCACTGAAGGGCTGCTGTAACGCCTGATGCAGACGGGCCAGCGCCCCCTGCTCTCCCCGCTCCGCCTCTTCAATCGCCTGCTGCGCCAGATAGTTGCGCAAAATGACAGCCGGATTAGCCGCCTTCATCACAGCCTGTCGTTCTTCATCACTAACCTGCTCATCCACGAGACGGTTGCGGTAGCGCTGATACCAGCCATCAAACGCCTCACGATCGATGAACTCGTCGCGCAGCGCTGAACGGCTTTCAGCCTGTTGGGTTTCACTCAGCAGCCGGAACGTCAGGGTGTAATCAGTGTGCTCCTGCGTCATCAGCGCCAGTAGATCGGTCAGAATCTGATTGTCATTGCTCTGTTGTGTCAGCAGGCCGAGTTTTGCCCGCATCCTCTCACCCCAGACCCGCATCAGTTCAGGTTCATAGGCGCTCAGCGCCGTCCGCAACTGCTCAGTGGTCAGCAGACCCGACAGCGCATGTGCCAGACGGTTGAGATTCCACATGCCAATCATCGGCTGATTTTCAAAGCTGTAGCGCCCCTGATAGTCGCTGTGATTACAGATAAAGTCAGGCTGATAATCATCCAGAAAACCAAACGGGCCATAGTCGATGGTCAGGCCAAGGAGCGACATATTGTCAGTATTCATGACGCCATGCGCAAAACCCACGCTCTGCCACAACGCAATCAGGCGCGCGGTGCGTAACACAATGTCGGTAAACCACTGTTGATAGCGGTCCGCTTCCTCTTCCAGATGGGGCCAGTGATGACGAATGGCGTAGTCAGCCAGTTGCTGCACTTTCTCCTGCTGCTGACTGTAAAAGAAATGCTCGAAATGACCGAAACGCAGGTGGCTCGGTGAAATGCGCATCAGCATCGCGCCACGCTCAGTGGTTTCGCGGTAGACCGGCTCATCGCCTATCGACAGAGTGAGTGCGCGCGTGGTGGGGATACCCAGATGGTGCAGCGCTTCCGAGGCGAGAAACTCACGGACGCTGGAACGGATTACGGCACGACCATCGCCCATGCGGGAATAAGGCGTCAGGCCTGCCCCCTTGAGATGCCAGTCAAGTTTGCTGCCATCATCCAGACGCTGTTCACCCAGCAGGATACCGCGCCCGTCACCGAGCTGACCCGCCCAGACACCAAACTGATGGCCACTGTAGACCTGCGCCAGCGGCTGCATGCCGGGCAGCAGTGCCGCACCGTGCCAGACATCGTGACCGTGACCTTCAAAGAGCGCGCTATCCAGCCCCATTGAGGTTGCAAGCGGTGCGTTGTGATACAGCAGGCGTCCGCCTGCCAGCGGCGTGGGGTTCAGCGCGGTATAACATCCGGTCAGCTCACGGAACCAGGTGTTGTCAAAAGAGGCCTTGCCTGCGGACATTGTTTCTCCCATGCGATACTCAGCGATACGTAGGTTAGTCCTTTAGTGTAACGCTGATAGCAGGGATTAACAGGTTCTGTCAGCCGGGATGCTGAGAGGAAGGCATGCGCTCGTCGGCACAGAGCAGTGAACGCAGTGCGTCAGATTTTACCACCGGGAAGAGCGCACCCTGAAAATCGGCACCATTCAGCTGGCTGACTTTATCGAACAGCACTTCGTCATCAATGCCGCAAATAATCAGCCGGTCACAATGGGCGCGGAAATTATCAATAATGCTCTGAATAAATGGCACAAATGAAGCGCGTTTTGCCAGCGAGTGAATAAATTCTTTGTCGAGACAGATGCAGCTGAATAAATTATCGTAGACCGCATTAGAGGGTGTTTTGCCCGCGCCAAAATGTGAAAGCGCTAAATTAAACTCAGCATGCAGGCTCGCCAGCAGCGGATTATTTTTGCCCAGCTTGAGTTGCAGAAACGTTTCAGTGATATTCAATAGAATGAAAGGCAGCTGTTTTATTTTGCGCATGACTAATTCACTGGCAAGCAGCGTCCGGGCCATGCCTTCATCAATACGGATAAAAGCTGACACGGAATGCGCTTCAAATAATCCGCGATTCTGCTCCAGCAATCCAATCTGGCTTTGCAGCAGACGTAACTGCTGCGACTCATCAAGCTGGGGAAGCAGCAGATCCTGAGGCAGGGTGATGGGCGCACTTTCATGCACAAACTGCGTTACCAGCTCGACAGCGGTCAACCGTCCATCAACATCACAGACAGGATAAAACCAGATTTCCGACTGATAGTCGGCCGAGAAATGAATTTTCATTTTAATGCCAGAATATGCGGCGATAGGGATATCGTATAGGAATGGTCAGCCGCAGGCAATAGTGCCAAATCATTGAAGAGACGAACTTCTTTACCCTTCCATTTCCGTTTGGCAACAACCGATCGCGCTTAAGCCAAATAGTAGTGATAAAACACCGGTTATTAGTGGAATTAAATCAGCCATTATTCTGTTTATTAAAATACTCGTCCTAAACGTTCATTTAAAATAAAACTTTTACTCGTTGTTTTAACTCTATTTAAAATTGGACTTAAGTCTGATTTCGCGAAGGTGCTGTTAAATACGGCGAGCCTGCCAGAACACTTTTCGCCAGTAGACATTGTCGAGTGAGGAGCGAATGACGCCCTGACTGGTCGAGGCGTGGATAAAAGCGTTATCGGTATCATAGATGCCCACATGCAGGCCATTTTCACCGCGTCCGGTTTTGAAAAAGACCAGATCGCCTGGCAGCAGTTCATCTTTGCTGATGCGGGTGCCAATATCGCTTTGGGCTGAGGTGGTGCGCGGCAGTTGCAATGCAAATTTATCGCGGAAGGTCAGATAGACAAAGCCGGAGCAGTCAACGCCGTTACGACTCATGCCGCCATAACGATAAGGCGTACCGCGCCAGTGACCGAGCTGATCGTTCAGTTCCGCTATCACGGTGATTGAATCGGAAAGACGGCCATTAATCGGCGGGGCGTGATGACTGCATCCCGTCAGTAGCAGAACTAAAATCAGCAAACCCAGGCGCATCGCCAAATGTCCTTATCATAAGTTGCAACCGGCATAATGTAGCGGTAAAGCCCGCCAGGTAGCAAGTGTCAGGGCAGAACGGTCAGCAGCGTGCGTCCTTCAAGTTCAATCTGCCGGAAAGCAATCTGGTAGAGCAGTGTCAGGCGCTGCGGCGTCAGAACCTCTGAAGGTTCGCCCTGCGCGATCACCTGCCCGCTATCCATCAGCCAGACCCTGTCTGCCTGCTGCAGACTGTGGTTAAGATCGTGACTGCTGGCGACAACACTAACACCCGACGCGCACAGCGCCGCAATCAGATCGTCCACCGCTTTTTGCTGCCCGATATCCAGCGCCGTCAACGGCTCATCAAGAATCAGCAGCCGCCCGCAGGGGTTGATGTAAGGATCGATCTGGGCACAGACGGCTGCCAGCCGGACGCGCTGCCATTCCCCGCCGGAGAGCCGGGTTAGTGAACGCGATAACTTATCCTGCAGCTGAAGCCGCTGCAGCAGCATGCTGAGACAGGCATCGGCCTGTGGCCCCACCGGTTTCAGGTGCAGACGCAGATAGTGCCAGACCGGCATCTGACTCAGTGGGGCCTGCTGCTGTGGCAGCCAGCCGCGCCCCCTTGACAGTGCCGCGCCGTTCCAGTCACTCAGCGCCTTTTCGTCCAGCAGCACCGTGCCGGAGGCAGGTTGTAGTCCGGCAATCACACTCAGTAAGGTGCTTTTACCGGCTCCGTTCGGGCCTGCAATGTGCAGCAGCTGACCGGCGGCAAGCTCGCCGGTCAGAGGAAGCAGCCGTCCGGGGACGGCGGCCTGTTGCAGGCGCAACAGCATCTATTTTGCCAGCGCCTGTTTAATCGTTTCCAGAATGATGGGATCTTCCGGCGTCATGTCAGGTGCAAAACGCTGGATCACACTGCCGTCACGGCCAATCAGGAACTTTTCAAAGTTCCACAGGATGTCGCCCTGCTCTTTCGGCGCGCGCCCTTTACTCTCCATACGTTCGTAAAAACCGCTGC
Source organism: Pantoea sp. S62 (assembly GCF_016658625.1). NCBI lineage: Bacteria > Pseudomonadati > Pseudomonadota > Gammaproteobacteria > Enterobacterales > Erwiniaceae > Pantoea > Pantoea sp. S62. Next base: position 137,665 of record NZ_JACVVI010000013.1, on the reverse strand, counting down.
CTTCCGGACGCACCGCGTCAGGCCGGGCCGCGATCAGCTGCGCATAGAGCGGATGACGCGCCGGGCCATTAACCTCGGTTTTGGCAAACAGCGGGAACGTTACGCCATAAGTGGTACTGCAGAAAGTTTTGATCTCCTCACTGCTGCCCGGTTCCTGTTCCAGAAACTGATTGCAGGGGAAACCGAGGACGCTGAAGCCCTGATCCTGCCAGGCTTTCTGCAGATTCTCCAGCTCTTCGTATTGCGGCGTCAGACCACATTTCGAGGCAACGTTGACGACCAGCAGAACTTTGCCCTGCCACTGTGACAGCGTGGTTTTTTCCCCGTCGAGCGTAACCAGTTCAGTCTCATAAATGTTCATGCTTTTTCCTGTAATGGATGCGGTTGTGGATGCAGAGTAGCCAGCCGAAGCTAGCGCGAAGATTTCACCAGTAAAATAATAAACAGTGGCGCGCCCAGTGTCGCCGTCACGACGCCTATCGGCAACTCCGCTGACGTCAGTGCCAGCCGCGCCACGATATCGGCGGCCAGAAGCACCGCCGCGCCCGCCAGCGCCGATGCTGGCAGCAGATAGCGGTGATCGCTGATGCCGCTCAGACGCAGCAGATGCGGGATAACAAGCCCGACAAAGCCAATGGCGCCGGCCATCGCGACGCTGATGCCCACCAGCCAGCCCATCGCCAGTACCAGCAGGTTACGCCAGTAGAAAAGTGACAGCCCGAGCTGACGGGCGGACGTCTCGCCCAGGGCCAGCAGATTGAGAATCGGCCCGGTCGCCCCCAGCGCGAGCATCACCGGCAGCAGTGCCAGCATCATCCAGCCATAGCGCCAGTCAATGCCGCTGAATCCGCCCATCATCCAGTACATCAGCTGACGCAGATCGAGACTGGTGCTGAAGTAGACCGCCCAGGTCATGATGGCACTGCAGATAATCCCCAGCGCCACGCCGGTCAGCAACAGCCGGGTGACCGAGAGCTGACGATGGGCAAAATGCAGCAGGATTAGCGTAATTATCAGCGCACCGGCCATCGCCGCCAGCCCCAGACTCCACAGCGAGCCGCTGCCCAGCAGCACGCCGAGCACCAGGCCGATACCTGCGCCGTTCGAAACGCCGAGCAGGCCTGGCTCCGCCAGCGGATTGGTAAACAGCGCCTGCATCACCACGCCGCATACCGCCAGCGACGCCCCCACCAGGACGACCGCCAGACTGCGGGGCAGCCGCAACTGCCAGACAAAGAGCTGTCCGCTATCGCTGAACCACGCAGAGGGCGCGATCCAGCTGTCCCCGGCACAGAGGCTGAGACAGAGCAGTGCAGAGAGCATAAGGGCGAGCGCAACCAGCCATTTCTGGCCGCGTTGATCGGCCTGGCGCGCGAACGTATCGAGCAGAGACATAAGCGGGATTAGCTGAGAAAACAGTGATTTGATTGTAGAGGGATTGGTGAAAAAAGAAAGGCTGATGAGGCGGTCTGCGCCGGGATGGCCTGGACTCTAAAGGATAGGATGAGCGGCAATGCTGCATGCTGTCATTATGAAAAAAGGCCGCTTTCGCGGCCTTTTTGAAACGCTGAAATTCAGTCAGTCTCTTTGGGTGTAGCGTTCTCTACGCGGCTTTTCAGCTTCTGTCCTGGACGGAACGTTACTACGCGACGCGCAGTAATCGGAATATCTTCACCCGTTTTCGGGTTTCTGCCAGGACGCTGGTTCTTGTCACGCAGGTCAAAATTACCAAACCCAGACAGTTTTACCTGTTCTCCATTTTCCAAAGCGCGACGTACCTCTTCGAAAAACAGCTCTACTAACTCTTTGGCATCGCGTTTGCTCAGCCCGAGTTTCTCAAACAGGTACTCTGACATCTCAGCTTTTGTAAGCGCCATAGGTTCAATCCCTCAAGGTTGCCTGGAATCGCTCTTTTAATGCCGCAACGCATTTGCCAACGGTCGCGGCAATCTCCTCTTCTTCGAGTGTCCGGCTGGTATCCTGCAAAATCAGGCTGATTGCGAGGCTCTTGTAGCCCTCAGAAACGCCCTTACCGCGGTACACGTCAAACAAGTTTACGCCAACTACCTGATTTACGCCAACTTTCTTACACTCCGCAATGATATCTGCTGCAGGGACGTTTTCAGCCACTACAACGGCAATATCACGGCGGTTCGCCGGGAAGCGAGAAATCTCGCGCGCGTCAGGCAGGACGCGGTCTGCGACCTTATTCCAAAGCAGTTCAAAGACTAAGGTGCGGCCATTGAGATCAAGCTTACGTTCCAGCTCAGGATGTACAACGCCGATAAATCCGATATGTTCATCATGCAAATAAATCGCCGCGCTCTGTCCTGGATGCAACGCCGGATTCGCCTCAGCCCGGAAGCTAATCTCATCCAGTTTGCCGGTTAAATCGAGCAGCGACTCTAAATCGCCTTTCAAATCATAGAAGTCAACTGTCTGACGCGCCAGATCCCAGTGCTCTTCAACACGGTTGCCGCTGATGACGCCAGCCAGCATAAGATCCTGACGGATGCCTAAATCCGCCTGTGTATCTGGCACAAAGCGTAAGCCGCTCTCGAACAGACGTACACGGCTCTGCTGACGGTTCTGGTTATAGACCACCGCACTGAGCAGACCGGTCCAGAGTGACAGACGCATGGTCGACATATCACTGGAGATCGGGCTTGGCAGTAACAGCGCCTCTTCACCCGGATGCAGCAGCTGCTGGATTTTCGGATCGACGAAGCTATAGGTAATCGCTTCCTGATAACCTTTATCCACCAGCAGGTTTTTCGCGCGTTTCAGCGACAGATTCGCTTCACGGTGACGGGTCATGACCAGACCAGCCTGAACAGGTACATCAGGAATATTGTTGTAGCCATAAATACGGGCCACTTCTTCGACCAGATCTTCTTCAATGGCCATATCGAAGCGCCAACTCGGCGCGACGGCCTGCCACTGCCCTTCACCTGCCGTCACGTCACAGCCGAGACGCGTCAGAATGTCGGTAACCTGCTCATCCGCAATCACGTGACCAATCAGACGGTCCAGCTTTTCGCGACGCAGCGTGATCGTGGCGGGTACAGGCAGGGCTGCCTGATGGGTCTGATCGATGATCGGGCCTGCTTCACCGCCGCAGATGGACAGCAGCAGTTGGGTAGCACGCTCCAGCGCGGTATGTTGCAGCGCCGGGTCAACGCCACGCTCGTAGCGATGAGACGCGTCGGTATGCAGACCGTGACGACGGGCGCGGCCAGTGATAGAGAGCGGATCAAAGTACGCACACTCGAACAGGATGTTCTGCGTTTCGCCGTTCACACCCGAATGTTCGCCACCAAAGATTCCGGCCATCGCCAGCGCTTTCTGATGATCGGCGATCACTAAAGTATCACTCTGCAGGGTGGCTTCAGTGCCATCCAGCAGCGTCAGCTTTTCGCCCTCTTTCGCCATGCGCACCACGATACCGCCATCAATACGGTCAAGGTCGAAGGCGTGCATTGGCTGACCCAGCTCCAGCAGAACGTAGTTGGTGATATCGACGACAGGATCGATAGAGCGAATGCCGCAGCGACGCAGCTTCTCTTTCATCCACAGTGGCGTAGCTGCCTTAACGTTAATTCCTTTCACGACACGGCCCAGATAGCGCGGACAGGCTTCTGGCGCGTCAACCTGAATCGGGAACGTGTCGTTAAGCGTCGCCGCGACCGGCTGCATCTCCGGCACCTTCAGCGGCAGGCCGTTGAGCACGGCAACATCACGGGCGATACCGATCAGACCCAGACAGTCGGCGCGGTTAGGCGTGACGCTGATTTCAATGGTGTTGTCGTCCAGCTGCAGGTACGCGCGGATATCGGTGCCAACGGGCGCGTCAGAAGGCAATTCGATGATGCCGTTGTGATCGTCGGAAATACCCAGCTCGGAGAACGAGCAGAGCATCCCTTCAGAGGGCTCGCCACGCAGTTTAGCCGCTTTGATTTTGAAATCACCTGGCAGCACAGCGCCGACGGTCGCGACAGCAACTTTCAGTCCCTGACGGCAGTTCGGCGCGCCACAGACGATATCCAGCAGGCGATCGCCACCGACGTTGATTTTGGTGACACGCAGCTTGTCGGCATTGGGGTGCTGACCGCACTCCACGACTTCACCAACCACAACGCCATGGAACGCACCGGCGACGGCATCAACGCCGTCCACTTCCAGACCGGCCATGGTGATTTGTTCAGACAGCGCAGCGCTGTCCAGGGCTGGATTTACCCATTCGCGTAACCAGAGTTCACTGAATTTCATTGGATATCCTGCCCTTACTTAAATTGTTTGAGGAAACGTAAATCATTTTCGAAGAAAGCACGCAGATCGGTCACGCCATAACGCAACATGGTCAGACGCTCCATGCCCATACCAAAGGCGAAACCGGAATAAACTTCCGGATCGATGCCGACGTTGCGCAGCACGTTAGGGTGCACCATGCCGCAACCCAGCACTTCCAGCCACTTGCCGTTTTTACCCATAACATCCACTTCTGCCGATGGCTCAGTGAACGGGAAATAAGAAGGACGGAAGCGAATCTGCAAATCTTCTTCGAAGAAGTTGTTCAGGAAATCGTGCAGCGTGCCTTTCAGGTTGGTAAAGCTGATGTTTTTATCCACGATCAGCCCTTCCATCTGATGGAACATCGGCGTGTGCGTCTGGTCATAATCGTTACGGTAGACGCGGCCTGGCGCAATAATACGGATAGGCGGCTGCTGAGCCTGCATGGTGCGGATCTGCACGCCAGAGGTCTGCGTACGCAGCAGACGCGTGGCGTCGAACCAGAAGGTATCGTGATCGGCACGCGCCGGGTGGTGCGCAGGAATATTCAGCGCATCGAAGTTATGATAATCATCTTCAATTTCGGGCCCTGTTACCACGCCAAAGCCTAACTCGCCAAAGAAGGTCTCAATGCGATCCATGGTGCGGGTGACCGGATGCAGACCGCCATTCTCGATACGACGACCCGGCAGAGAAACATCAATGGTCTCTTCAGCCAGACGGGCATTCAGCACCGCGGTTTCCAGTGCATCTTTACGGGCATTCAGTCGATCGGTGACCTGCTGCTTCGCTTCGTTGATTACCGCACCCGCTGCAGGACGCTCTTCTGCTGGCAGCTCGCGTAACGTCGTCATCTGCAGTGTCAGATGTCCTTTCTTACCCAGGTATTCGACGCGCACCGCGTCAAGGGCGGCGATATCCGTCGCCCCGTCGATGGCCGCCGTGGCGCTGGCCACCAGTTCTGCGAGTTGGGACATAGTTTCCTCTTTTTCCAGTCAGGCTGGTCAGTTCTCGTTGGGACCTGCCGGTCCAATATGCTAGCGCCAGAAACAAAAAAGCCTCCACGAGGGAGGCTTTTAGCGCGATTTTTCGTTTCTTCTCTTATGCGCAAAAGCCCCCGAATGTCAGGCGCTAAAGTAAAAAAAGAAACGGAAAATAGCAGCATTCATGCTTGCGGTTACCTTGTCATGCGATACAGGGGGTCTATTGAAAAGCTCAGCGACGAAAATGTCAATCTTTTGCGTAAGTTACAGGCAATAAAAAAGGGAGCAAGCTCCCTTTTCCATCTGACTTACGCCAGGGCTGATTTCGCTTTTTCGACCAGTGCAGAGAATGCCACTTTGTCGAATACGGCGATGTCGGCCAGGATCTTACGGTCAATCTCAATGGCTGCTTTTTTCAGACCATTGATGAAACGGCTGTAAGACATGCCGTTCTGACGCGCCGCTGCGTTGATACGCGCGATCCACAGCTGACGGAACTGACGCTTACGCTGACGACGGTCACGGTAAGCATACTGACCAGCTTTGATAACAGCCTGGAAAGCAACACGGTAAACACGTGAACGTGCACCGTAATAGCCTTTAGCTTGTTTTAAGATTTTTTTGTGACGTGCGCGAGCAACTACACCACGTTTTACACGAGCCATTTAGCTCTCCTGTTTAATATTCTGAATTAATGAAAAAAATTTACTTATGCGTACGGCAGGCAGGCAATAACCAGACCCAGATCGCCTTTTGACACCATGCCTTTAGGGCGCAGGTGACGTTTACGCTTAGTAGATTTTTTAGTCAGAATATGACGCAGGTTTGCGTGTTTACGCTTGAAGCCGCCAGAAGCGGTCTTCTTGAAGCGCTTAGCCGCGCCACGTACAGTTTTAATCTTTGGCATTTTAAAAATATCCACTTCGCATTGTTAATAACATGACCCAGACAGGCGAACAGATAACCGCACTGCGCGAACGCTGCGCGGTCATTGCTACTTGAAAGCCTACTGTTTCTTCTTAGGAGCGAGCACCATGATCATCTGGCGGCCTTCGATCTTCGAAGGGAAGGATTCGACAATGGCCAAATCCAGATCTTCACACAGGTCTTTACGGACGCGGTTAAGCACTTCCATACCGATCTGCTGGTGCGCCATCTCACGACCGCGGAAGCGGAGCGTGATTTTGGCTTTATCGCCATCTTCCAGAAAGCGAATCAGGTTGCGTAGTTTGACCTGATAGTCGCCATCATCGGTTCCAGGACGGAATTTGATTTCCTTAACCTGAATAACTTTTTGCTTCTTCTTCTGTTCCTTAGAAGATTTGCTTTTTTCATAGAGGAACTTGCCGTAATCCATAATGCGGCAGACCGGCGGTTCGGCATTCGGGCTGATTTCGACTAAGTCGCCGCCCGCTTCCTCGGCTTTTTCCAGAGCTTCGCGTAATGTGACAATGCCAATCGGCTCGCCATCCATGCCCGTTAAGCGCACTTCAGTTGCGCGGATTTCACTGTTAATTTTGTTCGGACGCGTCGGTAGTACTCGTTTTCCGCCTTTAATACTTTATTCCTCCAATTGGTGAAGATTTCGGCTGCGAATCTCTTGTTGAAGTTTCTCAACAAACAGATCGACATCCATCGATCCCAGGTCTTTACCACGGCGGGTGCGAACGGCAACTTTGCCAGATTCCACCTCTTTATCACCGCAGACCAACATATAAGGGACGCGACGTAATGTGTGCTCGCGGATTTTAAAGCCTATCTTCTCATTTCTCAAGTCTGCCTTCACACGAATGCCAGCATTCTGCAGCTTACGCGTCAAAGACTCAACATATTCCGCTTGTCCGTCGGTAATATTCATTACCACAACTTGCAGCGGTGCCAGCCAGGTTGGGAAGAAACCGGCGAATTCTTCGGTAAGAATACCGATGAAGCGCTCCATCGATCCCAGAATCGCACGGTGAATCATCACTGGCGTCTGACGGTCGTTGTTTTCACCCACGTAGGTTGCTTCAAGGCGTTTTGGCAGGGAGAAGTCTAGCTGAACTGTTCCGCACTGCCAGGCGCGATCAAGACAATCGTACAAAGTGAACTCAATTTTAGGGCCGTAGAACGCGCCTTCACCTGGCTGGAACTCAAACTCAATGTTGTTTTCGTTCAGCGCAGCGGCCAGGTCTTCCTCGGCACGATCCCACATCTCATCTGTACCGATGCGCTTCTCAGGACGGGTGGATAACTTCACCACAATCTTTTCAAAGCCGAAGGTGCTGTACATGTCATAAACCATGCGGATACAGCTGTTCACTTCGTCACGCACCTGCTCTTCTGTACAGAAGACGTGTGCATCATCCTGGGTAAAGCCGCGAACGCGCATCAGACCGTGCAGCGCACCTGATGGCTCATTACGGTGACAGCTACCAAACTCTGCCATACGCAGCGGCAGGTCACGGTAGGATTTCAGACCCTGATTAAAGATCTGAACGTGTCCAGGACAGTTCATCGGTTTGATGCAGTATTCACGGTTCTCAGATGAGGTGGTGAACATTGCTTCTTTATAGTTTTCCCAGTGCCCGGTTTTTTCCCACAGGACGCGGTCCATCATGAACGGACCTTTCACTTCCTGGTACTGGTACTCTTTTAATTTGCTGCGGACAAACACTTCCAGCTCGCGGAAGATGGTCCAGCCGTCATTATGCCAGAAGACCATACCGGGTGCTTCTTCCTGCATGTGGTAGAGATCCAGCTGCTTACCAATCTTACGATGGTCACGCTTCGCCGCCTCTTCCAGACGCTGCAGATAGGCTGCCAGCTGCTTTTTGTCTGCCCATGCGGTGCCATAAATACGCTGCAGCATTTTGTTGCTGCTGTCGCCGCGCCAGTAGGCACCGGAGATCTTCTGCAGTTTAAAATGATGGCAGAACCGCATGTTCGGCACGTGCGGACCGCGGCACATGTCGACATATTCTTCGTGATGATACAGGCCAGGCTTATCGTCATGGCTGATGTTTTCATCAAGAATAGTGGTCTTGTAGATTTCGCCGCGCGCCGCAAAGACGTCGCGTGCTTCCTGCCAGCTGACCTTTTTCTTCACCACATCGTAGTTGGTTTCAGCCAACTGATGCATGCGTTTTTCCAGCAGGTCGATATCTTCCTGGGTCAGGGTACGATCGATGTCGACATCATAATAGAAGCCGTTATCAATGACCGGGCCGATCGCCATTTTGGTATCCGGCCACAGCTGTTTAATTGCGTGCCCTAACAGGTGCGCACAGGAGTGACGGATAATTTCCAGACCCGCTTCATCTTTTGCGGTAATGATCGCAACAGCGGCATCGTCGGTGATGGGATCAGCAGCATCAACCAGTTCACCGTTAACGCGGCCAGCGATACAGGCTTTCGCCAGACCTGGACCGATGTCCAGCGCAATATCCATGACACTGACAGGGCGGTCAAACACGCGCTGGCTGCCATCAGGAAGCGTAATTACAGGCATTTCATGTCCTTATTTGCAGTGGTAAGCCACACGAAAGCTTACATGCAACGTAATGTAAAATGAGTGACCTGGCGTGATATCAGACCCACATTGTCGGAATGTCGCCAGGATTGCAGTGCGGAGCAGATGATAGCAGTTTTCGCCGACGAGAAAAACCATCCCCTTTTCGCTAAGCCATGGAGCGAAAAAAAAAAGCGGCCTGACACACAGTGTCAGACCGCCGGGCTTGCCGCAGGCAAAAATGCGCTTACATCGCGTAAGAGAGCATGATTGAGGTTTTGGTGTCGGTGCGATCTGGCGCAGACTCAGCCGGATTGTTGTTCCAGGTGACGTTGTAAGCCAGCTTCAGCGCGAAGTGGCTATTGATAGCGACCTGCAGGCCGGTTTCAGAGTTCACCGTGGTGTCTTCACCGAAGCTGCTCAGCACGGATACGCCCTGAATAAATTTGGTGGTATCGGTCAGCTGCCACTGATAGCTCACAGCGCCATAGCCCAGCGCCTTGGTCTGATGACCGCCAGCGTGGTAATCGTCATAACGTACACCCGGACCAAATTCCGCACGCAGCGAGTGCACTGGACCGTTCAGGATCTGACGACCGTAACCGGCAGTCAGCACGTCACGTGAATCGTAACCATTGAAACGATCGCTTAACCAGCTCGCCTGGCCAAACAGGTAGTCATAGGAGTTGAGGTTATAGCGTGAACGACCACCGATGTTGTACGTCTCTGAAGAGCGTTCATCATTTGACGAGGTGTTCGCTGCGTTACCCCACAAGCTGTAGGCCATAGATGACTGATACCAGGTCATATTGGTCTGAGCAGTCAGCGATGAACTGGTGGTGTTACCGGTTTGCGCCAGGTATCCCGCAGAAGCAGAACCTTCAAATGGCTTTTTAGCCGTGGAAGGGTCATCCATTGAGGTGAATACGGCGTTATCGGCCAGTGCCTGGTGACAAAACGCTCCGGCGGAGAGCAAAAGAACAGCAGACAGCTTGTTATAGGCTTTCATTAAATGTGATCCGTGCGACTGTTTAAAAAACGGAGAGTCTGAAGCGTTTTGCCGGGCATTCAATGCAATTTACGGTAAGTTTTGTAAAAAATTATTAACTTACACAAAATGCCTGGAATCACCCTGACAACCCATGTTAATTGGGACTCATCTTATTAACGTCGCGCATTATAGTGCTGCCCAAATGAAAAGCCAGACGTAACGGCAGAAAGATTTTTACGTCATGGGCAGTACTCCTGACACTGATTTACGCTATGCGTCACGACAGACACCCAGCATCTCTTTCATAATTCGCCTGAATTTTCACCATAGTCTACGCTCAGTTCAGTTTCTCTTTCCCGGAGGTGCCTTATGAGCAACACTGCCCTGACCCGCTATATCGTGACCTTTCATTATCAGGAGTCGGGATTAAGTGACATCCTGGAGCTGACCAGCGCGATGACCGCCGCCGGTTTCACCACCACACTGGCCGATGAAAATGGCCATCCCCATGAGCTGGGCACGAACAGTTATGGCATTGTCAGTACGCTGGACGCTGAGGATCTGCGACAGCAGGTTGCGGCTGCCGGTGAAAACGCCCTGGGTCAGAAACCGGATGTGACTGTCATTACCTTTGAAGAGTATCTGCGGGACACTGCCAGTCATCGCCCCGCCACCTCAGCGCCGGAATAAAAAGGTGCAATCACGCTGGTTTTGGTGAATATTCAGGCATCAGCATCGGACTTACGCAGCGAACAACGAGGATAGCCCTATGTGGTCAGCCATCAGTCGTCTGTTAAGCGAGCAGTTAGGCAACGCCGAAATCACTCAACGTCACGCCCTTGCGGGTGGTGATATCCATCCCACCTGGCATATTCGCTACGGTGATCACGATGTCTTTGTCAAAAGTAACAGCCGCGAGATGCTGTCGCTTTTTACCTGGGAAGCCGACCAGCTTGCCTTGCTGGCGCGCACCGGCACGGTTCGGGTGCCAGAAGTGTATGGTGTGGGTCATCATCGCGAGGAGAGCTTTCTGTTGCTGGAATACATCAGGCCACAGCCGCTTGATGAGCAGAGTGCATATCAGCTGGGTCAGCAGCTGGCGCACCTGCACCAGTGGAGCGAACAGACGCAGTTCGGCCTCGATTTCGACAACAACATCACCACCACGCCCCAGCCCAATAGCTGGCTGCGGCGTTGGTCGGTCTTTTTTGCCGAACAGCGCATTGGCTGGCAGCTGCAACTGGCGGCCGAAAAGGGAATTCAGTACGGGGATACCGAGCTGATTATCGCCTCCGTGCAGCGGGTGCTTGCGTCACATCATCCGCAGCCGTCGCTGCTGCATGGCGATCTCTGGCCTGCTAACTGCGCCAGCAGCGGCAATGGCCCCTGGCTGTTCGATCCCGCCTGCTACTGGGGCGACCGTGAGTGCGATTTAGCCATGCTGAGCTGGTACCCTGACCTGCCCCGCCAGATTTATGACGGTTATCAGGCTGTGTGGCCCCTGCCGGATGGTTTTTCGCAGCGTCTGCCGGTCTACCAGCTCTACTATCTGCTGAACCGGGCTAACGTGTTTGGCGGGCACTGGCCTGGCGATGCGCAGTTCGCCATTGGCCAGTTGCTGGATGAGGATGCGCTCGGCACCCGTCAGGCCAGACCGGCCTGACGGCGTTCACGGTCAGATAAAGCCCAGCAGCGACAGCGCAAAATATCCGGCTATCGCAATCACCACTGGCAGGATATAAAGCGGGAAGATCTGCAGGAAGATGGTGTGACGAGGAACGCGCACCTTCTCTTCCAGTTGCTGACGGCTGCGTCCTTCACTGCCCTTTGCCTGCTCCAGAATCATCTGATCTTCAATGCCCTCTTTGACGTGACGTGCCTGCCGTCCCATCCGCGCGCCTGATGATTCCAGCGCCAGCCCGACAAAAATCAGAATGTAGATCAGCCAGAAACCCAGATTCATCTGACCGTTAAATTCCGGTACCGGCGAGTTATGCCAGAAAACGTTCAGGAATGGCGTGTTGAAGCGCAGCATATCGACAATGACATGGACGAAATCAAGCATAACGGCGTCAATGCCCGGCTGCTTCTCGCTGTGCTTAAACATAAAGCTCAATACCGAAATAATGGTCGACAACAGTGCCACTAAAAAGAGCACCCAGCCCACCACGCGCTTAAGGATGGCGATACGGCCAGCCTGTTGATAGGTCATAATATCTCCTGAACCTGGAATCCAATTTGCCGTCAGTCTACCTGCCAACGAAGAAATTTCCCAAATAAAGCGTGGTCAATCGGATGAAGCATGCGTCAGCAGAGAATGATGTTATGGTTAAACCGACTTTATTTATAAGGAGACCGCTGATGACCTGGCACCGCCCTGTCCTTGCTGCCCTGTTTGATATGGATGGCTTACTGATCGATTCTGAACCGCTGTGGGATCAGGCTGAACTGGATATCTTTTCAACGCTGGACGTCGACCTGTCACGACGCAGTGAAATGCCCGATACCCTTGGCCTGCGTATCGACCAGACTGTGCGGATGTGGTACGAAACGCTGCCCTGGCAGGGCCCCTCTCAGCAGGAGGTTACTGACCGTATTATTGCGCGCGCCATGACGCTGGTGGATCAGACGCGGCCGCTTCTGCCTGGCGTGGAAACGGCGCTGCAGCTGTGCCAGGAGCAGGGAATGAAAATCGGCCTGGCCTCAGCATCGCCGCTCATGATGCTGGAACAGGTACTGGAGATCTTCAACCTGCGCCACTATTTCGATGTGCTGGCTTCAGCAGAAGCACTGCCCTACAGCAAGCCCCATCCGCAGGTCTACCTTAACGCCGCCGCCAGCCTGGCAATTGATCCACTCAACTGCGTCACGCTGGAAGACTCGTTCAATGGCATGATCGCCACCAAAGCGGCCCGCATGCGGTCGATTGTGGTGCCTGCCGCTGAACACCGCAATGACCCGCGCTGGGCGCTGGCGGATGTCCGGCTGGACAATCTGACCCAGCTTAGCCTGCAGCATCTGCAGGGATGATAAACAGCCCGCGCATAGCGGGCTTTTTTTTGCCCGCTGCGCCTGCCGGTTGATCTGCTCCGCAAAAAAATAAAACAACGTTTCATTTTTATTGAATTCCCATCTCGCTCTGCCTAAGATGCCCGAAGCGTCCCCATTCGGGGCATGAATAACCTGACCTGCAGAGAGGCCTGAGATGGACGTTCGCCAAAGCATTCACAGCGATCACGCTAAACAGCTCGACACTGACGCGCTGCGCCGCGAGTTTCTGATTGAGACGATTTTTTCCGCTGACAATTACACCCTGACCTACAGTCACATCGACCGCATCATCATTGGCGGCGTGATGCCGGTTAACAAGCCAGTCACTATCGGTGATGAGATGGGAAAGCAGCTGGGCGTCAGTTACTTTCTTGAGCGCCGCGAGCTGGGCATGATCAACATTGGCGGCCCGGGTCTGGTTGAGGTCGACGGTAAAGCCTGGGAGATCGGTCATGAAGAGGCGCTTTACATTGGTAAAGGTGCGCGCAACCTGCTGTTCCGCAGCCTGAACCCGGCCCAGCCCGCTAAATTTTATTACAACAGCGCACCCGCACACTGCACCTTCCCGGATAAGAAGATAACGTTACAGGAAGCCGCAACTGCCACGCTGGGTGATGCTGCTACTGCCAATCGTCGCACCATTAACAAATTTATCGTGCCGGATGTGCTGCCCACCTGCCAGCTCACCATGGGCTTAACCCGACTGGATGAAGGCAGCCTGTGGAACACCATGCCCTGTCACACCCATGAACGGCGCATGGAAGCCTATTTCTACTTCGATATGAGCGAAGAGAGCGCGGTCTTCCACATGATGGGAGAACCCCGGCAAACCCGCCATCTGCTGGTACATAACGAGCAGGCGGTCATCTCACCCAGTTGGTCAATTCATGCCGGCGTCGGCACCCAGCGTTACACATTTATCTGGGGCATGGTGGGTGAGAATCAGGTCTTTGATGACATGGACCACGTCAAAATCAGCGAACTGCGTTAAGCAGAGGAGAAGCATAAATGGTACTGAATACGTTTGATTTAAAAGGCAAAGTGGCAATGGTGACCGGTTGTAATACCGGTCTGGGTCAGGGTATGGCTCTGGGGCTGGCTCAGGCTGGCTGCGACATTGTCGGCGTTAACCGTTTCGAACCTGACGAAACGCAGCGTAAAGTTGAAGCACTTGGCCGCCGTTTCTGGTCGATATCGGCTGACCTGATGAAATCTGATGTTGCGTCGCAGGTTGTTGAGCAGGCGGTCGCAGCCGCGGGCAGAATTGATATTCTGGTCAACAACGCCGGGATTATCCGTCGTGAAGATGCACTGAACTTCAGCGAGCAGGACTGGGATGATGTGATGAACATCAACAGTAAAACGGTCTTTTTCCTGTCACAGCAGGTAGCCCGGCAGTTTATTGCTCAGGGTAGCGGCGGCAAGATTATCAATATCGCCTCTATGCTGTCGTTCCAGGGCGGCATCCGCGTGCCTTCCTATACAGCGTCGAAAAGCGCAGTCATGGGTTTAACGCGTCTGATGGCGAACGAGTGGGCGAAGCATGGCGTTAATGTTAATGCGATTGCCCCAGGCTATATGGCTACCGATAACACTGAACAGCTGCGTAAAGACCAGGCCCGAAGCGATGAGATTCTGGGGCGTATCCCGGCAGGACGCTGGGGCGTGCCTGATGACATGATGGGCCCGGTAGTTTTCCTGGCCTCTTCCGCGTCTGACTACGTTAATGGCTATACACTGGCGGTAGATGGCGGCTGGCTGGCTCGTTAATCTTTCTGGCAGAGCGGGCGGACAGTGTTTCATCACTGTCCGCCTTGTTAAAAATATTCATGCTTCGTTACAGCGTCACATGTTCTCATTTACTGGATAAATCCCTATACTGGATGCATCGACAGCTTTCTTTGCAACCAGGTTCTATCATGACGGGCGAAGGCCACATCATTTTTGCCATTGCCAGCGCTATTTTTGCCAAACGTGCTGAGCTGACACCCGTACTGGCGCAGGCCGACTGGTGGCATCTCGTTCCTTCAGCCCTGCTGACATGCCTCCTGCCCGATATCGATCACCCCAAATCTCTGCTGGGACAGCGACTACGCTGGCTTTCTCATCCTATTGCGCGCGCGTTCGGCCATCGGGGCTTTACCCATAGTTTGCTGGCGGTGGCGGCCGGTTTATGGCTTTTTCAGATAAACCTGCCCCAGTCGTCGCCGATACCGGCAGACGTACTACAGGGTCTGACGCTGGGCTACCTCAGCCATATTGTGGCTGATATGCTGACGCCCGCCGGGGTTCCGCTGCTGTGGCCCTGCCGCTGGCGCTTCCGTCTGCCGATTCTGCGCAGTCAGAAAGGAAATCAGCTTGAGCGGGCGTTATGTCTGGGACTGGTAGGCTATGCGCTGTGGTTCCCGGTCGGCATGCCATCTTTTGGTGCAAACGGCTGGCCGGCTCAGCTGTTTGATACGCTACAAAATGGCGTCGGACGGTTAATTTCCAGTCATACTGCGCAATAAAGCCGCACAAAACGTCATTAAGTTATAAACCATGCCATTTGGATATAAGGTGCCCTCTCCGCCTGCTGTTACCATTCCCGCTGTCTTAATTCGTGATTAACATTATGCGGCTTTCCCGGGTGGGAAAGCCGCATTACTCTGGAGTTTCAGTATGGACCTTCCTCTTACGCTCAATATCGTGGCCTTTGTGGTGCTGCTGGTATTGCTCTCCCGCTTCAGCCGTCAGAACTGGAGCCTGTCGAAAAAAGTGCTGACCGGTCTGGTGATCGGCGTGCTGTTCGGCCTGGTTTTGCAGTTGATCTACGGCGAAAACAGCGCAGTGGTAAAAGAGTCTATCAGCTGGTTTAACATCGTCGGTAATGGCTATGTCCAGTTGCTGCAGATGGTGGTGATGCCGCTGGTGTTCGTTTCTATTCTGAGTGCGGTGGCCCGTCTGCATAACGCCTCGTCGCTGGGGAAAATCAGCGTACTGACCATTGGCGTACTGCTGTTTACCACCGCGATTTCGGCGCTGGTCGGCGTCTTCGTCACCGGCCTGTTTGGTCTGAGCGCAGAAGGTCTGGTACAGGGTGTGCAGGAAACCGCGCGGCTGAGTGCGATCCAGAGCAACTATGTCGGCAAAGTCTCTGACCTGAGCGTGCCACAGCTGGTGCTTTCCTTTATCCCGAAAAACCCGTTTGCCGATCTGACCGGCGCTAATCCAACGTCAATTATCAGCGTCGTCATCTTTGCCGCATTCCTGGGTGTGGCTGCCCTGCAGTTGCTGAAAGATGATGAAGTGAAAGGTCAGCGCGTGCTGGTCGCAATCGACACGCTGCAGTCATGGGTTATGAAGCTGGTGCGTTTAGTGATGAAACTGACGCCATATGGTGTGCTGGCGCTGATGACCAAAGTGGTTGCCGGTTCAAACCTGCAGGACATCATCAAGCTGGGCAGCTTTGTGGTCGCCTCTTACCTCGGTCTGGCCATCATGTTTGGTGTTCATGCTCTGCTGCTGTCGGTGAATGGCATCAACCCGCTGCGCTTCTTCCGTAAAGTGTGGCCGGTGATCACCTTCGCCTTCACCAGCCGCTCCAGCGCAGCGAGCATTCCGCTGAGCGTAGAGACGCAGACCCGTCGTCTTGGCGTGCCGGAGTCGATTGCCAGCTTCGCGGCATCCTTCGGTGCCACTATCGGCCAGAACGGCTGTGCCGGTCTCTATCCGACCATGCTGGCCGTAATGGTTGCGCCAACTGTCGGGATCAACCCGTTTGACCCGCTGTGGATTGCAACCCTGGTCGGGATCGTCACGCTGAGCTCTGCAGGTGTGGCGGGCGTCGGCGGCGGTGCCACCTTTGCCGCCCTGATTGTTCTGCCTGCGATGGGCCTGCCTGTCACCCTGGTGGCGCTGCTAATCTCCATTGAGCCGCTGATTGATATGGGTCGTACGGCACTGAACGTCAATGGTTCGATGACCGCGGGTTCCCTGACCAGCCGCTGGTTAGGTCTGACCGATAAGCGCGTACTGGAAAGTGACGACAACGCCGAGCTGGCGCACCGTTAATCTGCTGTAAGCCTGGCGCGCCCGCGCCAGGTTATTTCTGCCCTTCCTCTCCATAATCCTCCCCATTGATGGCGACGCCGTTAAGAAAGCGTTAAGCATGGTAAACAGGCGAAAAATCGCCGCTTTAGTGCTTGTCTTTACCCGGTAAAAAGCGAATTCTGCATCCAGTCTTATGAGGAGGACATCCGATGAAAAAAATTATTGCCTCGCTTCTGACGCTGGCGCTGTTGACGCCCGCGCTGGCTTTCGCCCACCCTGGCGACTGGGGCCCGGGTGGATGGGGCCGACATGGCGGACCCGGCCCCCACTGGGGCGGTCCTGGCCCCCACTGGGGCGGTCCTGGCCCGGTGCGTTTTTTACCTGAAGCCGCTACCGCGGTGCTGATTGGCGGACTGACCTACTACCTGCTGAACGGCAGTTATTATCAGCGTCATGGCGAAGAGTATGTGGTGGTCGAGCCGCCAGCAGAGTCGCGGGTCAGCAGTGAAATGCGGGTACTCGACTTTAATGGTAAACGTTTCTATGTGCAGGACGGCCACTACTACCAGCGGCAGATAGACGGTGATTATGTTGAGGTGCCGCGGCCGGCGGGATTGTAGTCCGCGCCGCAACGAAAAACGGCCCGTCATGACGACGGGCCGTTTGCTATTCAGGGGTGCTACGTATTACTGCTGAACCTGCGGATCGGTGTCATATTCCGCGCAGCTCTGGAAGCCGTAGTTCATCACACGGCCAGTGTCGTTATAGCTCACGAAGTAAGTCTGTGCTTTACCGTCGCGCTGACCCAATACGTAAGTCTGGCAGGTGCCGCGCGCGTGAACCATGGTGATTTCAGTAGACGGCGTACCAGCGATCTGACGAACCTGATCGCGGGTCATACCTTTTTTAACATCCTTAACGACTGGCTTAGTCACGTAGCTTTCAGCACGATCGTAAGTCGTACAACCAGACAGTGCAGCCAGCGTCAGCGCCGCAGCGATACATCCCATCACTTTATTCATCTTGTTGTTCCTCATTGATTGTCCATGTGGAAACAAGCCTGGAACATAAATGCTGATTTATCAAGTTTATGAGCAACAATTCATCGCATAGCAAATGTCAGGATATCGTAAAGAAGGCTGTTTTGCTGTCAACGCAGACGTATACTTCCCCGCAAAACAGACACCCTGTAACGATTCATTTTCAGACTCATCGGCCATCATCAGTGAGGGCGTTGATCAGTGTGGTAGCGGCGTTACGGGTATCTGCAATTTACTGCCTTGCCCGCTTTCTGTTCACCCCACCGCTGACGACTCCGAGGATAAATGACCCCTGTACATTCTAACCGCCTGGTTTACGCCATTACGCTCGGCCTGCTGGCCGCACTTGGCCCGCTCTGCATTGACCTCTATCTGCCCGCACTGCCACAAATGGCGCAGGATTTGCACACTGAAACCGCAACCGCGCAGCTGAGTCTGACCGCCGGCCTGCTGGGTCTGGGCGTTGGCCAGCTGCTGTTTGGCCCGATGAGCGATAAGTTTGGTCGCCTGCGCCCGCTGACCCTGTCACTGGTGCTGCTATTTATCGCCTCGATGGGCTGTGCGCTGGCGCAGGATATTAACCAGCTGCTGCTGGCACGACTGTTCGAAGGGTTAGCAGGTGCGGGCGGCGCCGTGCTGTCACGGGCGATTGCGCGTGACATGTATAGCGGTCATGAGCTGACGCGCTTCTTCGCGCTGCTGATGCTGGTCAACGGTCTGGCGCCGATTGGTGCACCGGTACTGGGCGGTGTGCTAATGACGATAGTCAACTGGCGCGGCATCTTTATGGTGCTGGGCGGCATTGCCATTCTGCTGATCCTGCTGGCACGCTGGAAGCTGCATGAAACACTGCCAGAAGAACGGCGCAGTAAAGGATCGATTTTCTCCGCTTACGCCGCGCTGGGTCAGGTGATAACCCATCGCCCCTTTATGGGCTTCTGCCTGACGCAGGGCTTTATGATGTCCGGGATGTTCGCCTACATTGGTGCCTCACCGTTTGTGCTGCAGCAGATTTATGGCCTGTCGCCTCAGGCCTTCAGCTTTTGCTTTGCGGCCAACGGTTTTGGTCTGATCATTGCCTCGCAGACCAGCGCCCGTCTCTGTCCGCTTTGGGGCGAGTATCGGGTGCTGAAAGGCGGGCTGACGCTGGCCTTTGTCGCCTCCAGCCTGCTGCTGTTGACTGCGCTGCTCCATGCACCGCTGGCACTGCTGCTGGTCGCACTGTTCTTTACCATCGCCAGTAATGGCGTGATCGCCACCACCGCCTCATCACTGGCGATGCAGAGTCAGGGCCACCGCGCGGGCAGCGCCTCTGCCGTGATTGGCGTCACCATGTTCACGCTGGGCGCAATTACTGTGCCGATCACCGGCATCGGCGGCACCTCGGTACTGAGCATGTGTGCCACCATTTTCGGCTGCTTTATGATGGCAATTCTGATGTTCAGCGTGCTGGCGAAAAAACCGCTGCCGCAGGTAAAAACTCACTGATTTCGCAATGTTAAGGCGTAATCAGTTGCCGCTTAAGCTTGTTGTTTTGGCGAAGGCACGTTAGCTTTATTAAAACGTTCGCATCGAGCCGACAGGCCACTGACCTGAGGAGAAGTTCATGTCACTGCAGCAGGAAATTATTGAAGCATTGGGTGTGAAACCCGCTATCGACGCCGACCAGGAAGTGCGCGTCAGCGTCGATTTTCTGAAAGCCTACCTGAAACGTCACAGCGGACTGAAAACGCTGGTGCTGGGGATCAGCGGCGGTCAGGATTCAACACTGGCGGGTAAGCTGGCGCAAACGGCAATCAGCGAGTTGCGTCAGGAGAGCGGTGACAACGACTATACCTTCATTGCCGTGCGTCTGCCCTATGGTGTGCAGGCGGATGAGCAGGATTGCCAGGACGCGCTGGCTTTCATCAAGCCTGACCGTTCGCTGGTGGTCAATATCAAAGAGTCGGTGCTGGCCAGTGAGCGCGCGCTGAAAGACGCGGGTATCACGCTTTCCGACTTCGTGCGCGGCAATGAAAAAGCGCGCGAGCGAATGAAAGCGCAATACAGCATTGCCGGCATGACCAAAGGGGTAGTGGTCGGCACCGATCACGCGGCGGAAGCGGTCACCGGATTCTTCACCAAGTATGGCGATGGCGGCACTGACATCAACCCGCTGTTCCGCCTGAACAAGCGTCAGGGCAAACAGCTGCTGAAGCATCTTGGCTGCCCGGAACATCTCTACCTGAAGAAGCCGACTGCCGATCTGGAAGATGATCGTCCAGGCCTGCAGGATGAAGTGGCGCTGGGTGTCACCTACGAGATGATCGATGATTATCTGGAAGGGAAAACCATCAATCCTGATAACGCCCGCATTATCGAAGGCTGGTATCTGAAAACCGAGCACAAACGTCGCCCGCCGATCACGGTATTTGACGACTTCTGGAAGTAATCCCGCGCCTCCTTTGCCCCGGCAAGGGAGGCTTCTCTCACTCACCTTGTTGATCGCTGTATGCCTGCCACCGTTTCGCGCGCCACCCTTATCGGGCTTATCGCCATTCTGCTCTGGAGCACCACCGTTGGCCTGCTGCGCAGCGTCAGTGAAGCCTTTGGCGCTACCGGCGGCGCGGCGCTGATCTACAGCACTACCGCCATGCTGCTCTGCCTGACCCGCGGCCTGCCAAAGCCCGGCGCAATGCCTGCAATCTATTTATGGCTGGGCGGCATCCTCTTCGTGGGCTACGAAATTTCTCTGGCGCTGGCTATCGGGCTGGCCAGTGATCGCAGTCAGTCGCTGGAGCTGGGGATGATTAACTATCTCTGGCCCTGCCTCACCATTGTGCTGGCGATCCCATTTAATCAGCAACGTTTCCGCGTCTGGCTCTGGCCCGGACTGCTGCTGTCGCTGCTGGGTATCGTCTGGGTGATGAAAGGCAGCGGCAACAGCTCGCCTGCGCTGCTATGGCAGAACATGCTGCGCAATCCTGACGCCTATGCACTCGCCTTTATCGCCGCCCTGACCTGGGCGCTCTACAACAACGTTACCCGCCGCTTTGCCCGGGGTTCGAACGGCGTTACGCTGTTTTTTATCCTGACCGCGCTGGCACTGTGGATAAAATATGCCATCAGCGATCGTTCTGCGCCGATGACCTTTGCGCTGGTCCCGCTGCTGGAGGTGCTGTTTGTCGGCCTCTCTACCGCCATCGCCTACTCCGCCTGGAACCACGGGATTCAGCAGGGCAACCTGACGCTGCTGGCCACTGCCTCCTACTTTACGCCGGTGCTGTCGGCCCTGCTGGGATCGCTATGGCTCGGCCTGACGCCACCGCTGGCCTTCTGGCAGGGGGTCGCGATGATTACGTTGGGTTCGCTGATCTGCTGGCTGGCGACACGGCGTCTTTAACCAGACGGCTGGCGATCATTTCGCCTGCCTGTTATGCTGTATGGACAACCAGTAAGTGGAGTCCATTTTGGCCAGACGTGCTGCCATTCTTCGCCCCGAACCCGACGCGAATACAATTTATCAATATCCTGAACACCTGCGTGAATGGCTGGAAGGTCTGCCGAATCACCCTGGCGTCTATACCTTTCACGGCGAGAGTGAGTCGCTGCCGCTCTATATCGGTAAAAGCGTGAATCTGCGTTCGCGGGTAATGTCCCATTTTCGCACTCCTGATGAGGCGAAAATGCTGCGTCAGTCGCGGCGAGTCAGCTGGATCCCTACCGCAGGCGATCTCGGCGCACTGCTGCTGGAAGCGCAGATGATCAAAACCCAGCAACCGCTGTTTAATAAGCGACTGCGCAAAAACCGGCAGCTCTGTTCGCTGCAGATTACCGATGGCAAACCAAACGTGGTTTACGCAAAAGATCTTGATTTCAGCCAGTCTCCCAACCTTTTTGGCCTCTATCGCAGTCGCTTTGCCGCCCTTGAACGACTGAAGCAGCTTGCGGATGAGTATCAGCTTTGTCATGGCCTGCTGGGTCTGGAAGCGCTGAGTGCGGGACGAGGCTGCTTCCGTTCGGCACTGCGCCGCTGCGCCGGTGCCTGCTGCGGTAAAGAGCCGGTCAGCGATCATCAGGATCGTCTGCTGGAAGCGCTGGAAAATGTGCGGGTCTTTTGCTGGCCGTGGCAGGGTGCCGTAGGTCTGGTGGAGGAAGGCAAAGAGATGACGCAGATCCACGTCATCGACCACTGGTTCTATCTCGGTTCGGTCAGCAGCATGGATGAAGCCAGAAAACTGCAGCGGCCCAAAGGCGGTTTTGACCACGACGGCTACAAAATTCTCTGCCGCCCGATTCTGTCGGGTGCCTACCCTATTCTTCCGCTATAAAAAAACCGCCGATGCTGCCCACTCATTTCAGTGGACAGCGTCGGCGGTCTCAGACCGTTGGCTTAATTAAGGTTATTCAGCCGGTTCTGCTGGCGGTGCCATTTTTCCTTCGTGCGGGCCTTTCTCAGTCAGACGCTTTTCAAAGTTCGCGTTGTACTGTTTTTTCTGCTCCGGCGTCAGCACGTTATAGAGCTTGTTCTGCGTTTCCAGCATCTTCAGCGCATGCTCTTTTGCATTGGCAGACATTTTTTCTGCCTGCGCTTCTGCTTTGCTCTGATCAAAGCTGTCAGAGGCAATGATGCTGTGGGCTGCGCGACGCTCATCCAGCGACGGACGCTGCATATCTTTGTGGCTCTCTTTCATGATGTCGCGCATCTGCGTTTTCTGCGCGTCGGTCAGGTTCAGACCTTTAAACATCATCTCCGGGCCATGGCGCATTGGCGGTTTGTGCATCGCTTTTTCGCTGCCCGCTGGCGGTGGAGTCAGGTTATCTGCTGCTGCATGGACGGCGGTGGCTGCACCAAACGCCAGCGAAGAAGCCAGTAAAAGGGAAGTCAGTTTGCGCATAATCGTGTCCTTATAATTCATGATAATGACGACAGCACTCTGTCGCGTCTTCGGAAACAAGCATACGACGCTGAACGTCAACTACTCAGAGCCTGAGTAAAGCCGTGAAAGCATAAAAGATAAAAATCGGGCAATCATGAAGAGAATAAGAAGAAAGGCGTGAGAAATTGAAAACGTTTATGAATTTACAGCGAATTTCGCAGAAATCATGGAGGAGTGTAATGGTTACGACAGGAAAGCGGAAGGCTCTCTCCCGCTTTTCCTGCCGATTTTTTAGCACCGATGAACGGCACCGGTAACTTCAGGCATCAGACCGGCAGTGCCTGGGTCTGTTCGCCCTCTTCTATCAGCATCAGTCCGGCACGCAACCCGGCTGCTACGTTGGGGTTCGGGAACAGCACATATTCCCGTGCCTGCTGCACGTAATAGCGGGTGTTGCCATCTTCCGCCAGCAACGTCCCCTGTGGAAAGGCGGTAAAGTTCAGCGTTTCCGGTGACATATGCAGCGTAAAGTGCTCACTCAGCCGGGTGATCTGCTGCGCGACCCGATAATGGCGCGGCTTAACCGTAGTGACGGGCATGGCTTCACCATAGAGTAACGATGCCAGCGCCTGCTGTGCCGCACTGAACTGACTGAGATCGTTCTCGCCAAACGGCAACGCTTTGCCCAGCTCCAGGGTGCAGCTGGCCGCACCGAAGTGCTCGCAGCTGAAATGAGTAAAGGTGCCGCCCGGCGCACGATGAAATACCAGCGCTTCCAGACCGGCTGCGGCCAGCCAGTCGAGAAACCCGGGCGGCCAGGGGCGCTCGTTGTGCGGCATCACGCCGAACTGAAGATGGTAAGAGCCGCGAATCGCGGTGTGCATGTCGAGATGCCAGCGCGTCTCATCGCACTCACCCAGCTGCCAGAACGTTTCCAGCGTCTGCTCCAGCCGCAGCACGCGGCGGGCCTCATCGCTATCGTCAATCTGCTGCCAGCGTCCGCCAAACAGCCGGTTGATGTCATAGCGCACATAGCGCTTGCCAGCCCGCAACGCTGACGGGTTACCCAGAATCACCAGCATGCGCTGCTGCAACGGTTTTTCGCCGCGCAGCAGGGGATTAATCAGCTGGTTCACGATTTCAACCGGAGCGGTTTCATTACCGTGGATCCCGGCGGAAAGCACCAGCGCCTGTTTAACCGGCACCGTTGGCTCCATTAACAGTATGCCGTGATACAACCACTGCCAGCGAAGATGCGCCGTTTCACCACTACGCTTACGCGGTACTTCGCCGGAGAGCGTTTGCTGTAAAAAGTCCTGCATCGTTCCTCCTTTTCGCCCTGAGCAGGCGGCAGCCTGAGCTGCCGCCTCCTTCACTGCTGAAATGCATATACATTTCCTAAGTCTAGCAGCTTCGTCAGTTCATCCAGCGCGTCACGTCCCTCACGCAGCAACTGCGGGTCGACCAGGTCGGCCTGGGTCAGGCGATCGCGGTAGTGACGGTCAACCCAGTGATTCAGCGTATTGAAGAGCCTGTCGTTCATCAGCACCGCCGGATTGACTGCCTGCTGCTCCTGAGGCGTCAGCACCACCCGCAAACGCAGGCAGGCCGGGCCTCCCCCGTTATACATGCTTTCGCGCAGATCAAACACCTTCAGGGCTTTCAGTGGCGTATCACCTTCGACCTGTTCACACAGATAGCGCCAGACACCCGGATGCTGACGTGACTCTTCCGGCAGCACCAGCATTATGCTACCGTCAGGACGGCTGAGCAGCTGGCTGTTAAACAGATAGGTCTCTACCGCCTCTTTTACCGAGACCCGATCTGCTGGTACTTCCAGTGTCACAAAGCCGGGTACGCGCGCCCGAAGCTGCGCCAGCAGCTCAGGCTGATTAACAAAGGCGTGCTGATGACAGAACAGCATCTGCTGATTGCTGACCGCAATCACATCGTTATGAAACACGCCCTGATCGATCACCGCAGGATTCTGCTGCGCGAACAGCACGCTTTCGGGTGAAAGCTGATGCAGACGGGCCACTGCCTCGCTGGCCTCACGGGTCTGCCGCGCCGGATAACGCTGCGGAGCGTTGCCCTCATGGCTGCTGTCGCGGCCATAGACAAACAGCTGCACGCCGCGCTCGCCATAGGCGCCGCCGAGCCGGTTGTGGTTAGCCGCCCCTTCATCACCAAACATCGCCACCTGCGGTAGCGCATCGTGCACCGCAAAATGGCGATCGTCGCGGAAGATGGAACGCAGCAGCCAGGCCGTTTCCGGCGCTTCCATCGCCCGGTGGAATTTGTTGTTAAGGTTTGCCACCGTCAGGTGAACCCGGCCATCCACGCTGTCCGCGGACGGCGAAACCGTAGCGGCATTGGCGACCCACATCGCCGACGCGGAGCTGCAGGCGGAGAGTAATCCCGGCGCGGTTTTGCCGGCTGCCGCCAGCACCTGCTCATCGTTGCCGCTGAATCCGAGCTGACGCAGCGCCGCAATATTAGGCCGCTCATGTGGCGGGATCACTCCCTGCACGTAGCCCATATCGGCCAGCGCTTTCATCTTCAGCAGCCCCTGCTTTGCCGCCAGACGGGGATTCGAGGGCTGCAGCTGGTTGCGGGTTGAAGCTTCGTTACCAAACGACAGCCCGGCATAGTGGTGCGTTAATCCCACCAGTCCATCAAAGTTGGCTTCGGTTGCCTTCATGATGTTTTCTCCGGCGCGGAGAAATCCAGGCCCGGCGACAGCGTGGCGGGCAGCGTCAGGTCCGGCGTCTCTAGTGAGGCCATCGGCCAGGCGCAGTAATCCGCCGCATACCAGGCGCTGGCGCGATGGTTACCCGACGCCCCAATGCCGCCAAACGGTGCCGTACTGGCTGCGCCCGTCAGCGGTTTGTTCCAGTTGACGATACCGGCACGCGCTTCCAGCAGCAGCTGATCAAACTGCTGGCGCGAAGGCGAGATTAATCCGCACGACAAGCCGTAACGGGTCTGGTTCGCCAGCATAATCGCCTCATCAAAGGTATCATAGCGGACGACGCCCAGCAGCGGGCCAAAGACCTCTTCATCCGGGATGCCCTGCACATCGGTTAAATCGATAATGCCTGGCGTCAGTATGGCGCTGTGGCGATCCGGCCAGCGCATCGCCAGCAGCACTTCGCCACCCGCCTCCACCCGACGTTGCCACTCACCCATAATCTTCTCTGCCGCGCCGGTGGAGATCACGCTGCCCATAAAGGGTTGCGGCTCAGCATTCCAGGCGGCCGGTTGCAGTCGCCCTGCCACCTCAGCCAGCCGCTGCAGAAAGGCATCACCCGCCTCGCCACGTTTAACCAGCAGACGCCGGGCGCAGGTGCAGCGCTGACCGGCGGTAATAAAGGCGGACTGCAACGTGATGTTGACGGCCGCATCCAGGTCAGCCGGATCTTCTACAATCAGAGCGTTATTGCCGCCCATCTCCAGCGCCAGCATCTTCTCAGGCTGACCGGCAAACTGGCGATGCAGCTGATAGCCGGTGTGGGCGCTGCCGGTAAACAGCAGGCCATCAATCTGGCTACAGGTGGCCAGCGCCTGACCGGTTTCACGTCCGCCCTGTAACAGCGCCAGCACGCCATCTGGCAGGCCCGCGGCCAGCCAGATCTCAGCCGTTTTCTCGGCGGTCAGCGGCGTCAGTTCACTGGGTTTAAAGACCAGGCAATTGCCTGCCAGCAGCGCCGGAACGATATGCCCGTTTGGCAGGTGACCGGGGAAGTTATAGGGACCAAATACCGCCAGCACCCCGTGCGGACGATGGCGCAGCGAGCTTTCGCCTTCATGCTGCTCACCGGTGCGGCTATGGTACGCCTTCACCGAAAAGCCGATTTTATTGATCATCGCGCCAACTTCAGTCAGCGCTTCCCAGCGCGGCTTGCCGGTTTCACGGGCGATGGTTTCTGCTATGTCTGTTTTTCGCGCTTCAAGCCCGGCAGCAAATTTCTCTATGATCGCCTGCCGTTCCGCCAGCGGGCGTCTGGCCCAGGCCGGAAAGGCGGCGCGCGCCGCGTCACAGGCCGCCGTGACCTGCGCGGCCGATGCTGCCTGGCCCTGCCATAGCGTCTCGCCGCTGACCGGATCCGCTTTGGTCAGGATCTCCGCGTCGCCGCTCAGCCATTCTCCCTTTATCAGGTGCGTCATGCTGTTTTCTCCTCTTTGCAGAGCGTCACTACGCGCAGGCTGTCGCCCGGCTGGCAGTGGAGCGTCTGCATCTGTTCATCCGTGAGTTGCACGCTGTCGCCGTCGGCATGGGCCGGGATCAGCGCCACACGGAACTGGCGGTAATGGTTATTGGCAACCAGGCAGAGCGGCGCATCAGCCGGATTTTCGCCCGGCTCTGCGCTGCGCAGACGGCTTTTGCGTACGGCGCGAATGTGGTCGATATCACACTCCAGCGTCGGACCGCCATCAAAAATGTCGACATAGTTAAGGTAGCGGAAGCCTTCCGCCTCCAGCACGGCACGGGCCGGTGCGGTGTGTGGATGCACCTGTCCGATGACGGCCTGCGCCTCTGGCGTCAGGTAGTCGATATAGAGCGGATGCTTCGGCATCAGCTCCGCGATAAAGGACTTCTGGCCGGTGCCGCTGAGGAAATCGGCCTTACTGAACTCCATTGAGAAGAAACGGCTGCCGACGCTCTCCCAGAACGGTGAATGCCCCTGCTCATCGCTGACGCCACGCATCTCAGCCACCACCCGATTGGTGAAGCGTTCACGGAAACTGGCCATAAACAGGAAGCGGGACTTCGACAGCAGATAGCCGTTTTTGCCGTCACGGTAGTCAGGATCGAGGAACAGCGTGCAGAGCTCACTGCTGCCGGTGTGATCGTTACTCAGCGACAGGGTGGGCAGCGCGGCATAGACATTCAGCTCTTTCGAAGCGTGCACCTGGGTGCCGACGCGAAAGTTGTACCAGGGATCCTGCAGGCCGACCGCCACCTCAATGGCGCAGATGCCCACGGCGCGGTTATCTTCACTGTCCGCCAGCACAAAGACATAGCCCTGCTCTGCGCGCGGCAGCGTATCCTCCCAGGTCTGCAGCGATCGATCGATACGCGCCTGTAACGTGGCGCTATCAACGGGCAGCGAGGTCAGCCCGCCGCCGGTTTTACCGGCCAGCGCCATCAGCTGGCTTAAATCATCGCGTTCAACCGGACGGATTACCATCATGATGCGGACCCTCGTACCAGGCGTTCACACACCTCGGCAAAGCGTGCCATGCCGAGCTTCACTTCCTGCTCACTGATATTCAGCGCGGGGGCAAAACGGACCACGTTAGCCCCGGCAATCAGCACCATCACGCCCATCTCAGCGGCGGCCAGATTGATCTCTTTGGCTTTACCGGCAAAGTCGTCGCTCAGCACTGCGCCAATCAGCAGACCCAGACCGCGCACCTCTTTAAACAGATGCAGGCGCTGATTGATCTCATCCAGGGCCGCGACAATCCACTCGTGACGCTGCGTGACACCCGTCATCATGTCAGGCTGGTTGATCAGCTCCATCACTTTACCGGCGACCGCGCCCGCCAGCGGATTGCCGCCATAGGTGGTGCCATGGGTGCCGACGCCCATCACCCGCGCCAGATCGTCCCGGGTCAGCATCGCACCTATCGGGAAGCCGCCGCCCAGCGCTTTGGCGCTGGTGAGGACATCCGGCGTGACGCCATAATGCATATAGGCGTAGAGCGAACCGGTACGACCCACGCCGCTCTGCACTTCATCAAAAATCAGCACGGCCTGATGCTTATCACAGAGTTCACGCAGTCCACGCAGGAACGCCGGATCGGCAGGCAGCACGCCGCCCTCACCCTGGATCGGTTCAACAATGACGGCGCAGGTATGGTCATTAATCAGTTCAGCGGCTGCAGCCAGATCGTTAAACGGCGCATGCTGGATCTCAGGCGGCAACGGCGCAAAATCTTTTGAGTAGGCGGGCTGACCACCGGCTGACACGGTAAACAGGGTGCGCCCGTGAAACGCATTCTTAAACGCCACAATGCCACTTTTATGCGGGCCGACACGGTCATGTGCCACTTTACGGGCCAGCTTCAGCGCCGCTTCGTTCGCTTCCGCCCCGGAGTTACAGAAGAACACCCGGTCAGCGAAGGTGGCGTCGATCAACTGCTTCGCCAGTCGCAGGATCGGTTCGTTGGTGTAGCCATTACCGGTGTGCCATAACCGTGCGGCCTGTTCCTGCAACGCCTGCTGCAATGCCGGATGCGCATGCCCTAACGCATTAACAGCGATGCCACCGGCAAAGTCGATATAGTCTTTACCGTTTTGATCCCAGACGGTGGAGCCTTCTGCGCGAACCGGTATAAAGGTCGCAGGTGCATAAACCGGCATCATCCATTGATCGAAATCGTGACGTGAAACGTGCAGTGCCATAACCCACTCTCCTGCTTTACTTTACCGGCCAGGTAAAGCTTATGTTTTAAAATTGTTAAAGGATGTTGTAGTGCAGCCCTACTGTAGAGTGCAGTTAACGTGCCAGCCAGATAATTAATGCATAAAATGGTCATCACAACGGAATATCAATGAGTTAGATGCTGACAATATTCACTTAATTTGCATATATAGTGAATAATTGTCTGATTGCAGCGGCAAAGCCGGGTTTTAAACAGCGGAATTATGCATTCGCGGGATGAAATATCGCTTTTGTGATCGCTGCTAAATTATCTCTCCATAAAAACCCATTTCCTGCCCTGTTTTAGCGCAGTTTGCCTCTCACTGGTGCAGCGGTGGTCGCCGGATTTCGCCTGAACTAAGAGCGCTAAATAGCGAAAATTAACAAACTATTTTCATTTATCACGCCTGGCGGATTAATTTTACCGCCTGTCATCGATTAATTAATGATCAATGTGATGACACTTTAATCAGTGTCGTGCAGATTATTTCTGACGTGATTATCGGGCGGGAAATAATATTTCTGAAAAGATGAACAGATATTAATATGCAGACTAATGATTAGAAGGGAATCCTTGTGAAATTATCAATTTCATAAAACTCACTATAATTAATACAGGGAGTGATGTGATTCAATTATATACAGTTAACTTATGGATTATAGTGTGTTTTTTTAACTAATTTATTGATTAAAATGTAGTTTTACACCATACCCCCTTAAGGTTTTATTAGAAGAAAATCTTATTACCTTGTCATTTAATCTTCTGTCCCCTGCTGTTATTCATTAGCTGAATATAGACATCACATTTTGTTACTTTTATTACGCTTTGTAATTTTAACTTTTTGTGTCATTTTCATTTCACCCCGAAACAGGGGAATAATAATTAATGAATACAGGGTAATAATTAAATGATGAAGCGCACTTTACTGACGGCTATTATGCCGTTACTGATCGGTCTTTCTTCCGCACAGGCCGCAGAAATTTATAACAAGGATGGCAATAAGCTGGACCTGGTCGGCAAGATTAACGTGTCACACCTCTTTTCTGACGACGATAACAACAACGGTGATACCTCTTCTTATGCCCGTTTTGGTTTTAAGGGTGAGACGAAGATTACCGATCAGCTCACCGGTTATGGCTTCTGGCAGTATCAGTACAGCCTTCACAACTCTGAAGGCAGTGACGCACAGGCCACCAACCGTACCCGTCTGGGCTATGCTGGCCTGAAATTTGGTAAGGCCGGTGCGCTGGATTACGGACGTAACTATGGCCTGGTCTATGACGCGCTGAGTTACACCGATATGCTGCCGTTCTTCGGCGGCGATTCCGGTTATACCGACGCCTTCCTCTCTGGCCGCTCAACCGGCGTGCTGACCTGGCGTAACAGTGATTTCTTTGGTCTGGTAGACGGGTTAAACCTTGCTGCACAGTATCAGGGTAAAAACGACCGCAGCAGTAACATCGACGGCGTGCGTCGTTCGAATGGCGATGGTTTTGCCCTCTCCGCGTCTTATGACTTCGATTTCGGCCTGAGCTTCGCTGGCGCGTTTGCCAGCCTGGATCGCACCACGGCGCAGAACGCAGCCGCACGCGGTGAAGGCGAAAAAGCCCAGCACTGGGCAACCTCAGTCAAATATGATGCGAACCAGGTTTATCTGGCCGCAATGTACGGCGAAACCCTGAACGCCACGCCGATCAGCGGCGGCTTCGCCAACAAAGCGCAAAACTTTGAAGCCGTGGCGCAGTATCAGTTCCTGAACGGCTTCCGCCCATCCGTGGGTTACGTCTCATCGAAGGGCAAAGAGATTGAAAATATCGGCGATGCCGACATTATTAAGTACACCGCCGTGGGTGCCACTTACTACTTCAACAAGAACATGTCGGTCTATGGTGAATACCGCATCAACCTGTTGAAAGATAATAACCCGCTCGGTCTGGCGACCGACGACATCACCGCGCTGGGTCTGATTTACCAGTTCTGATGAGACAGCAGGCCCGGCGCTTCCTGCCGGGCCTGTTTACTGACTCATGCCAGCCATAATCCGTTCTCACGCCAGTTTAGCCCAGCGCCCTGACTAAGTTAACCGCCACAGCCTCTTCCTGCATCAGCTCTTCTACGTTGGCCGATGCCAGCAGCGTGGTTGCCTGCCCGGCAGGCACCGGACGGCTGAAAAGATACCCCTGACCATAATCACAGCCGCGTTTTCTCAGCCACCGCAGTGTAGCGACATCCTCGATGCCCTCTGCCGTAATCACCACATTCAGCCCCTGACAGAGCGCCAGCAGCGTTTCCACGACTTTACGCTGCTCCGACCCGGTCACAATTCCGGCAATAAACGTCTGATCAATTTTGATTTTGGTAATCCCCAGCCCCAGCAGTACGGAGAGGTTGGAATAGCCAGTGCCGAAATCGTCCAGTACCACGCCAATACCGGCCTCTTTCAGCAGGCGGATCGCTTCACGGGCATCATCAGAGATAGCCATGACGTTCTGTTCCGTGATCTCCAGTTCCAGCATGACCGGTCCGGCATGCTGCATGATGCGGGACAGACAGGTGGTCAGCGACGGTCTCAGCAGCTGCTCCGGGGTAATGTTCAGCGACAGGCAGAGCCCGGCAGGCCATGCCCGTGTTGCACTGACCGCATCCTGCAGCAGCGCCACCGTCATGCTGTCCATCAGCCCAAGCCGTTCCACCACCGGCAGAAACTCAGCGGGTGAAACCGTCTGCCCCGACGCGGTGATCCAGCGTGCCAGTATTTCAAAGCCGGTAATGTTTCCGCTTCGCAGCGACACCAGCGGCTGCAGAAAGGGAACGATGGCGTGGCCGCTGACGGCAGCAACGACCTCCTGCTCCAGCCTTTCCCGCTGGCGAAAGCGCAGCTCCATGTCTGGTGTGAATCGCGCCAGATGAGAACGCGTGTTCTGTTTAGCTTCGTACAGCGCCAGATCCGCCGCCCGCACCACATCGGCCTGCCCGGTGCAGGCTGAACTGGCAATGCCTGCAGAGAGACTGAGGAAGGTATGCGGGCCGGTCCGGATGGATGCTGCATGCTGACAGAGACTTTCAGCGGCGGCCAGCGCCTGCTCAGCCTGCGACGCCGCGGTTACGATAGCAAACTCATCCCCACCAATGCGAAACACCTGGCTCTGCGTGCCCGCCGAGGTGGTCAGCAGTCCGGCCAGCGCAACCAGCGTGGCGTCGCCCTGACGATGACCGTTCAGGTCATTGATACTCTTGAAATCATTGATGTCGAGCAGCGTCAGGGTATAAGGCACCTCGCCGGTATTCAGCGCAGCAAGGTGTGCGGTGAATGATCGGCGATTCATCACGCCGGTCAGCGCATCCGTGCCGGCCAGCCTGAGTGCGTTTTTTTCTGCACTCAGCGATCTGCGGACCAGATTCACGATAAACAGCGCCGGAATAATCATTGCCAGCCCGGCAAATGCAGTCGCAGTCAGGATAAAACGCACCCGCTCGCTGGTTTCGAAACCGGGATCGTAGCCCAGGCCCAGCAGGCTGGAAATCCGCGCCTCAAGCCCGAATTCCCACAGTATGGAGAGTAAAATGATGGTCGCAATATTCAGCACTGCGAGCCAGAAAAGTTTCAGGCGCATGCGTTCATTCCCGGTGATGGAGAGTGTCAGAGTGTTGTTTTAATTATCTGTAAAAACCCGGGGTGGATTTCTCATAGCCTGTCAGCTTAACTGCCGACGATAATCACCCCTCCGCTATTTCTGCTCATAGAAATCACGCGTTCCCACCCGCCTCGCGCCAGCACAACAGAAGACCTGCTCTGCGCGGCGCGTGCCGGTGACGTCATCAATATCGATGAGTGTTCTATCGGCAGCGGCGACCAGATTAACAGGCCGGTCCGGTTATATTTATGCATTACGACGGTTTCGACGGGTTATACGACCGAAAAGGCGGGACACTACACAGCGCGTCAGGATGTACTGTGAAAGGGACATTAACTTACGAATTAACAAGAACTTGCCCTGTTATCGCTACCGTCAGTCGTTGCGCAAATTTGCGTGACAAAGCCTGGAAGCACGACGCTTTTTTATTTATTACCGGTGGTCTGATTGCATGGTAGACATTCCGGCATATCGTACTTTTATCGCACAAAACTAAATAGCACTCAATTTAGTTAAGTACAACCCTACAGAACCCTCTCCGGCTGCCGATACCGAGTTACCCAACGAACTCTTCTGGAAGATCGATGAAAATCTCAACGCGCCTTAGCGCAGGTTTTGGCCTGCTGATTTTGCTGTTTATTATTTGTGCCGGTACCGCGATTCAGGCGCTGAACAGCGCCCGTAATAGCATGGACGAGGTGGTCAATGTCCGGCTGAAAAAGTACCAGACCGTGCTGGATATGCGTGGCGGCGTGCGGGATATGGCCATTGCAGTGCGTAACCTGGCCCTGATGACCGATCCTGTTGCGATGAAGCCAGAATGGGAACGTCTGCAAAAACAGCGGGCGCTTTACATCAGCAATCGTGAAGCGCTGTCGCGCATGATGCAGACTGACGCCGGCCCCGCGGGACGTGAGGCGATGAGCAGAATTGAATCTGCCGAAGAGGCCGCGCTATCCACCCTGATGAACGCCGGAAAACTCGGGCTGGAAAACCGTCAGCAGGAGGTTACCGACTATCTATTAACCGTAGCGCGTCCTGCGCAGCAGACTCTGCTTAAAGCGATCAACGATCTGACTGAGCTGGAGATGCGCAACAGTCGGGATGCGGTGGTGGAAAACGGGAACGCTATCGCCCGTACCACCTGGATACTGATCATCCTGGCAGCGATCTCCGTGCTGGCTGCGGTCGCCACCTGCGCGTTTATTGTGCGTATGCTGATGCGTCAGCTGGGCGGCGAACCTGTTCAGGCACAGGCGCTGGCTGCCGCGATCGCGGCTGGTGATCTCACCTCCGCGGTTACGCTGCGCGGTGGCGACAGCACCAGCCTGCTTGCTTCGTTAAGCGGTATGCAGACCAATCTGCGCGGGCTGGTAACGCAAATCAAGGATGCTTCCGCTTCGGTGGCGCTGGCGGCCGATGAGATTTCCCAGGGCAACAGTGAGCTGTCATCCCGTACCGAGCAGCAGGCTGCTGCGCTGCAGGAAACCGCAGCGAGCATGGAGCAGCTCACCGCCACGGTAAAAAGCAATGCGGCGGGCGCGCAGCAGACGGCGGGTTCAGCACGCGAGGCTGCCACACTGGCTCATGCAGGCGAAGCGGATGTTCAGCGCCTGTCAGAAACCATGCATGACATTTCGCTGAGTGCCGTGCGGGTGCGTGACATTACGTCGGTGATTGAGGGCATCGCTTTCCAGACCAATATTCTGGCGCTTAACGCCGCAGTAGAAGCAGCACGTGCCGGGGAAGACGGTCGCGGATTTGCCGTGGTCGCGGGTGAGGTCCGATCGCTGGCCCAGCGCAGCGCCACTGCGGCACGCGACATCAAGCAGCTGATTGAGCAGGCGGTGACGCAGGTCGAGGAAGGTGTCACGGTGGCCGCAGGAACGGGTGAGCGCATCCTGAAAATTGTCAGCCGCGTAGGTGAACTGGCCGATGCCATGGACAACCTTTCACTCTCCTCCGGTGAGCAGATGCAGGGCATCTCCCAGGTCAGCATTGCGGTGAGTCAGATGGACGGCGTCACGCAGAATAACGCCGCGCTGGTACAAGAGTCCTCTTCTGCGTCACAGTCCCTGCTGGCGCAGGCGCGCGACCTGCGTGGCATGGTCGGGACCTTCACCGTATGAACCCTTCCGGCGGACACCGTTCCGCCGATACGGCTGATCTTATCAGCCGTATCGGCGGGCTAAAACAGGACGTGGATATTCTGCTGCAGCAGCTCAGCGAAGGGGAGTATCTGAGCGTGGATACCTTCGCCAATAACTGGATACATCTGACCGAGCTTTACAGCCGGATTCAGGCGCACATGAGTGACCGCGCCCTGATGGATAAACTGGTGCGTAGCGACCTGCTACTGGCCGCTGACCTGCTGGCGGTGGGAAGAATGATTGCGGTCATGGATAACTTTCTGCGCTGCGCGGTCATTACCCGATGACCTGATCGTGGCGCTGACAGTGTGCGACATTCGCTTCTGCGTTAAACGCTTAAATGATGCGGCAAATTTCAGCCGATTTGCCCCTGGCGCACGTTGTGTGCCAGGGGCTACGCCCGGTTATGTTGACTTCAATTTAATTTGACTCAATACTGAGCCACCTTTCACACGGAGGCGCAGCCAACGGCTTTTCCTCTCGCCGCGAAAGCGCCTGAAAGTTGGGTGTCTGACACCCGACAAAAGATGCTGCCGCAGTCCGCATCTTCCCGATACACGCTTAGCAAGACTTCAGGGCTGACAAGCCACCGGTGGTCTGGCTCTCCTGCCCCGGACTGAGAATGAGTAAAGATATGAATGATGAAACCGCGGGGATCGCTGATACCTCTCCCGCCAGTGCAGCGCCTGAAACCATCGACCAGTTTCTCTGCTTTGCGCTCTACTCCGCATCGCTCGCCATGACAAAGCTCTATCAGTCGCGGCTGAAACCGCTGGGGCTGACCTATCCGCAGTATCTGGTACTGCTGGTGCTGTGGGAAAAAGATGCCCTGACCGTCTCCGATATTGGCGCACGCGTGCGGCTGGATTCCGGCACACTCAGTCAGCTTCTGAAGCGGCTGGAGAGCGCAGGCATCATCTGTCGGCAGCGTGACACCGGGAAGGATGAGCGCCGGGTTGTGGTCTCCCTGACGGAACAGGGCCACCAGCTCAAAGTCGCGGCGGCGGGCGTCCCGGCCGATATGATCTCCGTAATGGATACCGCCTGCAGTGAGCTTGGTGAACTGACGACCCAGGTTGCCACGCTGCGGGAAAAACTGCTTAAGGCCCTGCCATGATGCTGGCTTTCGATAAACGTGCGGGCAGGCTGAATCACCGAAGCGTTGTCCGATCAGATGCTTTTCAGCAGAATTGCTGCACTGGAGTTTCTTTTGAGTACCGATAAACCAGCGGATATGGATGATGTCTATGCCGTGGTAGGACAGGCTGTTTCCAGCCTGCTGAAGTCAGGCAAAACGGCAGGCATACAGGAAATCATCGCGTTCCTGAAACAACAGGAAGCGCGATCGGTCAACGGCCAGAGAGAAGTTTACGCCAGAGCCGTTCGTGTCGTGACGAAACTGGTTAACTGACCCCTGCCGGGCTGAGCGACGCTTTTAAGGTAAGCGTCACAATCGCCATTCCTCATTCTCCTGTTCGTAACAACGCCGGACCTGGCCCAATGAATCCCTGTTCTTCAGGGGCACGCCTTCACCGGCCCTGTTTATCCGGCCGGTTCAGACGTCGTTATTCGCTATGCGCTGCCCGGGCAACGTCTCTGACGGCGCTTTCAACCCGCTCTGAATCTTTCTGAATGCTGGCTATCACTTCCCCCGCCTCACGCATCAACAGTACCCCCTGACCGGTGTTCGCCAGCGAAGTTTCAATTCCCCGCAGCACCTCTCTGGCCAGTTGATTATTCCCTGCTACCACCCGCTCAATTTCTTCGGTCGCACTGCTGACGCTGGCCGCCAGGCTGCGGACCTCTGCCGCCACGACGGCAAAGCTGCGGCCCGACGTGCCTGCGCGCGCCGCTTCAATGGCAGCATTCAGTGCAATAAGGCGGGTCTGCATGGCAAAGCGCCGGATGGTTTCAACCATGCCATCAATGCTGTCAGACTGGCTGTTCAGGCGCGTGACGTCTGCCGACACCACACTCATCTCTTCAGCAATCCGGCTGATCATCTGAATGCTGTTGTCGATAACACCCGCGCCCGCCTGTGCACTTCCCCGCGTCTGGACAGCCATGTTCCAGGCATTTAACGCCGCGTCATACTCCTGCTGATTACGCAGCACCTGTTCCGTCACATCGGTGGCGAATTTAACAATTTTAGTAAGCTGTCCATCGCTGTTGAATACCGGATTGTAAGTGGCCCTGAGCCAGAGCGGTTCGCCACGCCGGTTAAGACGGGGAAACTGGCCCGAAAAGAACTCGCCCTGATTCAGCCTCAACCAGAACTGCCGGTACTCCTCACTCTGAGAGAGCGCATCCGAACAGAAAAGCCGGTGATGCTTTCCTATGACTTCGGCAGCCTGATAGCCGGTAGCCTTCAGGAAGTTATCATTTGCCTCCAGCACGTGGCCGTCAGGACGAAAGGCGATTACGGCCATGGAGCGGCTGATCGCATTGATAATCGACTCCTGCTCCAGTGATGACTGCATTCTCTCTGAAATATCCGCGGCTATTTTCACGATTTTGAAAACCCGTCCGCGCCGGTCAGTCACCGGAATATAGCTTGCCTCCAGCCAGACTGGTCGCATGCCTTTAGCCAGCCGCAGATATTTATCACTGAAGCTTTCACCTGCCGCCAGACGCTGCCAGAAACGGCGATATTCTGGCGAGTTCACCAGCGCGGGCGGACAGAACATGCTGTGATGCTGACCAACAATTTCTTCCGCCCGGTATCCCATGGCCGCCAGAAATAGCGGGCTGGCTTTCTGAATAATGCCCTCAGGCGTGAACTCAATCACGGGCATAGCGCGCCCCAGCGATCGGAATGACGCGGCGGCGTGCAGGCCACGCTGACGGAGAAAAGAAGGGACAAGATATTTCAGTAAACTCAGGCGCATCAGCAGGACCAGTAAGCGGTGGAATTGCTTTTGTTATCGGCATATTGCCGGCGTCCCTTACGCATCGCTGCGATAGTTGCGGCTGATGATTGCAACACGATGTTACTACTGACACATAAGCCTGACGTTAGCCTGTCATCAGCACGACTCTGTGATGAACTCGGCCGGACGTGCCATGCACCGCGCCGGCCGGATTTACCTGCCAGCGCCGTGCTGGCAGGTTTCCGTTAGAGCGCCGTGCCGGTGGGTGCCATTAAATCGTAACGATCGTTCTGCGGGGATGCGTCCATGGCCATCGGCGGCTCAATTTTCAGGGTGATCCAGTTAGAGGTGACACGCTGCTGCTTGCTGTCCTCCAGCGTCACCGACAGCCGGTATTCGTTGCTGGCGTCTGGCGACGGATCCCATTGCGGTAGGATCACACTCCAGCCCTGCGGATCCGCATTATTGGCCGGTGGCGTCAGGCTCAGCGCCTGCGTGTCACCCTGCCAGCTCACTGCCTTGATGTCATTGCTGGCCCGCACCTGCAGCTTCAGCGGCAGGCTCTCGCCACTGCTTAACTGCCAGGGAGGTGTCGCCAGGAACACCGACAGCGTTTTGCGCTGACGGAATGCGAGCACCGGCGTATCGCTGCGGGTCACGGTATCGTAACGGCTGCCGCGCAGGGAGCGCGCTTCGGCGACGTTACCGGCATCAAGCTGACGGCTCAGCGCTACGCCAAAGCGGTAGTTCAGTTTCAGCCCCAGCTGATCCTGGCTTTCACCGGCACTGCTGGTTTTGTGGGTGGCCGACAGCGTTACCAGCGGCACCGGCGTGTAAGAGAGGCCAAACGACATGGCGGAGGGATTGTGATAGCGGTTGCCGCTGTTAAACAGATCGACATTCTCACCCAGATATTGCTGATAGCTCACCGAGACGCCCAGTTGACGATAAAAGGGCAGATAGCTCTGGCTGGTGATGTCATAGCCGCGCGCCATGCGCTGCTGCTGCGAGTTGCCCAGATTTTTCCAGCCGGAAAGCGGCTGATAGTAGTTGGCAGAGAAACGCATCGAATCACTCCAGGCCTCAGTCCCCACCGAGGCGCGCTGCAGGCCGCTGCTGAAGACATGATCGACAAAGCCGTTGTAGCCCAGCAGCCAGTTACCGGCGTCCCAGCGTTGTCCCAGTCCCGCATTGCCGACCAGACCCTCGCCGGTATCATGCAGGCCAAGCTGGCTGAAGGTAAGCAGGCTGTTCTCGTCGGCCAGTGCGCTGAAGAGATCGCCGCCCGTGCCGGCAAAGTTACCGTTCATGTCGACTTTCAGATCGAGCTGCGCGGTGCCGTAAGGGGAAAGCAGTGACTGCCCTTCACTCTCGACCCGGTCGGCCACTTCATCGCGCAGATGATTGAAGGCCCAGACGCCCGCCTGCTGGCCAAACGTCACATTGCTGTCGCTGTTGTTACTCGCTTCACCGATGCTTTTCGCCACGGCTGCCAGCTTTTTGCTCCACGCTTCATCCTCGTCGCGGGTGCTGCCAAG
The DNA here is from genome assembly GCF_016658625.1 of Pantoea sp. S62. Classification (NCBI taxonomy): domain Bacteria; kingdom Pseudomonadati; phylum Pseudomonadota; class Gammaproteobacteria; order Enterobacterales; family Erwiniaceae; genus Pantoea; species Pantoea sp. S62. Next base: position 98,304 of record NZ_JACVVI010000013.1, on the reverse strand, counting down.
CGTCGGCAGCGACTCACTGTAGCGCGCAGGATTGTCGAATGGCGTTTCTGACACTGCCGTTTCAGTCTGAAACGCACGGGCGCTCTGCAAGGCAGAGAGCGACAGCGCAATCAAAGAGAGAACCCCTGTTTTCCGTATCATGTCACCCGGCACGTTGATTGATGTGTTGCTGCGATAAAGTCAAATTCATTGACAGTTACCTTAACATATTGTGACGGCGATGCAGGACAGCAGAGGCAAATTGTGCATATACCAGAAAAGTCTGGCACAAAAAAAGGCCTGCTGTGCAGCAGGCCCGGGGTTATCTCTGGCGTCTTCAGGAGAAGATTAAGCCGCCATCCACGTTAATGGTCTGTCCGGTGATATAGCGCGCATCGTCTGAAGCCAGAAACGCCACCAGCCCGGCCACATCCTCCGGCTGACCGGCACGCTTCAGCGGAATGTTTTTCACCCACTCCGCCATCAGCTCACCTTTGCCGTAGGTTTTCTCCTCGCTGCTGAGGATCTCGCCCCAGACGCGATCGTTGTAATCCCACATCTCACTCTCAATGATGCCGGGACAGAAGGCGTTGACCGTAATGTTCCACGGTGCCAGCTCCAGCGCCAGACTCTGCGTAATGCCGATGACCCCCATTTTGCTGGCGGCATAGTGCGGCGTGTAAATAAAACCCTGTCGTCCCTGCCCAGATGAGGTGTTAATCAGACTGCCGCTGCCCTGCTTCACCATATATTTCGCCGCTTCACGACAGCAGAGCCAGACGGCAGTGGTGTTCACGGCCAGAATCCGTTCAAAGTCGCTTTTCGGCATGGTGTCGAAGCGGTCAATGGTAATCACGCCCGCATTCTGAATCGAGACGTCAATCTGACCAAAGCGTTCAAAGGCCTGCTGATAGAGCTGCTGCACCGCCGCTTCATCTGTGACGTCGACCTGCAGCGCCAGAATCTCACTGCCATACTGCTGCGAAAGCTGGTCAGCGGTGGTAAAGACCCGATCGGCATTCGACACCATCACCAGCCTGGCCCCATCGCGGGCGAAACGCGCCGCGATCCCGGCACCGATGCCGCGACAGGCACCGGTAATCACCACTGTTTTTCCACGTTGCTCGCGGCTCATAATCGCTCCTGTTAACTGTGACGGATATCAGTGAGAGGCACTGCCTGCTGCTTTTTTTCATGGCGACGCAGCAGCACCACTTTGCTTTGCAGACGTTGCTGGAACTGGTCGATCACGACGGCTGTGACAATCACCAGACCTTTAATCACCATCTGCCAGAAATCGCTGACGCCCATCATCACCATGCCATCCGCCAGGAAGACGATAACGAACGCGCCAATAATTGAGCCGGACACCCGGCCACGTCCGCCCGCCAGCGCCGTGCCGCCCAGCACGGTGGCACCAATGGCGTCCATCTCAAACATGTTGCCGGTCATCGGATGCGCGGTCTGCAACTGAGACGCCACTACCAGCCCGACCAGACCGGCGCAGAGGCCGGAAAAGGCGTAAACAAAAATTTTCACTTTGATAATCGGCACGCCCGCCAGCCGCGCGGCGGACTCATTGCCGCCAATGGCGTAGATGTAACGGCCCAGCGGGGTTTTGCGCGTCAGGTAGAGGCCGAGCAGCAAGAAGCCGAGCATCAGCCAGATCGGCAGATACACCCCCAGCACGGTACCGGAACCCAGCAGGGCAAAACCGGTGTTGCCCAGCGCGGGCATCCCGACCAGATTGGCGTAGGTGCCGCCATCGTTGAACAGCAGTGCCGCACCGCGCGCCACATACATCATGCCCAGGGTGCAGATAAAGGGAGCCACGCCCAGCCGGGTGATCACCGTACCGTTAATCAGCCCCACCAGCACGCCAAAGATCGCCACCACCAGAATCACTTCAGGCACGTTGAGAAACAGCGTATTGCCGCCCCATAACGGAATGCCACTGGTCAGCAGCGCACCCGCCACCATGCCGCAAATCCCGGCGACCGCGCCTACAGAGAGATCGATACCGCCGGTGAGGATCACCAGCGTCATCCCTATCGCCAGCAGCCCGGTAATGGCGACGTGCTGCGTCATAATCAGCAGGTTAGAGGGGGTCAGAAAGTTCGGCACCATCACGCTGAAGAAGCCGACCACAATCAGCAACGCAATAAAGGTGCGCGCCTTGAGCAGGTACATATAGAGCAGATATTTTTGGTTCATGACGTTCTCCGGCCAGCTTAGCCCAATGGGCCAGGTGCTTAATCCTGCGGGGTTGATGCCGCGATCAGATGTTCTCTCGTTGCCGCTGCGCGGGGCAGATCGGCCGTTATCCGGCCATCGGCCATCACTAAAATGCGGTCCGCCAGCGCCATCACCTCATCCAGCTCGGACGACGAAAACATCACGGCCAGCCCCTGTTGCGCCAGATTGCCAATCAGGTGATAGACGTCGGTTTTGGCACCGACATCGATGCCGCGCGTCGGCTCATCCAGCAATACCACCTGCGGCCCGGTCATCAGCGCCTTACCCAGCACCACCTTCTGCTGATTACCGCCACTCAGCGCCGTGACCGGCAGATCGGAATCGCTGACTTTAATCGCCAGATGGCCGATCATCTCACTGACCCGCTGCTGTTCCCGCCCCGGATTCAGCAGCCCCAGCGCCCGACGAAAACCGCGCAGGCTGAAGTCAGAAAGCGTCATATTGGCGGTAACCGACATCAGTTCAATCACCCCTTCGCCTTTACGGTCTTCGGGCACCAACGCGATGCCGCTTTTCAGCCGCTGCTGAAAAGTGCGTTTAGCCAGATCCTTACCGGACAGCCGGACCCGGCCCGACTGACAAGGCATCAGCCCAATCAGCCCCTTAAACAGCTCCGTGCGTCCCGCGCCCAGCAGTCCATAAATGCCGATCACCTCGCCTTTACGCAGGCTGAAACTGACCTCATTAAGCTTGTAGCCGCCGTTCTGATGCAGCGCGGTCAGCCCCTCAACCTCCAGCACCGTTTCCCCTTGTGGCGCAGGCTGATAGTCGAACTGTTTTTTCTTATCGCCCACCATCTGGGCGATAATCCACGGCACGCTGGCGTCGCGCACCTCGCGCTCACTGATAAAGCGCCCATCGCGAAAAATGGTGATGTGATCGCCTATCTCCATCAGCTCTTCCAGCCGGTGTGAGATATAGATAATGGTGACGCCGCGCCGCTTCAGCTGATCGATGACATTGAACAGCACTTTCACTTCCGACTGGCTCAGGGCGCTGGTGGGTTCATCCATGATCAACACCCGGGTATCCTTCGACAGCGCCCTGGCAATCTCCACCAGTTGCTGATGCCCGATGCCCAGCTCGCCCAGCGGCGCGTAGGGATCGACATCGAGCTGCAGCCGCTGCAGTAGCGACTTCGCCAGCGCGTACTGATACTTTTCATTGATGACGCCGCGCTGGAAAAACTCGTTGGCGATAAAAATGTTGTCCATCACGTTCATGTTGGGAAACAGATTCAGCTCCTGGAAAATGATACTGATCCCCTGCTTCTCCGCCTGATGGGTGGAGTTCAGCGACACCACCTGGCCATCCAGCAGAATCTCGCCCGACGACGGCGTTTCCACCCCGGCCAGCATCTTCATCATGGTGGACTTGCCGGCCCCGTTCTCCCCGATCAGGACATTCACTTTGTTGCGATAAACGCGATAGCTGACCTGATCGAGCGCGGTCACACCAGGATAGAGACGCGACACGTTGCGCGTTTCGATAATCACGTCGCCGGACGTTTGCGGTTGCGGATTTTGCATCTGCCGCTCCTTATTGCCGGGTGATAGCAGCCGGAGTGATATCCGGCAGCTGTTGCGGAATGTCCCAGCTGCTGAACACGCCAGTAACACTCACTTTGTCGCCGACCTTCGGCGCGAACTGCTGCATCAGGGTTGAGGCGTGCTGGTTGATCGCCTTGCCGTAATCACCAAACAGCACCTGATCGTTGAAGTCCTGATAGCTCGCGCCTTTATAGACATCGCGCAACGCCGTGCCACGAATGATTGGCCCGACCTGTATAGTGACACTGTCACCTGATTCATCCTTCACGGCCATCTTTCCGCTGCGGGAAGTGGTATTGACAGCCGTTACCTCGCCGCGAACGGAAACGCTGAAAACACAGGGATTCTCAGCCTGACTGCGATAGCCGTAGGTCTGGCAGGCGCTGTCAAAGTCTTTGGCAGATTGCAGCGACGACATCAGCGTCGCCAGCGGTTTAGCCTCGGCCTGGACCTGCGGCACCAGCTTTTGCTGCCAGAGCTGGTCGATGTTGGCCATCTTCGGATTGGGGGGATTCTTCAGGTCAGCCAGCTCCTGCTGCGACACAATTTTGCAGCCACCTGACAGCATGACCACCAGCGTCAGCCAGACTCTTCGGGACATCTTCTTCTCCCTGGCGCCCGCTTTCGCAGGCGCGGCAGCGGTTAATTACGACTTGTAGTTAAAGTCCTGGACGCCTTTGGCGTTTTCCGGGGTAATCAGAATGCCGCGGAACATCACCCGCTGTTTTTCCGGCTTCACGCCTTTCTGAATGAAGTTATCGAGATCGGTCACGCCTTCGGCGGCGATCGCCTGGGCCTGCAGCATCACCGTGGCTTTCAGCGTGCCTGCTTTCACCGCATCGCGTTCATCGTTGCTGCCATCAATCCCTACCACGATCACATCGTTGCGACCGGCTGATTTGAGTGCCGCAATCGCGCCCAGCGCGACCGGACCGTTACCGCAGATCACCCCTTTCACATCCGGGTGCGCCTGCAGGATGCTGTCCATGATGCGCTTGCCATCGATCAGGGTGCCTTTGGCATCCTGACGCGCCACACTCTGCATATCGGGATATTGATCCAGCACCTGATGGAACGATTTTGAGCGGGTCACACAGTTATTGTCGGCCAGGTTACAGGCGAGTTCGGCGTATTTGCCCTTTTCACCCATCTTCTCGACAAAGACGTTGGCCACATCTGAACCCGCCTGAAAGTTGTTGTGGGTAATCTGCGCCAGCGCCACGTCATCCACCGGGATTTCACGGTTGATCAGCACCACCGGAATCCCGGCATCTTTGGCTTTTTTGATCGCCGCCACACTGGCGGTGGAGTCGGCGTTATCCAGCACGATACCCTGCACTTTCTTACCGATAGCGGCGTCGATCAGTTCGCTCTGCTTCTTCACATCTTCGCCGTGCGACAGCACCGTGGTTTTGTACCCCAGCGCCTGTGCTTTGAGATTGGCGCCTTTGGCTTCAGAGGCGTAGTAAGGATTATCGAGTGAGTTAACCAGAATCATAATGGTGCCTTTTTCGGCGGCCAACGCCGCCTGAGAAACCAGACAGGCAGCCACGGCAGTGCACAGCAGGGTACGGTTTTTCATGATGTTCTCTCTTATCGTTATGGCAGGGTATGAAGTCCCGGGTGTTGGGTTGGCCTTACCAGATGGTGAAGCCACCATCGATCATCAAATCTGCGCCGGTAATCATGTCGCTGCCGTTGCTGGCGAAGAACAGCACGGCGGCGGCGATCTCATCGGTATAGGCAAAGCGACCGAGCGGAATCAGCTTTTTCATCTGCTCGCCTTTCTCGCCTCGCCAGGCTTTCTCGCCCATCGGCGTCAGTACCACGGTGGGCGACAGGGTATTCACGTTGATGCGGTGCGGAGCAAACTCTTTGGCCATCACTTTGGTCATGCCCAGCAGGCCCGCTTTGGCGGAGGTATAGGCGACATGGTTGTCGATCGCGATGGACGCCGCCTGGGAGGCGATATTAATAATCTTGCCGCCCGCACCGGCACGAATCATCAGCCGTGCGGCAGCCTGCGAGCAGAGGAAAGGTCCGGTGAGATTCACCGCGATCTGCTTCTGCCACTCGGCAAAATCGGTCTCAATCACTGGCTGCAGCATCACGTAGCCTGCGCAGTTGACCAGGATATCGATGCGGCCATAGTGGGCAACCACCGCGTCAAACGCCTCTTCCACCGACGCGGGGTTGGTAACGTCACAGCAGACAAACTGCACCCGATCGGCCGCGAAGTCCGCCTGCAGACTGGCAACTTTCTCCGCTTCAAACGGCGGATAGAGCAGTGCCAGACGTGCGCCCTTCTCCAGCAGCATGCCATTGGTCGCCATCGCGATGCCGCCCAGCCCGCCAGTCACCACCGCCACCTTACCGGCCAGGTTCATTGCGGTATCCACGCCGTAGCGCAGGTTTACGTCATATTCACCACTCATCCCACTCTTCCCCTCATATTTTTGCTGATGCCGCTGACTCAATCATTTTCGAACAAAAATATAAGCTATCGAAAAGAAATGATATGTGTGGCAGATCAAATTTCGACCATCTGCCGTTAAAAGCGGCTTATCTGATTGAAAAGACGTGATCTGGCTTCCAGTCCCGAAATAAAGCCTGCTGCCTGCAATCCGGAAACCCTGAAAGATTCAATAACCTGCGGATTATTTGCTTTCGTTCGAAAATCAAAGGCAATTCAGGTCGTCTCGCATTCATAAAAATGGCGCGTTAAACTCAGCCACAGAGACCTTGTTCGCCCAAGCCATCAGGTTACTGGAAAAGGGAGCATTTCGATTGAAAAGCAAAAGTGAGCAGTTCGCTGACATGCAGCAACGCCGCGAGAAAATTCTGGAGATGATCCGTGAAGATGGTACGGTCACGGTCAAAGCGCTGACCGAGACCTTTGGACTGACTGAAGCCACATTACGCAGCGACCTGCGCATGCTGCAAAAACAGGGGTTTGTGCAGCGCTACCACGGTGGCGCAACGCTGATGACGGGCAAGCAGAATACCGGCGCGATGCTGCTGGAGCGGCAGACCCATCTGGAGGAGAAAGAGGCGATTGGCCGACTGGCGGCGCAGCTTATCGAAAATGGCGACACGGTGATTTTCGATTCCGGTACCACCACCACCGCGATTACCGATGCCATCAGCCATATCCGCCGCTTATCAGTGGTGACCACCGCAGTGAATATCGCCCTGAAACTGGGCGGCGAACCGGGGATCAACATCCTGCTGACCGGCGGCACCTTTAAGTTCCCGACGCTCTCCACCTCGGGCGAGAAAGCGGCCAGCTTTTTTGAAAATGTGCTGGCCGAAAAACTCTTTCTGGCCACCGCCTGCATTTCACCGCGTCTGGGCCTGAGCTTTCCCAGCGAAACGGATATCAAGGTCAAACTGGCGATGATCAAATCTGCCAATACGGTTTACGTGGTGGCGGACTCCAGCAAAATCGACAAGGTATCGATGTTCGCGCTGCCCTGTGACTGGAGCAACATCCACTACCTGATCACCGACAGCGGCATCAGCACCGCGCAGGTTAAAGCGTTTGAAGCCTTAGGCGTGAAAGTGCTGGTGGCCCCGCTGCCGCTGAAGCGGGCGATGTAATTGAGCATGCGTACCGAAGTGCCGTGAGTGATTCCAGAACACTGAGAAACGAGAATTTCAGGCGCAGGAAAGCGCGGGCATTGCAGCAAACCCGCACCAATGCTAACCGTGCAGGAATGGCCTGCCTGAAGAGCAAAGTGTGCGAGCCAGGGAGGGCGAGCCCAGTCCGCAGGGATGCGGGATCCCTTTGCGATCAGGCAGGCTTTTCCTGCACGACGCACCGTACTTCCTGCTCAAGGCACCCGACTTCCTGCACGTCGCACCGGCTCACCGTCGCATCCCCCCGCACCTGCAAATCCGCCCGATAAAACCGCACGACCTCACCCACCACCAGCAGCGACGGCGACACCGGCTTCTCCTGCGCTACCGTCTCCGCCAGGCCACCCAGCGTGGTAATCAACACCCGCTGATCCGGCCGGGTTCCATTCTCAATAATCGCTACCGGCGTCTCCGGATCACGCCCCTGCGCCTGCAACTGCGCACTGATCGACGCACTCCAGCTCAATCCCATATAAAACACCAGCGTCTGATTCACCGCCGACAGCGCGGCTGCATCCAGCTGCGGCTCGCCGCACCGGCCATGGCCGGTAATCAACCGCAGCGACTGCGCACAATCCCGATGCGTCAGCGGAATCCCGCTGGCCGCCGCACAGCCCACCGCCGCCGTAATCCCCGGCACTACCTCACAGCGAATCCCGGCCTCCTGCAGACTCACCATCTCCTCGCCACCGCGCCCAAAAATAAACGGATCGCCCCCCTTCAGCCGGATCACATTGCGCCCGCTGCGCGCCAGATCCACCAGCAGCTGATTAATCCGCGCCTGCTTCAATCCGTGCTGCCCCGGCTGCTTACCTACGTCAACGCATAACGCGCTCTCCGGTACTTCCGCCATCACCGCTTCACTCACCAGCCGGTCATACACCACTACTTCGGCCCGCTGCAGCAACCGCAACGCCTTCACCGTCAGCAACTCTACATCGCCAGGGCCTGCGCCCACCAGCCACACCGCACCCTGCGGCTTTGCCACACCGGCCGGGGCCAGTAACTTATCCAGAGAATCAATTGCTCGCGTCATCATTCCTCCACAACCACGTCGGACAACAAAAGCTGCTTCAGCTCCGGAATACAGGAGCCACACTGCGTGCCGCACTTCAGCTTCCGGCCCAGTGCCTGAGTGGTTCGACACCCCTGCGCTATCGCCTGCAAAATCGTCTGCTCACCCACCGCCATACAGCTACAGATAATCCGGCCTGCCGCGCTGCGCTGCACCGACTGGCCCGCCAGCACGCTGTGCCGCCCGTCAGCATCCTGCGGCGCATCCGCAAAGGCCGCCGCGACAAATGCACTATCAATCGACGGCAACATGGATCCGGCATAAAACGCCAGCTGTAACACACCGTCACGCCATGCCAGCAGCCGGTAATCATTGCCGCTGCCAGTGGCGACCTGCAGGTCACAGCCTGACACATCAACCTGCCCGGCCAGCCACGCCTGCGGCGATCCCTCGCTTGCTACCGCATAACGCTGCACCGCCGCATAGGGCGCACGCGACCAGTAACGCAATCCTGCGGGCTGCGTAATCCCGCGCTGCCACAACCAGCCCTGCCAGCTCACGGCCAGCGGCAGAATCCGGACCGGCGTCTGCTTCAGCGCAGGCTGCCCTGAAAACGGACAGGCGCGGGCGGCGACCAGCATATCGACGTGACTCTGCTGACTGAACTGCCGGTTCCAGTGCATCGGCACAAACAGCTCGCCGCGCCGCATCCCGGCATCAATGCGCACCCGCGCACTGATCCAGCCCTGTACTGACTGCACCCGTGCCAGACCGCCTGCCGTCACGCCATACTGCGCGGCGTCAGCCGGATGAAGGGCCACAAATGGCTCATCACAATGCTGCATCAGACGCGGCACCAGCCCGGTGCGCGTCATGGTATGCCACTGATCGCGCACCCGACCGCTGTTCATCAATAACGGATAAGCCGCATCACGTGGGGTTAAGGCAGGCGTGGCCGGGACAAGCAGCCGGGCTTTACCGTCCGCGTGGAAAAAGCGGCGATCGCCAAACAACCGCGCACAGCCCTGTGGGTGGTCGGTGTTTGCCGGCCACTGAACCGGACGCAGCGCATCCCATTCGGCCTGGCTCAATTGCGACAGGCCGCTGATATCAAATGCCCGCTGACCGTCATTCTCAAAACCCGACAGCGCCGCGTGCTCGCAGAAAATCTCAGCCGGATGCTGCCAGTTAAATCCCTCACGGAACCCCAACCGCTGCGCCACCTGCGCCAGCAGCCACCAGTCAGGCCGGGTATCACCTGGTGCGGCGGCAAAGGCGCGCTGCCGCGAAATACGTCGTTCTGAGTTCGTCACAGTGCCGTTCTTCTCGCCCCAGCCCTGGGCGGGCAGCAGAATATCGGCAAAAGTGCTGGTGTCGGTCTGCGCCATCACATCTGAGACAATGACCAGCGGACAGGCCGCCAGCGCCTGTGCCACGCGATTGCCTTCCGGCATCGACACCGCCGGATTAGTGCCCATAATCCACACTGCTTTCACCTCGCCTTCGGCAATCGCCCTGAAGAGATCCAGCGCCATCAGCCCCGGCTGGCGGGCCATCGACGGACTGCGCCAGAAACGCTGCACCCGGTCGCAATCCTCGTCAGTAAAACTCATGTGCGCTGCCAGCTGGTTCGCCAGACCGCCCACTTCGCGACCGCCCATCGCATTTGGCTGTCCGGTCAGCGAAAAAGGCCCGCAGCCCGCACGGCCTATTATGCCTGTCAGCAGATGCAGATTAAGAATCGCCTGGTTATTGTCGCTGCCGGTGGCGGACTGATTAATCCCCATACACCACAGCGTCAGCACCCGATCGTGCTGGCTGAACAGCCGGAAAAAATGCATCACCTGCTGTTCCGTTAAATCACAGGTCTCTGCGACCCGCGCGACATCCCACTGCGCGGCGGCGGCCAGGGTTTCACTCACGCCATTCAGGTGCGGCAGCATGCTGGCATCAAGACCATCGTTCTGCGCCAGCCAGTGCAGCAGACCGGAAAACAACGCCGAATCGCTGCCGGGACGCAGTGGCAGATGCAGATCGGCCTGATCACAACTGGCCGTGCGGCGCGGATCGATAACAACTATGCGCATCGCCGGTCGCTGCAGCTTCGCCTGCATCAGCCGCTGCCAGACCACCGGATGTGCCCAGGCAGCATTGGACCCCACCAGCAAAACCAGATCGGCCTGCTCCAGATCCTCATAACAGCAAGGCACCGCATCTGCCCCCAGCGCCCGCTTATAACCGACTACGGCTGATGCCATACAGAGCCGCGAATTGGTATCGATATTGGCGGCACCGATGTAGCCCTTCATCAGCTTATTGGCAACGTAGTAATCCTCGGTCAGCAACTGGCCTGAACCGTAAAACGCCACCGCCTGCGGACCATGCTGATCGATCACCGCCCGTAATCCTGCCGCTGCCGCATCCAGCGCCGCATCCAGGCTGACCGGCTGGCCGTTAACCTGAGCGGTAAGAAGACGCCCCTGTGGCGTCAGCGTCTCGCCCAGCGCCGCGCCCTTAACGCACAACCGGCCTGCGTTAGCGGGATGGTGCGGATCGCCGATCACCGTTGCCTGATGATTGCCCTGCGACGTGACGCAGACGCCACAGCCGACGCCGCAATAGGGACAGGTGCTGTTCATGATGCCTGCGCCAGCGGATTTTGCGGGCGGTTTGCCAGCCAGATCTGCCCCGCTTCCAGCTTCACCGGCCAGCAGCGCAGCTGGTGCTGCGGATTATCCAGACTCTGCCCGTCACGCAGCCGCACCCGCTGCTTGTAGAGCGGAGAGATCACCACCGGCTCGCCGCCGACGTCACCCAGAATCCCGCGCGACAGCACGCTGGCATCGCTGCCAGGCTCACGATCCTCCAGCGCATAGAACGCGTCGCCAAAGCGGAACAGCGCAACACGCTCGCTGCCGAGTCGCGCCCCGATCCCTGCTTCAGGCGGAATCGCTTCCAGTGCGCAGACGGCGCTCCACGGCTCGGCGGGCAGCTGCAGCAGCGGACGCGCAGCCACGGCTTCAGGCTGCCGCTGACCGCGTACCCGGCTATAGTGCAGGGTTTCATCAGGCTGCTCGCTGTTAATCGTCGGCGTAAACAGCGCGAGCCGCGACGGGTCCGCCAGCGTGGTCTGCCACTCGCACTGCCAGGCGTCAACCACCCGCTGCATCTCCTGCTCCAGCGTCTCACCCAGCCCAAGGCTGTCCTCAATCACCACCTGCCGCAGGTAATCAAGACCGCCTTCCAGATTGTCCAGCCAGACGCTGGTGCGTTGCAGACGATTAGCCGTACGGATATAGAACATCAGCAGGCGATCGACATAGCGCAGCAGCGTGGCGTCGTCGAGGTCGCTGGCGAACAGGTCGGCATGGCGCGGCTTCATGCCGCCATTGCCGCAAACATAGAGGTTCCAGCCCTTTTCGGTGGCGATCACGCCGATATCTTTGCTCTGCGCTTCCGCACACTCGCGGGTACAGCCCGAAACCGCCATCTTGATCTTATGCGGGGCGCGAAGTCCCCTGTAACGGTTCTCCAGCGCGATGGCGAAGGCGGTCGAATCCTGCACGCCGTAGCGGCACCAGGTCGATCCGACACAGGACTTCACGGTGCGCAGCGATTTACCGTAGGCGTGGCCGGTTTCAAAACCAGCCTCAAGCAGCGTCTGCCAGATAGCGGGCAGCTGATCGAGCCGCGCGCCAAACAGGTCGATACGCTGCCCGCCGGTGATTTTGGTGTAAAGGTCATAACGCGCCGCCACTTCACCGATGGCGATCAGCCCCTGTGGCGTGATTTCGCCAGCCGGGACGCGCGGCACCACCGAATAGGTGCCATCTTTCTGGATGTTGGCGAAGTAGCGGTCGTTGGTATCCTGTAGCGGCAGGTGCGCCGGTTTCAGCAGATAGTCGTTCCAGCAGGAGGCAAGAATCGACCCCACCAGCGGCTTGCACACTTCACAGCCCTGACCCCTGCCGTGTGAGGCCAGCAGCGCATCAAAGGTTCTGAACTCACCGGCCCGTACCAGGTGATAAAGCTCCTGCCGTGAATAACTGAAGTGGTCGCAGACATCTTTTTTCACCTCGACGCCGAGAGTTTCCAGCTGAAACTCCATCACCTGCTTCACCAGAGCCGCACAGCCGCCGCAGCCGGTGGCCGCTCTGGTGCAGCTTTTGATGCTGCTCATCTCACCGCATCCGCCTTTCACCGCCGCGCAGATATCGCCCTTGCTGACGTTGTAACAGGAGCAGACCTGAGCGCTGTCGGGCAACGCTGCGACGCCTGGTGCTTTCGGCGCCCCGGCCAGCGCAGGCAGGATCAGGCTCTCCGGCGCGGCAGGCAAGGGTAAATCGTTGAGCATCATCTGCAGCAGCGTGGCGTAATCGCTGCTGTCCCCGACCAGCACGCCGCCCAGCAGTCGGGTGCCCTCCGCAGAGACCACGATTTTCTTGTAGATGCCTTTTGGCCCGTCGGTCCAGTGATAGTGCTGGCTGCCCGCCGTGCGGCCATGGGCATCACCAAATGAGGCCACCTCCACGCCCAGCAGTTTCAGCTTAGTGCTCATGTCCGCGCCGCTGAAGGTAGCCGGTTCAGCCGCCAGATGTCCGGCCAGCACCCGTGCCATCTGATAGCCCGGCGCGACCAGGCCAAAGATCTGGCCGTTCCACAGCGCGCATTCACCAATGGCAAACACGTCGTCATCACTGGTCTGACAGCGATCGTTAATCTCAATGCCGCCGCGCGGCCCGAGCGTCAGGCCCGCCTCGCGCGCCAGCTCATCGCGCGGACGTATACCGGCGGAGAACAGCACCAGGTCGCCGGGTAAATGGCTGCCGTCAGCAAAACGCAGCACCACGCTGCCGTCGGGCTGCTGCTCAATCAGCTCGGTCTGTTTTGAGGTATGAACCGTCACGCCCAGCGCATCGATCTTCTGACGCAGCATCAGCGCCCCACCCTCATCGAGCTGCACCGCCATCAGGCGTGGTGCAAACTCCACCACATGCGTCTCCAGCCCGAGCTGCCGCAGCGCATTCGCCGCCTCCAGACCTAGCAGGCCGCCGCCAATGACGATACCGCGCTGGCTATGCCGGGCGCAGGCGGCAATGGCATCCAGGTCGTCCAGCGTGCGATAGACAAAGCAGCGTTCGCCGTCGTGGCCCGGCACCGGCGGCACAAAAGCACGAGAGCCGGTCGCCAGCACCAGCTTATCCCACGCCAGCTCATTGCCCGCGCTGTCACGCAGGCTGCGCTGCTGGCGATCGATGGCCACCACTGTGCAGCTGCTGCGCAGTTCAATACCGTGCAGGGCAAAGAAGTCCGCGCCGACCAGCGACAGATCGCCGGCCGTTTTACCGTTGAAATAGTCTGACAGATGCACCCGATCGTAAGCCTGCTGGCGCTCCTCGCCATAAACCACGATGTGATAGTGCTGATGCAGTTCACGGGCAACCAGCTGTTCAAGAAAGTGGTGACTGACCATGCCGTGACCAATGACGGCTAAAACCGGTTTACTCATCTCAGGACTCTCTGCAGCCTGTGGCTGCGGTTCAGGTTGATCGTGATCGAACAGGGCATCGAGCGTGACAGGGTCGGCGCGCTGCAGACGTTCCAGCAGCGCGGGGCCCTGCCGGGTGTCGCCAGAGAGCAGCACGCCACAGAGGCGGCCCTGACGGAGAAAAAGGCGGCGGTAGTCGCCAGAGATAGGATCAAAACTGCTGATGGACAGCGCCTCGCTGACATCCCCGGCGCTGAACAGCGAAATGCCGCTGACTTTGAGCCGCGTCGCCAGCGGCTCACTGACGAAATCTGCCAGCGGCGATCCCGCCAGCTGCGCCGCCAGAATCTGTGCCTGCGCCAGGCAGGGCGCGACCAGGCCAAAGGTTTCGCCCGCGATTTCGCAGCACTCGCCCACGGCGTAAACATCGGGAATGGCGCTGCGCAGCTGACCATCGACCAGAATGCCGCGCTGACACGGTAGCCCTGCCGCCTGCGCCAGCGTGACCTCTGGCTGAACACCGATGGCAATCACCACCTGCGTGGCGGCGCAGTGACGCCCGCAGGTCAGCGTCACGCCCGCCTCGTCAATCGCCGACAGTCCGCTGTTCAGTTCGCAGTGGATACCGCGCTGCGCTAAGGCCGCCAGCAGCAGCTCACCCGCTTTTGCATCCAGCTGGCGATCCAGCAGCCAGGGTTTATGGTGCACCAGCGTCACCTCACGTCCTCGGGCGCGGAGTGCCGCCGCCGCTTCAATACCGAGAAAGCCGCCGCCCAGGATCACTAACGGTCCCTGGCCCGCCAGCAGTCGCCGGACGTCGGCGATGCTGCGAAAACCCATGACGGACTCTGCGTCGATGCCGGGAATCGCGGGCAGACGGGGCTGCGATCCGGTGGCAAACACCAGCCGATCCCAGTCGAGCTGGCGCTGATCGGTCTGCACCGTCCGCGCCGCCAGATCGACCTGCTGCACGGTTTCACCGTTCAGCAGCGTCACGCCGTGCCGCTGATACCAGTCGCGATCGTGGATCAGGGTGTCAGTGAAGGACTTTTCACCCGCCAGCACCGGCGACAGCAGCACGCGGTTGTAGTTGCCGTGCGGCTCGCGGCCAATGACCGTAATGGCGTAACGCTGCGGCGCGAGCTGCAGCAGGCTCTCCACCATCTGCATCCCCGCCATGCCATTACCTATCACCAGCAACCGTTGCCTCATGGTCTGCTCCTTACGCTGCCGTGGTCTGTTTTTCATAGAGGAAATGCAGCACTTTCTGACGCAGCTGGTGGTAGCGCGGCTCATCCGCCAGCGCGACCCGCGAGCGCGGACGCGGCAGATCGACGGTGAGGATCTCCCCGACCTGCGCCGCCGGGCCGTTGGTCATCATCAGTACCCGATCGGAGAGCAGCACCGCTTCATCCACGTCATGGGTGATCAGCACAATAGTGGTGTTCAGCTCCTGCTGAATGCGCATCACGCTGTCCTGCAGGTGGGCGCGGGTTAAGGCATCCAGCGCGCCGAATGGCTCATCCAGCAGCAGCACGCGCGGCTTCATCGCCAGCGCCCGCGCAATGCCGACACGCTGCTTCATGCCGCCGGAGATTTCGCCAGGCCGCTTGTGCATGGCGTGGCTCATCTGCACCCGATTAAGGTTGTGCTCGATCCAGTCGCGCATCTCCGCTTTGCTGAAACGCCCTTTAAACACCTGCTGCACCGCCAGTTCGACGTTCTGAAATGCCGTCAGCCACGGCAGCAGCGAATGGTTCTGAAACACCACCGCACGCTCGGGACCCGGTCCGGTGATTTCGCGGTTATCACACAGCAGCACGCCGCTGCTGGGACGGGTTAATCCGGCAATCAGGTTGAGCAGCGTCGATTTGCCGCAGCCGGAGTGGCCGATCAGGCTCAGGGTTTCCCCTTCGTGGATATCAAAACTGACGTTGTCCAGCGCCAGAAACTCGCCGCTGGCAGTGTTGAAACGCTGGCTCACCTGCTGAACGCGAATAATGTGTTGCATGGTGTTCTCCTTATTTTTCCCAGCTGAAACGACGGACCAGCAGCATCAGCGCCTGCTCCAGCAGCAGCCCGACGACGCCGATAATCAGGATGGCAATCAGAATGTTTGCCACGTTGAGGTTGTTCCACTCGTTCCAGATCCAGAAGCCAATGCCCAGCCCGCCGGTCAGCATTTCGGCGGCGACGATGACCAGCCAGGCGATGCCGATAGAGAGACGCACCCCGGTGAGCACCGCAGGCAGCACGGCGGGCAGCAGGATCCGGCGCATCACCGTCCATTCAGAGAGCTGTAGCACCCGCGCCACGTTGAGGTAATCCTGCGGGATGCGCTGCACCCCTTCGGCGGTGTTGATGATCATCGGCCAGATGGAACAGATGAAAATGGTCCAGCTGGCGGCAGGCTCGGCGCGCTGAAACAGCAGCAGTCCAATCGGCAGCCAGGCCAGCGGGCTGACCGGCCGCAGTAAGGCGATAATCGGATTGAACATGCGCGCTATAAAGGTAAAGCGCCCCAGCAGAAAACCCGCCGGGATGCCCACCAGCGCGGCAAGGCCGAAGCCGATGGCGACGCGCTGCAGCGAGGCCAGCACGTTCCAGCCGATGCCCTGATCGTTGGGGCCATTGCTGTAGAACGGGTCAGCAAACAGCACCTGCGCGGCCTGCCAGGTGGCATAAGGCGAGGGAAACGAGGGTTCGGACAGCGCCGCGAGCTGCCACACCAGCCACATCAGCAGCAGGCCGCCCGCGGCGGGAATGGCGCGCTGCAACAGCGGACGCAGCCGCGCCGGACGAACTGCGGCTTTCGGGGTGATCTGTAGCGGAATAACGGTGGCACTGCCGGGGGTTTGCTCCGGCTGCGCCAGGGCGCGCGCGTCAGTTTTCATAACAACCTCTCTTAACGTTTGATAGTGAAACTGGCGGCGTAGGCAGCAGGATTGCTGCCATCCCAGACTTTGCCGTCGATCAGGGTGCTGCTGCGCATCTCACTGGCGGGCAAGGTAATCTGCCCGACGGCGCTGGCGGCCTGTTTATAGACGTCGATGTGGTTGATCTGGCGGGCCACGGCGAGGTAATCGGGATCGCTGGTGAGCAGTCCCCAGCGTTTCATCTGGGTCAGGAACCACATGCCATCCGAGAGCCACGGAAAACTGACGTTGCCGTTGTCGAAGAAGCGCATCGGATGCGCGTCCTGCCACGACTGTCCCAGCCCGTTCTCGTACTGACCAAGCATCCGCCCCTGCAGCGTCTCCACTTTGGTGTTGATCCAGGCTCGACCGGCTAACACCTGCGCGGTTTCACGGCGGTTATCGTCTGAAGCATCGATCCAGCGCGCCGCCTCCAGCACCGCGGCAGTCAGCGCGCGGGCCGTATTGGGATTCTCTTTCACCCACTGTGCACGGGTGCCCAGCACCTTTTCCGGATGCTCCGGCCAGATCTGCTGGCTGGTGGCGGCGGTAAAGCCGATATTGTCGCTGATGGCACGCTGGTTCCACGGCTCGCCGACGCAGTAGCCGCTCATGTTGCCAATCTTCATGTTCATCACCATCTGCGGCGGCGGCACGACCACGGTGCGCACATCGTCAAACGGATGAATGCCGGCATTGGCCAGCCAGTAGTAGAGCCACATGGCGTGCGTACTGGTGGGAAAGGTGTGGGCGAAGGTCAGGCTGCCTTTAGGGCGGCTATCAACGGCTTTTTTCAGGCTGGCCGCATCGGTAACGCCACTGGCTTTCAGCTGGTTCGACAGAGTGATCGCCTGGCCGTTGTGATTGAGCGTCATCAGGTTCGCCATGTCGTGCTGCGGCCCCGCTACGCCAAGCTGCAGCGCGTAGATCATGCCGTAAAGCACATGGGCCGCATCCAGCTCGCCGGAGGTCAGTTTGTCACGCACCGCCGCCCAGCTCGCCTCTTTGCTGACCTGCAATGTCAGGCCATACTTTTTGTCGAAGCCTTTTACCGACGCCATGACGACCGGCGCGCAGTCGGTGAGTGGGATAAAGCCAACCCGCACCTGCGCCTTTTCTGGCGCATCGGAGCCTGCTGCCCAGACTGCATTTCGTAATCCCGGCACGATCCAGGCCGCACCCAGCGCTGCACCGGAGATCAGCGCCTGACGTCGTGTCAGTGAAAATGGCGTTTTGCTCATCATGTTGCCCCTGAACAGAAATAAAAAAAGGCGTCCTCCGACAAGCCGAAGCCTGCGGATGGACGCCTTTATCCAAAGCACTGACCCCACCGCCATTGGCGGGAGCAATGCGTACTCTCTGTAGGGTTAAAGCAAAGGGTGTGCCAGATCGCTGAAGCCGCGTTAAAGCCGACGTGCGGTGATGCGCTGCTGAATAATTAACCTTTTTTGCACGTTTCTGACGCAGATCACGCACAAAGGTTGTGCAGCTACCTCGTCCGGGTTAGTTGCTCAGGGTCTTCGCGACGGCCAGCACTGCCTGCGCGATCTC
Source organism: Pantoea sp. S62 (assembly GCF_016658625.1). Classification (NCBI taxonomy): domain Bacteria; kingdom Pseudomonadati; phylum Pseudomonadota; class Gammaproteobacteria; order Enterobacterales; family Erwiniaceae; genus Pantoea; species Pantoea sp. S62. Next base: position 79,911 of record NZ_JACVVI010000013.1, on the reverse strand, counting down.
CAGTACGCGCTTATTCTGATTCATCGCACTTTTGCGCAGCGCCTGCCAGGCGGCCTCTTCGGTGAATCCCTGCTGCTGCATCAGCCAGTGTTTGGCCTGATCGATTACCCGTCGCTCGTCGAGTGAAGCGCGCATCGATGCCAGCTCATCCGCCTGCTGCTGCAGGCGTTGTGACTGCTCACCAATCAGCGACAGCACTGAGCGCCCGAGCTGCGGGGCCAGCCCGTCACTGCTGAGCGTTGACGCGCCGGGCAGCCAGTCAGCTCCGCAGACGTAGAGCGAAAAGTTGCTGTCACTCTGCACGACCGGCGATGCCGCCTGTTGCTGCGCCTGCTCAATCGCCTCACGACAGCGCTGCATCAGCGTGGCCGTCAGGGCATCCTCCAGCGTTTTCATCTGGTCCAGACGCTCGGAGAGCAGGGAAAACCACTCCAGCGCGCCGGTTTCATCATACTGGCTACCGGTGCAGGCGATGCGCCGCAGCCGTTCGATATCCCGGCTGGCCTGAGACAATGGCTGCCAGCTTTCACAGGTGGCGCTGTCGGCAAACTCCCGGAAGGTGGTAAAGCTCTGCTCCTGAGCCGCAATCAGCGCCACCATCTGGCTGCGCTGCTCAGGTGTGAACAGCCGCGCCGCAAAGCCAGCTGAACCAATGGCCCGCTCCTGTCCGGCCAGCTCTTTGCCTTGCATAAAACTGAACAGCGCGATTAGTGCACGCGAGATATCGGGATCGCTGGCGGTGTCGGCTGCCTCAAAAACCAGATTAAGTAAGGTGCGGATAACCTGATTAAACGCCGCCATCGCCGCCGCCTGATCCCGCTCATGCTGGCTGATTTGCTGACGCAGCAGCGGTAATCCCGCCAGCGCCTGCAGGGCAGCCGCAATCAGGTTGCAGAAACGGCTGAAACCGGGCTGTGCGGTGGCGGGCGGCAGCGCCTGATAGAAATGGTGCAGGCCGGCGCTGACCTCCTTCTGACGGGCGTGACGCTCGGCGCTGAACAGCGTGCCACCGGAGCAGATCCAGAGATTGTTTGCGCCGCGTTCCCGCTGCAGCCGATGAACCAGCTCACTGACGGCAGCCATCAGTTCGCCGGTCTTAAGCAGCCGTTGCAGGCTGGCAATATCGCTGTCACGCGATGCCTGCAGCCAGATCAGGGCATCCATGGTTCACCTCTCCGCCATTAAAACTTTTCTGAAGCAAAAGGCGTGCCGCTTTCCGGAAAAAAGGCGGGCATACCCGGCGCGTAAATTCTGATTTTGATAAGATTCTTTAGGTGAAGAGATAAATTTTATCGGTAACGAACGATTAGAAAGTCTTAATAGTTTCCAATCGGATCAATTGCATGTCAGAATGCGCGGCAATGTTCTCAACCAGTTTGTCCCTGCGATAATTCAGTTCGCTTTAACTATCACATTGTCTGGCGCTTTTCTTATATCGCAGCCCGCCCCAAAAGCGCCTGCTATCACGCATCGCCAGTGGGTGCAATGGTTTGAATTCTCAAAAGTCTTAGGTAGACTAAACGCGTAACTATCCTGATGTAATCTGAACTTTTTTTGAAAAACAGACTTTCGGCACGATGCGGCGCGAAAAACAGCGCCTCCTGCATCGGGCCTGGCAATATGCAGATACTTTGATGAGATCACGAGGAACATGGTGAAAAAGAGTCTTGCGTTAACGCTGCTGGCGGTGCTTACCCTGGCAGGCTGTAAGGCCCCGCCGCCGCCCGTCACTGACGATACGCTGGTCACCAGCGAAATTAACGGCGTCAAACTGGTCCATCGACACGCTGTCGCGGCACCGACTGAATTTGAGCCGGTCAATCAGACCTGGCGGGCGCTCTATGGTGCCTCGGTCATGACCTCACCGGATTACGGCGGCAAAGTCGTTCGCTATCTCGAAACGGGTAAACCGTTTGAAGTATTAGGTAATGTGGAACACAGCTGGCTGGCAATTGCTGACCAGGCTGATGGCCCGTTAATTGGTTATGTACCGTTAAAAGCGGGCGTAGAGAGCAGTCGTTACGATGCCACGCTGCAGAGCGATCGTCCCCGTCCGCGGAAAGCGAAACAGGTCTGTGTAGCCGTCGGCGGCGCGAGTAAAGCCTGTCGGACTAACGATACCGCGACCTGGATCTTAGACTGAATATGAAATCCGGCGCATATTGCCCGCAGCACCGTCCTGTGCTGCGGGTACAGGGATTTGCCATTGGCTGGAAGATCACGAATTAATGACTGTGGAATCCCCTGCGCGTGAGGCGCCCCCCTCAGGCAATGAGAATCTATTACTTCAGGCTGCGGCGCCACTGCTGAATGCGGTGGTGCAGATTCGTCGGGCAGCCACCCATGACGACCCTGCGGGTCTGCGCCAGTCCCTGATCGATGAAATTCGCCAGTTTGAACAACGCTGTAAACAGGCAGGGCTGCCGTTTGAGATGATTATCGGCGCGCGTTACTGCATCTGCAGCGCGCTGGACGAAGCCGCAGCGCAAACCCCCTGGGGCACGCGTGGCGTCTGGTCGGGCAACGGTATGCTGGTGACCTTTCACAATGAAAGCTGGGGCGGCGAGAAATTCTTTCAGCTGCTGTCGCGCATTTCACAAAGTCCGCAACAACACCTCTGGCTGCTGGAAGTGGTGCAATATTGCCTGCTGCTGGGCTATGAAGGCCGCTATCGCGGCAGTGAAAATGGCCGCGCCCAGTGCGACGGTATCCGTAAGCGCCTGAAAAGCCTGATTGACGAGACGCGCACCCAGCGTCAGACGCCGCAACCCCCGCTGGTCGAGGTGCATCCGCTGGTCAGTACCCTCGCCCGCCCGATGGTGCCGCTCTGGGCCTGCGCCATGCTGGTCGCGCTCATCGGCTGCCTGATCTACAGCGGCCTGAACTGGCGGCTCGGCAACGCTGCCGAACCGCTGCTGCGCACCATCTATCAGACCCCGCTGCCGCAGATTACTGCGGGCCGCCGTCCCTCTTCTCCGCAGGCGCTGCTCGATCTGCGTCAGCGACTGAACGATGTGATCGCTGCCGGGCAGCTAGAAGTCAGCGATGGTGCCTTTGGCAGTAAAGTGATTATTCCCGCAGACAAACTGTTTGCCGAGCAAGGCACGGTGATCAACCCGGTGGGCCGCGCGCTGCTGGCCCGCGTCTCAACCGCGATGAAAGATGTCAAAGGCACCATTCTGGTGTCCGTGTTTACCGACGATCATCCGGTGGATAACAGCCGTTTTGCCTCCAGCTATGAGTTCTCATTCGCCCGCGCCCGTGCCATCACCCAGCTGTTGCAGCTGCAGCTGGAGGACGGTCATACGGTACGCTCTGAAGGCCGTGGTGACAGCGACCCGCTGCTGCCCAACGACAGCAGCGAAAACCGGACCCGCAACCGCCGCGTTGAGATCACTCTGTTTGCCGCGCCTGAAACGCTCAGTAATCATCAAGGAGCACAATAATGCGCGCTTCCCTTCGCCTGCTGTTAACGCATCGCCTGCTGTGGAGCTTTATTGGCGTCACGGCGCTGAGCTGTCTGGTCTGGATGCTGGGCCCGTTCTGGACATGGGGCGAGTCGCGTCCTCTGGAACCGGTGCTCCCTCGCCAGCTCACCGTGAGCGCTCTCTATTTTCTCTGGATCCTGTTCCAGCTGATCCCGTCGCTTTATCGTGCCTGGTTTAACAGCCGCTTACTGACCCAGCTTCAGCTGGCGGGCAACGACGATCCGGCGGAACGTCAGATGACTGAGGAGCGGCTTAATCAGCGCTTCAGCGACGCGGCGATGCAGCTGAAACGCACCCAGTTTGGCCGTCGTCACAGCGGCAATCTGCTCTCGCGCTTTAATGCTAATTATCTCTACCAGTTGCCCTGGTATCTGGTGATGGGTGCGCCCGGTGCCGGTAAAACCACCGCGCTATTTAATGCGGGCCTCGATTTCCCGCTGACCGATACGCTGGGTAAACAGGCGATTCGTGGCGTCGGCGGCACCCGCAACTGCGACTGGTGGTTTACCGACAGCGCAGTGCTGATTGATACCGCAGGGCGGTATGCGCTGCAGGAGAGCCAGCGCGTGCGCGATGCCGCGGAGTGGCATAGTTTTATCAATCTGCTGAAACGCTATCGCACCCGCCAGCCGATTAACGGTGTCATCATGACGATCAGCGTGGCCGATCTGCTGAGCGATTCTGCCGAAGCGCGTTTTGCCCAGGCCAGCGCGCTGCGTGAGCGTATGGCGGAACTGCATCAGCAGACGGGTATTCACTTCCCGGTCTATGTGATGGTCACCAAAACCGATTTGCTGAAAGGCTTCATGAGCTACTTTGGCAACATCGATAAAACGCGGCGTGACGCTATCTGGGGCTTTACGTTTAACCGTGAGACGGGCAAGCCGCACAAAGATGACTGGCATCGTCATTTTGGCCAGCAGTTTCAGCGGCTGGAAGAGCAGCTACAGCAGCAGCTGGCGGAGCAGATGACCCAGGAGCGCGATCTGAATGAGCGCGCTGAATGCTTCCTCTTCCCGCAGGAGTTCGCCTCACTGCGCCCGCTGCTGAACGAGTATCTCGATATCGTCTTCTCTGATCATCAGGATGCCGTCGCCTGGAGCCCCCGCGGCCTCTTCTTTACCAGCGGTACGCAGGAAGGCCTGCCGTTTGATCGGGTGATGGGTGAACTGAGCCGTAAACTGCAGTTACGTCAGGCGGGCGAACATTCGATTGCCGCCTGGGACAGCGTTAACCGCAACAGTCCGATTCCCGGCAACAAAGGCCAGAGCTTCTTTATTCGTGACCTGCTGAGCGATCTGATCTTTAAAGAGAGCGGACTGGCGGGCAGTAATCGCCGCTGGGAGTATCGCAATCAGCTGTTCCACTGGATTGGCTACGGCGTGCTGGCAGGCGCGCTGCTGATTGCCTCCAGCCTGTGGAGCATCAGCTACTACCAGAATCAGCACTATCTGCAGCAGGTGGCCGCACGGGTGCCGGCCATTCGTGAGCAGAGTCAGCAGGTGATTCATCAGCCTGCTGATAATATTTTTGATCTGCTACCCTTTCTGAACAACCTGGTGAAGCTGCCGCTGTCGGAACGTTTTTCTCTCGATAATCCGCCGCTTACTATGCGGGCTGGCTTATATCGCGGCAGTCAGGTCAGCGACGCCGCCTGGGTGCTTTATCAAAATGCGCTTAAGTCTTTGCTGCTGCCGCGCGTGGCGCAGCAGATCACCAACATTCTGCGCAACGATCCGGGTGATGATAACGCCTACAGCCGCAATGCGCTGCGCGCCTATCAGATGCTCTATCAGCCGCGCAATTACGATGGCGAATTTTTACGGGCCTGGCTGCTGCAAAACTTACAGCGCTCGCTGCCCGATACGGTCAGTGCCCGCGATCTGCAGCAGCTCGACTGGCACCTGAGCCAGCTGCTGGATCAGCAGATTCAGTCATCGCCTTATGCGCGTGACAATGCACTGATGATGCGCAAGCTGGCAGACAATCTTAAAATCGCGGGCCAGGCGGGCAGCGTGCTGGCGGCAGCACCGCTGCACCCGGCCGCGCGATCACACTCGCAAAGCGAGTAATGTTGAGGTGAACATGGCTGCTTACACCGCCCCCGGCTGGTATGGCAAGCTGCCGTCGACCGGTGACTTTCTGCACCGTCGTCTGAGTGAGCAACAGATTAGCCCGTGGAATCACTGGTTCCAGCAGGGATTAATGCACTGGCATCAGCAGGCCTGGTCATACAGCGCGAACTTTCTTCACGCGCCGGTATGGAACTTTGTCCTGCCGGTGACCGCGACCCGGCCACACGTACAGATGGGCTGTCTGCTGCCCTCCTGTGACCGCGTCGGCCGCGCCTGGCCGCTGCTGGCACTGCACAGCTTTCCGCTGGCGCAGTGGCATCCGGCTCAGTTGACCATCTCCGGTGACTGGTTTCAGGATCTGGGCGCGACCCTGTTACGGGCGGTTCAGACGCCGCTGGACGGCGAGCAGTTAGAGCAGCAGATACAGGCGCTGCCGCCGCTGCTGGTGCCTGCCAGGAAGCCCTCAGAGATTATGGATGTGATCGGTTTTCAGGATCTGCCCTGCACGCTGAGCTGGCGTGAAGTGGCCGAACGTTTCGACCCTCAGCAGCATATGAGCTACTGGTGGAGTAATCGCAGTGATGGTTTTGCCCATGCGACCCACAAGCACAGCGGCAACCTCACGGCGCAACTGTTTTCGTTACTGTTTAACCCGGCGGCAGGTGCACAGCCGGGACGTAATGGCCTCTATCCTCCGATGTTCGAGTGAGGCCGGATGCGTTTGCCGTTCAATCTGGGATAACTCATGCAATTTACCATCGTGCAATGCACTACGGATGTTCCGGTCAGAAGCGTCGCGTTTCAACCGCCTGGCGGCACCATTGGCCGCAGTCAGGACAACGATCTGGTGCTGCCGGATGAGACGCGGGCTATTTCGCGCCTACAGGCGCTGGTTCACCTGTCGCATGACGGGGAGTGCCGGCTGACCAACCAGGGCAGCGTAACGCCGGTCGAGCATAACGGCATTACGCTGGGTCGCGGCATGCAGGTGCTGCTGAAGCACGGCGACGCCTTGCGCATCGGTGATTATGCGCTGGAAGTGCGCGATCCCGCCTGCCAGAACGCGCAGAGCGATCCGCTGGCGCTGTTTGCGGGTGACAGCGCCCGGCCCGCGAATCCTTTGGGCATTCACGAACATCATGAGGTTGAGGATCGGCTGCTGGTCAACGACGTGCCGCCTTCACGTCATGAGCGGCACAGTGATGCGCGGCTGGCGATCGATCCGCAGGCCAGTGAGCCGCGCCGGGCGCTGGCAGCACAGCCGGTGGATCAGGATCGGCTCATCGCCGCCCTGCTGGACGGCATGGGACTGAGCAACGGTCACGCCACGCCGGTTGACGAAGAGCAGATGCGCATTACCGGCCGGATGCTGAGCCTCTTTTCTCAGGGCACCGTGGCGCTGCTCTCATCACGTTCCATTCTCAAACGGGGCGTGAAAGCGGACATGACCATGATTCTGAATGAGGCCAACAACCCGTTCAAGATCCTGCCCTCCGGCAAAACCGTGCTGATGCAGATGTATCAGAGCCAGATGCCCGGATTTATGCCGCCGGAGCAGGCAGTGCGCGATGCGCTGGTCGATCTGCAGGCCCACCAGCTGGGCATGATTGCCGGAATTCGCGCCATTATTGCGGCGATGCTGCAATCCTTTAATCCGCAGCGGCTGGAAGAGCAGGCGCGCGCCGATGGCCTGGTGTCAAAACTGCCATTTTCCACCGCGAAGAAAGCGGCGCTCTGGGACTACTTCATGCGTAATTACCAGCGTACGGCCGGTGAGATAGAAGATGATTTCCATACGCTGTTTGGCGAAGCTTTCCTTCATGCTTACGACATGGAAGTGAATCAGTATAAAGATTCTCAGACGCGGGTGGACGACGCATGAAAATCGTTTTTGCCAGCCGCTGCCAGCAGGGGCTACGCGATGAGAATCAGGATCGCACAGGTGCCGAGCTGGATGAGCGAAAAGCCTGTTTTGTGGTCTGCGATGGCGTGGCCGGGCTGCCCGGCGGCGAGATGGCGGCACAGCTGGTGCGCGACACGCTGCTAAGCCAGATACAGGCGAACACCGACTTTACGCCGGAAATCACCCACCAGGCGATCGAACAGTGCCGCTTAGCGCTGCATGAGGCACAGGGTAAAAATCCGAAATATTCCCGCATGAGCACCACGCTGGCAGCCCTGTTTATCGACCGCCAGAAACAGCGTGCATGGTGGGCGCATGCCGGTGACAGCCGGGTTTACCACTTCCGGCGGGGCGTGCTTCACGAGGTGACCCGGGACCACAGTCTGGCCCAGCAGCTGAAAGAAGCGGGCTATGAAAATACCGGCATTAACAGTAATTTACTCTATAATGCGCTCGGCGCTGAGCCGCCTCGCTTAGTCAGCTTTTCGCAGGAGATTGCGCTGGAGGATGGGGACGCTTTTCTGGTCTGCACCGATGGCTTCTGGCTGAATCTGAACAGTAGTGAAATGGAACAGGCGCTGCGCATGGTGAATGCCTGCGAAGAGTGGCTGGCTCTGATGGAACAGGCGGTAAGCCGCAACGTTAAGAAAGATAATCTCAGCGCACTGGCGGTCTGGATTGGTGAGCCGGAGGAGGCAACACTGCTCTATTCACTGGCTGATTCGGCGCGCTTTCTGCCGCCTCGTTTTTGATTCCAAGGATCCTTATGAAACTGTGGTTGCCCGGCATCATCACTCTGCTGATTGCCTTTAACGCCCAGGCTGAAAATTATCGTGTGGTCTACTCCCCCAGCCTGGCGCTGGAGGTTTATATCGATAATGTGGTGAGTAAAGCGCCTGACGACTGGTGTAAAGAGACGCTGCCGCTGCGTATCGTCTCTGGCAAAAGCAAGGATTCGGCCGTGCTGACCACCTTTTTACCGCGCGTGGGCACCCTGCTCGCGAATCAGTGCGGCTTACTGGACGAACTGCCCTGGCAGATGACCAATAAAGAAGGTGGCGTCCTGGCCAGCGGCAGCGCCAGCAAGTTGCAGAACTGGCGCCCGATTGTGATGGCGGATGCAACCGCCAGCGCGAGTGACAGCAATGCCGCCCCGCTCGACCTGTCACGGCCCGCCAACAGCACGCCGCTGCAACATTTTGATCTCCCCAGCGGCTGCCATTTCCGCACCGCCTGGGATGAGAATGCGCGGACCCTGTTCATCCCGGATGTCAGCAAGCAGCAGTGCTCGCCTGACGGCTGGGCAGAAGGCAAAAGTGAACTGACGCTGGCGACAGCGGATCACCCGACGCCAGTTGCGGTCACCTTTTATCAGGGTTACCCCATCGCCAATCTGACTATTCCGGACAGCAAGCTGGAAGTCATTGCCGCGAATAATCAGCGCATGATTGTGACACGCCCGGATACGCCGGATAGCTGGCTGGTGCTGCCCTTTGATGCCAGGCAGCATGTCTGGCGCTTCAATGGTGCGCTGTTAATAAAGATGGATAAGAATGCTGCGCAGCAGGACGCTGACGCTGTGAAATCGCGAGTCGATACATTGCGCAGCCAGTGGGCGCCCTATTTCATGCCACAGCAAAAAGTGAATGTGTTACTCATCGACACCCTGCACGCGGATCTGGTTGATCCTGCCATTGGTGCCTGGCGTAACATCAATTAATTACCGCGCAGCCTGACGACCAGGCCGTGTACAGAGAGTTCACTATGTCGGCAAATGATAATCCGAAAACCGTTCCGAATGCCCTGCCTGACGGATACCGTTTTAATGAATTTGAGATCAAGGAAGTGATCGGAGGCGGCGGCTTCGGCATCGTCTATCGCGCGTGGGATCACCAGCTTGAACGTACTATTGCCATTAAAGAGTATATGCCCGTGTCGCTGGCTGTCCGTGCCGCCGACTTAACGCTGGAGCTGCGCGGTGAACGTTTCCAGAAGCTGTTTAATGCCGGGCTGACCAGCTTTATTCAGGAAGCGCGTCTGCTGGCCCGCTTCAATCATCCCGGTCTGCTGCACGTGCTGCGCTTCTGGGAGCAGAACGGCACCGCCTATATGGGCACGCTTTACTACAGCGGGATGACGCTGAAAGAGTGGCAACTGACCAGCCCGGCCTCGATCTCTGAAGCCTGGATCCGCCGCCTGCTGCCGCCGCTGCTGGGAGCTATCAGCACCATCCATCAGGCCGGCTATCTGCATCGCGACATCTCGCTCGATAATATCCAGATTCAGGAAAACCAGCTGCCGGTGCTGCTGGACTTCGGCTCGGCGCGTAAAGAGATTGGCAACCTCTCTGACGAAACCGAAATCATGCTTAAACCGGGCTTTGCGCCGATTGAGCAGTACAGCGAAGAAGGCGAAGTCGAACAGGGACCGTGGACCGATATTTACGCGCTGGGCGCGGTGCTGCACAGCCTGATTACCGGTAATCCACCGCCAGTCAGTGTGGTGCGCTGTATTGAAGATAATTATCAGCCGCTGGTGGAACGTCAGCCTGAAGGCTACTCGCTGCCGCTGCTGCATGCCATTGACTGCGCGCTGGCTATGAAACCCGGCGATCGTCCGCAAACGATTGACGCCTTTGCGGCGCTGATTGATCTGCCGGTCAGTGATGTGGAAGCCGTGGTCAACAGCTTCCCGGTACCGGGCGAGTCGCCTGCGCTGCCCGTCGAGGAGCCGGTTGAAGCGGCCCCGCCGGTCGTGATGGCGATGAATCACGCTGCGGCGTCAGCGGAGCCGGTAACGCCGCGCACGGTGCGGCGGCTGTCGCCAGGCTTACCAGGGCTGGCTGCCGTGGCGCTTCTGGCCGTGGTCGTCACCGTCTGGCTGGCTAATCGCCACAGTGCCACACCGGATGTCGTTAACAACCTGGCAGCCGCGACGCAGGCACCCGCATCAGCTCCGCCGCCAGCCGCCGTGCCTGCTGCCCTGGCGACGGTTTATCTTAAGCTGGAAAGCGGTGAAAGCGTGGTGCTGAATGGACAGCCGGTTGAGGTTAAACCCGGCAGCAGCGGCTTTGCCGCGCTGAATCTGGCGGCAGGACAGTATAAAATTGACGTGAAGAATGGCAGTGAGATGCACACGCAGTCCCTGACGATTGATAAGCCGGGCACCTGGCTGATTAATCCGGGTAACTAATCCCCGGATCGATCGTAAAAGGGCGCGACATTGTCGCGCCCTTTTCTTTGCGGCCGGCCCTGCTCAGGCCTGCCTGAGGCAGGATTGCTGTAACGTCCTCACCTGATGCGCCAGCCGGCTCAGACTCTCTTCTTCCATGCCGCGCCGGGTCAGTTCTTCTTCCAGCGCAAACAGATACTGTGCATTCGATCCCAGCGGGCCACTTGCTGCGGCAATTAAAGGCGCAATCGCCTCAGGGCAGGAGTCCGATTCATAGAGCGGATGGCGCGGGTCCATAATAAAGGTCAGCGCAGTGACGCTGCGGCCATCCTCCAGCTGTAACTCACACCATGTCGGTAAATAACAGCCGGTGATCATCTCCCGCTTCCACAGCAGCGCCAGCTCTTCATGTAACCGCGCTTCCGGCAGACGAAATGCCAGTCCCGTCGTGCGGCCACCCTGCTTCAGCGCCAGCATGCGGCCAGGATGCGTGGCGGTGCCACGTCCGGCAATCAGCCGCAGACAGAAAGCGCGATGCCAGCCTTCCAGCGAACCGGACGCGACTTCGTCCGCCTCAAAAATCGGGTTCCACATCAGCGAGCCGTAGCCAAAGATCCAGACCGGGCTGTGATCGGGACGGCAGGCCAGCGTGGCTGCCAGCGAAGCCGCGCGCTGCTCGCAACTCCAGAGCAGCGTCTCATCGATATCCCCGAATGACGTCTTACAATCCGCTTTTAACAGAAATTCCCGGGTAAGCAATGCGACCTCCTCGACTTCAACAGCGTCCTGCAGAATGGCTCCTGTAACATGACGCCAAAACAGCACTGCGTTTCGATCATCAAATTGACATTAATCTATTTACGCGCGGGGTTTCAAGCGTGATTCCGGTCGCAGGTTAAAAAAAACCAGATAAACCTGATAGCACAGGCAAAAAAAAGGTCCAGATACTCCTGGCCCTTTACCGCAAACCGGCTAGCCGCCGGGTTAACGTTTAGGGTGCCACTTATCATCATCGCCTTTTTCGTACTCTTTCTTCACGGCGGCCCAGGCGACTTTATGCGCGACCTCTTCCCGTGAATCATCGCCGCGGCGATCTTTAGCCTCTTTATACTTATCCCATGCGCTGTTAAAGGCCTGCTGATAGATATCCTGCGCGTGCGCAGGAAGCACATGTTTTACATTGTCAGGTAAGTCGGCTCGGTTAGCGTAAGGCATAACGGCTCCTCAGTTTATGGATTCACACTAAGCCTGGCGCAGGCCAGCAAAAATACAAACAGCGACTTATTAGCACTTCAGATGAAAAATCAGGTGCTGACCCTGCAAATCATAATGATAAGCCGATTTCCCGGCAGAATGAGACCACATAGGTGCATAAGTCATAATTGTTGTAGACTGATTACTATTGCAATATTTGAGATAATATCAGGTTAATACCCCTTCGGCACTTTATTGCATTTAAGTAAAAAGCAGTAAATTTTTCCCACCCGGGCCGGTGAAAAGATAAACTGCGCCCTGCCTTAAAACTGATTATATTTCTAACAACAGCATCCGCTGCGTCCGGATAATCATTAACCAGAGAGGATGGTGAATGCCTTCACATGAAAAAACACGTCACAAGGAATTCTCGCTGATATTTCCCATTATCACGCTGGGTATACTCTATTTTTTTGGTGCAAATACTTCATTTCCGGTCGTAGTCGGTATTAACTTACTGGCGCTGGTTGCCATTCTGAGCAGCGCATTCAGCGTTGTGCGTCACGCTGACGTGCTGGCGCACCGACTGGGTGAGCCTTATGGCTCGCTGATCCTGAGTCTGTCAGTGGTGATTCTGGAAGTGAGCCTGATCTCAGCGCTGATGGCGACCGGCGATGCCGCACCGGGACTGATGCGCGATACGCTTTATTCGATAGTGATGATTGTGACCGGCGGTCTGGTGGGTTTTGCGCTGCTGCTGGGCGGTAACAAATTTGCGACGCAGTACGTTAATCTGGCGGGCGTGAAGCAATATCTCATCGCTATCTTTCCGCTGGCGATTCTGGTGCTGGTGTTTCCCAACGCGCTGCCGGGCGGAAATTTCTCGGTAACTCAGGCGCTGCTGATTGCGGCAATTTCCGCGGCGATGTATGGCGTTTTCCTGCTGATTCAGACCAAAACGCATCAGAGCCTGTTTGTCTATGAGCATGAAGATGATAGCGATGATGGTGATCCGCACCATGGTAAGCCGTCGGCGCACAGCAGCGTCTGGCACACCGTCTGGCTGATTGTGCATCTGATTGCCGTTATTGCCGTGACCAAAATGAACGCCAACACGCTGGAAAGCCTGCTGACGGAGATGAATGCACCGGCACAGTTCACCGGTTTCCTGGTGGCCCTGCTGATCCTCTCCCCTGAAGGCCTGGGCGCGATTAAGGCGGTACTGATGAATCAGGTGCAGCGCGCCATGAACCTGTTCTTTGGTTCGGTGCTGGCGACCATCTCCCTGACGGTGCCTGCGGTGACCATTATCGCCACGCTGACCGGACAGGAGCTGATATTCGGGCTGGAGCCGCCGCAGATGGTGATTATGATGGCATCGCTGATCCTCTGTCAGATCTCCTTCTCAACCGGCCGCACCAATGTTCTGAACGGTGCTGCGCATCTGGCGCTGTTTATTGGCTATCTGATGACCATCATGCTGTAACGTCACCGAATTTCAGGCGAAAAAAAAGAGCGATTATTCGCTCTTTTTTTTGCAGAAAACTTACTTGCTGGTATCGAGTTCCGGGAAGCTCTTCACCAGATCGTCAATCGCTTTCATCTGCACCAGGAACGGCTCAAGCTTATCCAGCGGCAGCGCGGATGGGCCATCACACAGGGCATGCTCCGGATCCGGGTGCGCTTCGATAAACAGACCGGCAATGCCGACCGCCATACCGGCACGCGCCAGCTCTGCCACCTGCGCACGACGACCGCCGGATGCTGCGCCAAACGGATCGCGCGTCTGCAGCGCATGGGTCACGTCGAAAATTACCGGGCTGTTTTTGGTGACTTTTTTCATCACGTTAAAGCCGAGCATGTCGACAACCAGATTGTCGTAGCCAAAGTTGCTGCCGCGATCGCACAGGATAACCTGCTCGTTGCCGCCTTCCGCGAACTTATCCACGATGTTACCCATCTGACCCGGGCTGACGAACTGTGGCTTCTTCACGTTGATGACCGCACCGGTTTTCGCCATCGCTTCCACCAGGTCAGTCTGACGCGCCAGGAAGGCCGGCAGCTGGATCACATCAACCACTTCGGAGACGGGCTGCGCCTGTGCCGCTTCATGGACATCAGTGATAATCTTCACGCCAAACGTCTGCTTCAGCTCCTGGAAAATCTTCATCCCCTCTTCCAGGCCTGGGCCACGGTAAGAGTGAATAGAGGAGCGGTTCGCTTTATCAAACGACGCCTTAAACACGTAAGGAATACCGAGTTTATTTGTCACGGTGACGTAGTGCTCGCAGATGCGCATCGCCAGCTCGCGCGACTCCAGCACGTTCATCCCGCCAAACAGAACAAATGGCAGATCGTTTGCAACGTTGATATCGCCAATACTCACGACTTTCTGTGTCATGCCCTTTCCTTTTCAGTGGGTCCGCTTAGTGCAGCGTGACCTGTTTTTGTTCGATTGCGTGAATCTGAACTTTGATCATTTCGCTGACCGGGTCTTCAGGACACTGCTCAACGAAATAGTTTAAATCACTCAGGGCGATATGTTCGCACTCCAGCTGCGCGTAGATCAAACCGCGATCGCGGATTTCATAGGGATCATCCGGATCGATACGCAACAGCACCTGACTGACGTTCAGCGCCAGCTCCATCTTCTGCTCTTCCATCAACGCCGCTTTCAGCGTGTCGAGCATCTTGCGCATCACGGTGACGGTTTTGGCTTCGTCGAGATCATCGTCATACAGACGCGCGGTGGGGCTGATATTGCCTTTCAGCCACACTTCCAGCGTATGCCGGTCAAGGGTTTCGCCATTGAACGGGTTAATCATCCACTTATCGCCATCAATCCAGTCGGCGCGCAGAATCAGCTGCGTCGGGAAGATCACCGGCATCAGCGGCAGTTCCAGCTCGGCTGCGATGTGCAGCAGAATCACGCCCAGTGACACGGCGGTGCCCTGACGGGTCTTTAATACATTGTCGATCCAGAGCGCATCAGAAAGTTTGTAGACGCCGCTGGCGCCGCAAAATCCCCACTGGCGATAGAACAGCTCCAGCAGCTTTTCCAGCTGCATGTCAGCATCTTCGATGTCGCTGACATAGTCACGCGCTTCGGCGACTAACGCCGCAAGCTGCGCTTCCACCGACACCGCCGGGAAATCGGCGCGGATGGCAAGCGTGGCACCAATCACCGCTTCACACAGCGGTGTCTGGCTGAAATCTAATTGTTCGATCGAGGTCATGCTATCCCCATAACGGCATTTTGGTCAGCGCCAGCGTAATGATGGTCACCAGGGCGATTAACGCCACCAGAAAAGCGATCCAGCGGGTGCGATCAGTGCGTGGACGGCGACTCAATGCCACAAATCCTAAGGCGATGTAGATGATAACCGCTAAAAGCTTCTCCGTCAGCCAGCTTCCTTGTGGCGTGAAGGGATAGAAGTGGGTAATCACCACCAGCAGGACGCCGGTCGCCAGTAACAGGGTATCGTTAACGTGCGGCAGAATGCGGACCCAGCGTTTTGTCATCATCGCCGAACCACGGCGCAGCCAGTAAAACCGCAGCAGGAACAGCGTCACGGTCAGCACGACCGTTAAGATATGCAGATTTTTAATCAGGGGATAAAAAGCAAACATCATGAATCCTTTTCAAAGCGCTTTTATGAAGGGAACTGACCCAGCGTCACACGCGGATTACCGCCGTAATCCCTGATGGTTTCAACGGCGTGATAGCCATTATTCTGCATCAGCGTGGCCACCGCCTCACCCTGCTGCCAGCCATGTTCCAGCAGCAGCCAGCCACCCGGCAGCAGCCACGCGGGCGCCTGCTCAATCAGCGTGCGCAGATCGGCCAGCCCCGCTTCATCCGCCACCAGTGCGCTGCGCGGTTCGAAACGCACGTCGCCCTGCTCCAGATGTGTGTCGCTGGCATCAATATAGGGTGGATTGCTGACGATGAGCGTAAAGTGCTGCGGCGTCAGCGCCTGAAACCAGTGACTGAGCAGAAAGGTGGTATTAGAGAGGTTGAGCTGTTCTGCATTGCTGCCTGCCAGCTCAACGGCGGCTTCAATGCGATCCACGCCGGTCACCTGACAGTCGGGCCGCTCGCTGGCCAGCGCCAGCGCAATCGCCCCGGTGCCGGTGCCCATATCCAGAATGGTCGAGGGAGTCGCGGGCAGATGCGCCAGCGCCTGCTCAACCAGCAGTTCGGTATCCGGGCGCGGGATCAGCGTGGCGTCACTGACACGTAACGGCAGCGACCAGAACTCACGCTCGCCTACCAGATGCGCCACCGGTTCACCCCGGGCACGTCGCGCCAGCAGGCTGTCCAGCTGGGCGAGTTGCGCATCGCTGAGCGCCGTTTCATCAAAGGCAATTAACCAGCTGCGCGATTTGCCGGTCACGAAACCCAACAGGATCTCTGCGTCACGCTTCGGACTGTCACCCCCGCACAGCGTGGCGACAGCCTGTTTCAGCCAGTGACGAATATCCATTAGTCCTGACCAGCCAGCGCTGCCAGCTGATCCGCCTGGTACTCCTGCACAATCGGCTCAATCAGGCTGTCGAGTTTGCCTTCCATCACTTCGTCCAGACGGTAGATTGTCAGGTTGATGCGGTGGTCAGTCACGCGGCCCTGCGGGAAGTTATAGGTACGGTTACGGTCAGAACGATCGCCGCTGCCCAGCAGGTTGCGGCGGGTACTGGCTTCGGCGGCGTGACGGCGGGCCATCTCTGCCGCGTGAATACGGGAACCCAGCACCGCCAGCGCTTTGGCTTTGTTTTTATGCTGTGAACGTTCGTCCTGACACTCCACCACGATGCCGGTTGGCAGGTGGGTAATACGGATCGCGGAGTCGGTGGTGTTTACGTGCTGACCGCCTGCGCCGGATGAGCGGAAGGTGTCGATCTTCAGATCGCCAGCGTTGATTTCCGGCAGTTCCGCTTCCGGAATTTCCGGCATCACGGCAACGGTGCAGGCTGAAGTATGAATACGGCCCTGTGATTCGGTCTCCGGCACGCGCTGCACGCGGTGTCCGCCTGATTCGAACTTCATGCGGCCATAGGCACCGTCGCCGGTGACGCGGGCAATCACTTCTTTGTAACCGCCATGCTCGCCTTCGTTGGCGCTGACGATCTCCACCCGCCAGCGACGCGCTTCGGCATAGCGGCTGTACATGCGGAACAGATCGCCGGCGAAGATCGCGGCTTCATCACCGCCCGTTCCGGCGCGCACTTCAATAAAACAGGCGCGCTCATCGTCGGGATCTTTCGGCAGTAACAGCACCTGTAACTGCTGTTCCAGCACGTCACTCTTCTCACGCGCTTCCTGCAACTCTTCCTGCGCCATATCGCGCATTTCAGGATCGTCGAGCATCTGCTGCGCCGTTTCGATATCTTCCTGAACCTGCTGCCAGTCGCGGAAGCAACGGGTCACATCGGTCAGTTGAGCATATTCGCGTGACAGCGCACGGAAACGCTCCTGATCGGCGATCACGCCAGCATCGCCCAGCATCGCTTCCACTTCTTCGTGGCGCTCCTGCAGGGCTTCCAGTTTGGCAACTATAGAGGTTTTCATTTAAATGTGGGATTCCCGTAAACAGGTGGCGACAGCGGTGCGCCTAATCGAGACCCAGGCTGTCGCGTAAAATCTGCAGGCGTTCATTATCGCCATCGCGGGCGGCCTGCTGAAGTGATTTGGTTGGAGCGTGTATTAAACGGTTGGTCAGCTTGTGCGCCAGTTCCTGCATGACTTTTTGCGGATCGGCACCCTGCTGCAGCGCCTGCAGCGCACGGCCTTCCAGCTCAGCACGGATATCCTCCGCCTGAGAACGATATTCACGGATGGTATTCACCGCGCCCTGTGAGCGCAGCCACGCCATGAACTCGCTGCTTTCCTGAACCACGATGCTTTCGGCCTGAACCGCGGCCGCTTTGCGCTGCGCCAGGTTCTGCTCGATGATCGCCTGCAGGTCATCCACGCTGTAGAGATAGGCGTTAGGCAGATCGCCGACTTCCGGCTCCACGTCGCGTGGCACCGCAATATCGACCAGCAGCATGGGTTTGTTACGTCGCGCTTTCAGAGCGCGTTCCATCATCCCCTTGCCGATAATCGGTAGCGGACTGGAGGTTGAGGAGATAATAATGTCGGCTTCGGCCAGGCGGGCATCGATCTCCGCCAGCGTAATCACCTCTGCCCCAACTTCCGACGCCAGCGCTTCGGCACGCTCGCGGGTGCGGTTGGCAATGATCAGATTTTTGACCTGATGTTCACGCAGATGACGTGCCACCAGCTCAATGGTTTCACCCGCGCCAACCAGCAGCACATTAACGGAGGAGAGGGATTCGAAGATCTGACGGGCCAGCGTACAGGCGGCAAAGGCCACTGACACCGCGTTGGCACCGATATCGGTTTCCGTGCGCACGCGTTTGGCGACAGAGAAGGTTTTCTGGAACATGCGTTCCAGTTCACTGCTCAGCGCATGACCACGTGAGGAGTCGGCAAACGCTTTTTTTACCTGACCGAGGATCTGAGGTTCGCCCAGCACCAGTGAATCAAGTCCGCTGGCGACGCGCATCAGGTGGCTGACCGCCTCATTATCCTGATGCCAGTAGAGGCTGTTGCGTACATCCTCTTCATCCAGCTGATGATAATTGCATAACCAGCTCACCAGACGCGCCTGTAAATCGGCCTGCTGCTCTACACTCAGGTAGAGTTCCGTCCGGTTACAGGTGGACAACACCACGCCGCTCTGCACCATTGGCTGTGATAACAGGCTGTTCAGCGCCTGCTCAAGCGTCTCCGGCCCGAACGAAACGCGTTCGCGCAGAGCAATGGGGGCAGTCTTGTGGTTGATTCCGAGAGCGAGCAGCGTCATGGCGGTTTTGGTTGGGATGTCCCAATAATGTCAGGGTTTTGTGAGGCGCATTCTACAAGATGCGGCAGATCAAGAAAAGCCATACAAAGGCTATGACTGTAATAAGATTAACCTGTTCGTGCTCAATTTGCTGCATAACAGCATTGACGGTTAAAACCGGGACGGTTAGCGTTATCCGTTACGAATAATAAATGTGTCCGAGGAGATGACCACTTGATGCTTAATTCACCACGCAATCTGTTGCGCCTTTTGCCCCTTGCCAGCGTGCTGCTGGCGGCCTGTAGCGTCAACAAACCGCAAGGTCCCGGCCCCAGCGTTACCGCGCCACAGTGGCAACAGCATCAGCAGGCGGTCTCAAAGGTCACGCACTACCAGACCCGCGGCGCCTTTGCCTACCTCTCTGACAAGCAGAAAGTCTACGCCCGCTTCAACTGGCAACAGACCGCGCCCGATCGCTATCGCCTGCTGCTGACCAATCCGCTCGGCAGCACCGAACTGCAGCTTGATGCGCAGGGCTCAGTGGTGCAGATCGTCGATAACAAAGGCAAGCGCTACGTCAGCAACGATGCGCAGAAAATGATCTCACAGCTGACCGGCATGAACATTCCTTTGGCGAATCTGCGTCAGTGGATGATGGGTCTGCCGGGCGATGCCACGGATTATAAGCTTAACGATAGCTATCAGCTGAGCAGCCTCAACTACAGCCGCGACGGTCAGAACTGGCAGGTTTCGATTGCGGGCTACGACAGCAAGGTTACCCCGCCGCTGCCGTCAAGCCTGGAGCTGAAAGAGGGTGACCAGCGGATTAAACTGCGTATGGACGGCTGGACCGTTCAATGATCACCCACTGGCCTGCCCCGGCAAAACTGAATCTTTTTCTCTACATCACTGGCCGTCGTCCCGACGGCTATCACAACCTGCAGACGCTGTTTCAGTTTCTCGACTACGGTGATGAACTGCAGATTAGCGTCGATGACAGCGATTCTGTTCAGCTGTTAACGCCGGTGCCGGGCGTCGCGGATGCGGACAACCTGATTGTGCGCGCCGCGACCATGCTGAAACAGGCGGCACAGGACAACCATCGCCTGCCCGCACGCGCAGGTGCGCAGATTGCTATCGAGAAAAGGCTGCCTATGGGCGGCGGCATCGGTGGTGGCTCTTCTGATGCGGCGACCGTGCTGGTGGCGCTGAATCATCTGTGGCAAACCGGCTTCACACCGGATGAGCTGGCGGAAATCGGCGTGAAGCTGGGCGCGGATGTACCGGTCTTTGTGCATGGCTTTGCGGCCTTTGCAGAGGGCGTGGGTGAACAACTTCAGCCCGCAGCGCCGGAAGAAAAGTGGTATCTTGTCGCCCATCCCGGTGTGAACATCAGCACACCCGTGGTATTCAACGACCCCGGGCTGACGCGGGATACGCCATCGCGCAGTTTATCGACGCTTTTAGCCTTACCCTTCACCAATGATTGTGAAGCAGTGGTAAGAAAACGTTTTCGTGAGGTTGATGCGCTTGTTTCCTGGCTGCTAGAATACGCGCCGTCACGCCTGACTGGCACAGGCGCTTGTGTGTTTGCTGAATTTGACACCGAGTCCGCCGCCCGCCAGGTGCTGGAGCTTGCCCCGAATGGGGTACGCGGATTTGTAGCCCGGGGCGTTAATGTCTCGCCGTTACAGCGTACCCTGCGAGGCGATTAGCGAATGCGTGACAGTGTCACCCCGTTCCAGACACTGCACGTTTCGCATTAACACACCCGTGTGAACGTCTATGACCGTACGCGCCGGTTACAGTCATGCCGTTCATTCTCTGGACGCAAAGCCTGAGGTTCTTCTCGTGCCTGATATGAAGCTATTTGCTGGTAACGCCACCCCGGAACTAGCACAACGTATTGCCAATCGCCTTTACACCAGCCTGGGAGACGCCGCTGTTGGCCGTTTCAGTGATGGTGAAGTGAGCGTACAGATTAATGAAAATGTACGCGGTGGTGATATTTTCATCATCCAGTCCACCTGTGCTCCCACCAACGATAATCTGATGGAACTGGTTGTGATGGTCGACGCGCTGCGTCGTGCTTCTGCTGGTCGTATTACCGCAGTCATCCCCTACTTTGGTTATGCCCGTCAGGACCGCCGCGTGCGTTCCGCGCGTGTGCCTATCACCGCTAAAGTAGTGGCAGACTTCCTTTCCAGCGTCGGTGTTGACCGTGTTCTTACGGTTGACCTGCACGCCGAGCAGATCCAGGGCTTCTTCGACGTCCCGGTTGATAACGTATTTGGCAGCCCGATCCTGCTGGAAGATATGATGCAGATCGGTCTGGAAAACCCGATTGTTGTTTCTCCCGATATTGGTGGCGTAGTACGTGCCCGTGCTATCGCTAAACTGCTGAACGACACCGATATGGCTATCATCGATAAACGCCGCCCTCGCGCGAACGTTTCTCAGGTGATGCACATTATCGGTGACGTTGCTGGCCGCGACTGCGTGCTGGTCGACGATATGATCGACACCGGCGGCACGCTGTGCAAAGCGGCTGAAGCGCTGAAAGAACGGGGTGCCAAACGCGTATTTGCTTACGCGACGCACCCGATCTTCTCCGGCAATGCGGTTGAAAACCTGCGTAAATCTGTACTCGACCAGGTCATCGTCTGCGATACCATCCCGCTTTCTGACGAGATTAAGTCACTGCCGAATGTGCGCACGCTGACCTTATCTGGCATGCTGGCCGAAGCGATTCGCCGCATCAGTAACGAAGAATCGATCTCGGCGATGTTCGAGCATTAATCTTCGCGGAACCGGGCCCTGTGCCCGGTTTTTTTATCTCTGCCGTCTGGATTAACGCGCTCTTTTTTCTGACTTTTCCCCGATAAATTTCCTTTTAATCCCCTATTTTCAACGCCACCCACTCTTTTACTAAAACGCGATGTTCCCCCGCTTCTGCCGTTAAGCGTTAAGTGGTAATTTGCTGCGCATTTCCCATCAGAATTCAGCCACCATGAGCCTCGATATCTACACATTGTTTGTCTGCGAGCTCTATGTACTGGGGTTTCTGAGCATCATTATGGTTTTTGCCTGGGTGGGGTCGCACTATGACCGCGTTCTTGGCTTCACCTGCCTGTCACTGATTTTCACCCTGATTGCCGTATTCTTAAGCAGTCTGCGCAGCAGCGGCCTGCATTTTCTGCCGGTTGCAGTGGGCAATGTGTTAGTGATGCTCGCTTATGGCGGATTATTAAATGCGTTCCGGCGCTTCTGCGGTAAACCTATCGGCACGCACTGGCTACTGGGTGCTCTGCTCTGGGCACTCCTCTGCTGCTTTCCGGCGTTTTATTACAGCTTACCCAAACGGGTACTGGTATTGTGTATCGCCTGCGTTGCTTATACTGCCGCACTGATCCAGCTGGTCTGGCAGGCGCGTGACACGCTGAAAGCCACTTTCTGGCCTGCCCAGTTGCTGTTGTGGATCCACCTGCTGTTTCATCTGGCGCGCCTGTTTCTGGATAGCGCCATTCCCAGTACACAACCTGGGGCGATTGGCGGATCGGACTTCTCGGTTTACGTGATTCTGGAATCCATTCTGTTTGTCATCGGCCTGACGTTTACCATTCTGGCCATGGTAAATGAGCGGATGCAGCTCGCGTTAAAACACACTTCCCTGCACGATCCGCTGACCAGCGTCTGGAATCGCCGCGCCCTATTTGCTGAAGCGGAGAAAATAGTGGCGCGCTGCCGCCGTCAGAACCGGCCGTTCAGCGCGATACTGTTCGACCTCGATCATTTTAAAAGCATCAACGATCGGTATGGCCATCATCAGGGCGACCAGATTTTGATTCACTTTTGCGAAATTGTCAGAGGATTGATACCGGCTGAGGGGCGTTTTGCACGACTGGGCGGCGAAGAGTTTGCGGCCATCATTCCGGCTGAAGCACGGGATGCAGAGGCGTGGTGTGAGGCGATCCGGCTGGCAGTCTGTGCGTCGCAACCCAATGAAATTGCCTGGTCGGTCAGCATTGGCTTTGCCACGGTCACGCACGGCCAGCAGGATTTTGAGAGTTTACTGGCGCTTGCTGATGCGGCGCTCTATCACGCCAAAGCCAGTGGCCGGAACTGCACAGCGCAGCATCCGGTCCCGGCAGCCATCAGTTAGTGGTGGGAATTGTGTGACCGGCGGCAGCGCTTGTCATAGTGACGCAGCCAGTAATAGCGATCTTCAATTTTTTCACGGCCACTGATACGCGCGCCCACCAGCCACATCAGTGCGCCAATAAAGATGCTCAGAATCGCGCCCTGCGCCAGAAACTGCGGCAAATCGAGTGACGGCAGCTGGTTCATGATTGAAAACCCAACACCCAGCACCATTGTGACTAATCCCAGTACCATCAAGCTGTTACCCGCTACGCGGCAGTGTTGATGTTTCATGCTGCACCTCCATCCATATGAGTTAATAACCGCACACAATGTTAAGTGCCATAAGTTTAGGCAATGGCTGGGGTCCACGTTGCGGACTGGATCACACATCAGCTATAAAGAATGACCTGGCCCTGAATGCAGCCTGTTGATTTAGATAGAAAATGATTAATCACCGTTCTGAACCATTTCAATGCTTGTGCTTTGTCATCTCGCCTGTGGCGAAGTAAACTAACGCCCTTTCGCGATAACAGCAGGATAATCATTGTGAGCAGCATTAAACTGATTGTGGGACTGGCCAATCCGGGGGCTGAATATGCCGCCACACGCCACAATGCGGGTGCCTGGTATCTGGATCTACTGGCTGAGCGCCACAATCAGTCACTGAAAGAGGAAAGCAAATTCTATGGCTACACCGCCCGCCTGGCGATAGCCGGCGAGGATGTGCGCCTGCTGGTGCCGACCACCTTTATGAACCTGAGTGGTAAAGCGGTGGCGGCAATGGCGACCTTTTATCGCATCACACCAGAAGAGATTCTGGTGGCGCACGATGAACTCGATTTGCCGCCCGGTGTGGCGAAGTTCAAGCAGGGCGGCGGCCATGGCGGCCATAACGGCCTGAAAGACATCATCAGCAAGCTGGGCAACAACAATAATTTCCATCGGCTGCGCATCGGTATCGGGCATCCCGGCGATCGCAACAAGGTGACCGGATTTGTGCTGGGCAAGCCGCCCGCCAGCGAGCAGAAGCTGATTGATGATGCCATTGATGAGGCGGCGCGCTGCACCGAACTGTGGCTGAAAGAGGATCGCATCAAGGCAATGAACCGGCTGCACGCCTTCAGGCCTGCTTAAACGCCCGAATCGTCGTGATTCCGTGTATAATGCGCGAAATTTTTCCATTCGTCTCCGACAGTCCGCCCTCTGGCGCGCTGTCCATCCAGTTATAAAGGGTATCAAACCATGGGATTCAAATGCGGTATCGTGGGCCTGCCGAACGTCGGTAAATCCACTCTGTTTAACGCGCTGACTAAAGCGGGCATCGAAGCGGCTAACTTCCCGTTCTGTACCATTGAGCCAAACACCGGCGTGGTACCCATGCCTGACCTGCGTCTCGACCAGCTGTCTGAGATTGTTAAGCCACAGCGCGTGGTGCCGACTACCATGGAATTCGTCGATATCGCGGGCCTGGTAAAAGGCGCGTCCAAAGGTGAAGGCCTGGGCAACCAGTTCCTGACCAACATCCGCGAAACCGAAGCGATCGGCCACGTGGTGCGCTGCTTTGAAAACGACAACATCATCCACGTGGCGGGTAAAGTGAACCCGGCGGAAGATATTGACGTCATCAACACCGAACTGGCACTGTCCGATCTTGAAACCTGTGAACGTGCGATTCAGCGTGTGCAGAAGAAAGCCAAAGGCGGCGATAAAGATGCCAAAGCCGAGCTGGCTGCGCTGGAGAAGTGCCTGCCGCATCTTTCTGAAGCGGGCATGCTGCGTTCACTGGATCTGGATGCCGACGACAAAGCGGCCATCCGCTATCTGAGCTTCCTGACCCTGAAACCAACGATGTACATTGCTAACGTCAATGAAGATGGTTTCGAGAACAACCCGTACCTGGATCAGGTGCGTGCGATTGCTGAAGCAGAAGGTTCAGTCGTCGTGCCGGTGTGCGCCGCCGTTGAGTCGGACATTGCCGAGCTGGAAGATGAAGATCGTGAAGAGTTCATGGCGGAGCTGGGACTGGAAGAGCCTGGCCTGAACCGCGTTATCCGCGCCGGTTACTCGCTGCTGAACCTGCAGACCTACTTCACCGCTGGCGTGAAAGAAGTGCGTGCCTGGACCATCCCGGTTGGCGCCACTGCTCCACAGGCAGCCGGTAAAATCCACACCGATTTCGAGAAAGGCTTTATCCGCGCCCAGACCATCGCGTTTGAAGACTTTATCGCCTACAAAGGCGAGCAAGGCGCGAAAGAAGCCGGCAAGATGCGTTCAGAAGGTAAAGAGTACATCGTGAAAGATGGCGATGTGATGAACTTCCTGTTTAACGTCTAAATAAAATTTGTTGTCTCATGAGGTTTTGCTTAATCTCATGAAGACGCGAAAATATTTAAAATCCACGCCCTGGCGTGGATTTTTTATTTCGTAGTGCCTTATCACACCTCCTCATAGCAGAGTTAAAAATGAGCACATGGATGAGTACATTAATCCTTAATCTTTATTAAAAAATGAGATGTCGGTAGAGAAAACTATAGAATCGCTATTATCTTAATTGATAATTGATGCCGCACTAACAGGTTTATCGAACCTTCTACTTGCGCAATAAATTCAGTTTTCTGCGCAGTGCGGAAAGATTTTGCTACGTAAGTTAATTAAAATCATTAATGAATTCATAATCGCAAAAGACAAATATAGCGTCTAATCATTCTCTTATCAGTTGAAAGAAATTAAAATAAATAGTTTCAACTCACTGTTCTGCCCAGATAGGAAAGCGTTAAGAAGCTCACTTTTTATTAGAGAATTGATTTTTAGATCCTAAAACCCAACCGGTTTTTTATATCCGCCCTCAACATTAATTACACTATTAACTTAATATTTACCTCACAAACATTTTGCAAATTACCATTTAAAATTACTGTCTGCATGAGGTGATCTGGATAATGCTAAGGATTGATTCTGCTTTCTGAGCGACTTGCGCCCGTTATTCCATCATTGCATTCTTAATGCATATCTGAATTCAGCATTAATATTTGGATTTACTTTTTCAGAATAATGCATGACGCAAAGTTGAGTTCTGCTATGGATACGTTAACCAGAGTCGCTTACATGTACGTTATGCGGATGGATAAAATCTGCAGGTCACGCGTTAATTTGCCAAAGACAACAGCCTATACCCGATGCTAAATATATTTTTTCCTGTGCCAAAATCAAACTTAAGCAAGTGGTATAGACTGGTTGCAAATTACTCAGGGGTTAAGCGACTTCTTTTGGGTCCGAACCAAATCGGTTGGCGCCAGCTTGTCCTTCAAGTGCGAGGAACACGATATTGACGACAGGTAACAGCAGCCACCATCCGCTTCGATCCGTGTCATGCAGTCTGCGAACCCCAACTGCAATGCCCGGGATAAATACGGCCAGGCTATAAAGATTTGAAAGAATATCTCTTGCGCCAATTATCGCTTCGAAAATACCTAGCAGGAAAACAATCAGGATGTTAAACAGGGTGAACATCCAATACTCTTTCCTCCTGGCTCTGCCTGTAAATACGGCATATTTTTTTAATACACTCAGATACCACTGATTTATAGCCCCACCCGTATTATCTGCAGTGACTACCTGCTGGCTTGTCTGAGGTGCACCACACTGTGGGCAAGATTTAGCAGTAATGTGAATTTCCTTACCGCATCCGCGGCAAAAAACCATATTCATAATCCATCCTTAATAGAAAAACAGTCAAGTTCAGAAGGGTGAGAATTGACAGAAAAACCCTACAGTAGCGCTATTATGGCCACATCTTTTTTGCACTAATGCTATTACTACAGCTATCAGACTAAAATCTTATAAATCCAGCAAGCCACCGACCGTACCCTTTCCCTCTCGGGTTCATCCCAGAGTGAAAGCTGAAAATAATATCAAACACCAATGAAACTATAGATATCTAATGAGACCCGCTGACATCAGTTTTTAGTGGCAGAAATGCCAGCAGGCTGGTCTGCATCACTTCAGATAGTTAACGGCTGAAGCCTCATCAACACCTCAACCTCAGACGTAACAAAAAAACCGTTACGGCTCTCATTATCTACCCAGACAAACCCGATACACAGTACTCAGCATTATCGTCAAACTACACAGAATCATTACTATAACTTCAGAAGAGAATAAAAAAACGCCGATCAGGCATCACTTCCTTTCATTCCAGCCGTGTCGCACCGATAAGAATAATCCTAACAAGCCCGGAATAAAATAAATATTTTCATATAACTGGCAATGCGAAGCTCCTGCAGAGCTTTATAAATACTCAAACCCTCTCTTTTTCGCTTGAAATGCATGACAGAGGTGACTTAAGAAGAACTGAAGTAAATATCGCGAGCTATATTAAAACCTTCTTTTCCCGGCTGGTTCTGACAATGGTTTGTGGTTTGTCACGCTACTTGCTAAACAGGAGCAAAGCGCGCACCCAAGCTGCCAGGCTTGCTGGCGGGTCGCCTGTTCTTTCGCAACTACAAAGCTACTTTACAGCTTGCCGCCCTGGGCATCCCGTCATAACTCGCAGGAAAATAGCCTTTCATACCCTCTCATATCATCACCCCCTGCCCAAGCTTGTTGTAGTAACAACTAAAAGTTCTTACAGGTTTACTTTACGTGTAATCATAAGCAACCAGAGGTAATGATAAGCATTCAGCGATTATTTGATTAACATAAAAATCTTTCTCTTGTAGCTTGACAAGATCAATACGACATAAAAATAAGAATAAAATATTAAAATTTATTTAAATTGAAGATAAAAAATCCATAAAAACACCTACACAAGAACTAAACACCGTGATCGGCGGTCTGAAATATCAAAAAATATTATTTCACACATCTTTACGTTTCATATAGAATCATAATCACATTAGCATTATGTTATTTTTTTGTAGAGCGTTCAGTTAAGAGAAGGAGCGTGGAGTTGTATTCCACTGCAGACCCGGAATGATTGCCACCCGAAACTAAAAATTTCTTGAGCGTTCAAAAAAGACAGACTCGCTAAGAAATTTCATTCCTCAGCCGCGACTTTTCCTGAGCAAGATTTTTCAGGTATCGGCCACGATGTTCGGATAATCAAAGCGGTAATAAATTTTTTAAACTAAAGTTCTCAAAATATATGCCGATACTTTTCCAGACTCAGAGCTGATGATAGTTGTTTCATCCCAGGGATAGAATAAAAGTCAACTCCGAGAGCCCATCTTAACATGAACGTTATTGATGGAGATTTTGCTTAGCCTCCGGCAACCAGATCCTGAATTATTTCTAACAGCAACGTGTCTATGGACAGCACGCTCTTATTAAACGCTGATCCATTTGGTCATTTAAGGATAAAAATGATGTCAAATAAGTTCAAACATACCTCAACTGCTCTCCTGATTTCTGTTTCCCTTCTGCTTAGTGGTTGTGCCAACACAGGGAGCTCTTTGCTCTCCGGTACTAAACCTGACCCACGATTGACCACTGGTGAACAGTCCCAGTTATTCAGCAGTTCAGCGGCTCAGGGTTGTGGCGTGGGTGCGTTAGCGGGTGCAGGTATGGGTGCGCTGGCAGGTGCGCTGGCAGGCAATACTAAACAAGTGCTGGCCGGTGCCGCTATTGGTGGCGCTGCCGGGTGTGCCGCTGGCGTGGCAGCAAACTATTATCTGGATAGTCTGAAAAAAGATTACGCCACCACTGCCGATCGCCTGAAAGCAATGGACACTGACATCAAAAAAGACACCGCCGATGTCGCCAAAACCACTGAAGCGATGAAAGCCGTCATCAGCGATAATCAGGCGACATTAACGCAGATTAGCATCAAAAAAGACCAGGCTGGTTTTGATAAGGCTAATGCTAAAAAAGACCTGGCTAAAATTGATGTCAACATCAGCACTATGCAGAATAAAATCAAAGTGATGAAAGAGAAGAGCGAGGCCTATAAAGTCGCGCTGCAAGGACAGAGCGCCACCAGCACAGCGGATAAAGCCAGACTGAAACAGCTGAACAATGAATATAGCAACCTGAATAATCAGATTGCCGTACTGGAGTCTGAAACTAACGGTCTCTATAGCCAGCGCCAGGCTATCTCCCTGGGCTAATCAGGACGGGCTGATGGTTTCGTCAGCCCTGTTTAATGCGTTTCACTTCCTACTTTTTCAGTTCTGCATGATAGATACAGGGATGCCTTCATGAAATTTTATGCTTTAGTTACTACGCTGCTGCTTGCCGGGTGCGCAACTACTCCTCAGGATTGCAATCTGCATGAACAGGATCCCAGTTTTCTCACTAAATTAAGCTGCGCCACTTCTGGCGGTTATCGGCAGAAAGTCGACGACCAGGAACGCCAAATCTTACAAAGCCAGCGGGATAATCGTATTGCTCAGCAAAATCTTGCTGACACGCAAGCCAGAGAGCAGGCCTCCAGCCAGAAGCTGGAAGATGAAAAAAGTCGTTTAGCGGCAGCACGTTCTGATCTGACACAAACCCTGAAAAAACTGAAATCAGTTAAATCCACCAATCTGCAACGTCAGCAAGAGATTAGACAGCTGGAAGCATTGCAGCGTCAGTCTCTGCAGGCTAACAGTGCCAGTGATGTCGCGGGCCTTGAGGCAAAAATCGCGGCGGCAAAAAAAAGAGTCGCTACCCTCGAAAACGCAAATATGTCGCAATAAATCCTTGTTGATGTGGCGGCATGACAGGCTCGCCACATCATGCTTCTATCAGCTGCTAACGACACAATAAATCTGAGCCATGCAACGATTAATCCGATCAGCGCCCATTGACGACGTAACCCTCAAAAGCTACGAGCAGACCGTTGCGATCATCCATCGCCATCTTCCTCCTTCCCTGGCCCTGCTTTTTGCAACAGCACGTCAGAATCCTGATGGAAATCTGGAGTGGTGGACCGCGCGACAGGGTGTTGCTGCACCGCTGTTGTCATTGAGCGAGGCGGAACAGACTGCCATTCAGGCTAAACGTCAGCAATATATGGATACGATGGCCAGCCTGACTAAACAGCTAACCGCCAGAGGCGAAACAAAATCGGCTCAGGCATTACAGACGCTGCTGACGCACTCACAAACGCTGCCATGTTATGGCGTCGGCGGTGAGCCCGTATTTGCCAACTGGGCTACTCCGCCAAAGGTTTCGTCTGCACTCATCCAGCCTGAAGCACGGCCACGGCGACACGTCCCGTGGTTATTCCTGCTTCTGTTGCTGCTGTTACTTCTCGCACTCGCTGGGTGGTGGTTTATGAACCTTAAACGTGAATCCCCAGCGCTGAGTGTGACGCCCCCAACGCCTGCAGTGGCTGACGCTCCAGTCCCCCTAATAACCGAACTAACGCAGGCGAACCCAAGCGTAAATCTCGCAAAAGGCACCGATTTCGGTCGAATTACCGTCAATCTTACCTGGCAACAGGGCAAGAATAAAAAGCCAGTTGACCTCGATCTGGCTGCTTTTATTCGCTTAAAAAATGGCAAGAACGCTGGCGTCGAGGCACTCAGTAAATACTTTGGTGATTACGACAAAGCGCCCTTCATGTTGTTGCAAAAAGATCTGCGCAATGGCGACAACAAAGAGGGTGAATGGCTTTTTATCAATGGCAGCCAATGGCAAGAGATTGATGAAGTCTTGATTTATAGCTTCATTTACGGCGGCGCAAATAACTGGAGCGGACTTGATGCCAACATCACGCTCTCTGTTCCTGACCAGACGCCGATCAGTTCCAGTGTGGTAAACAACGGCCAGCGCAATGATGTCGCGGCAATTGCACGTTTAAAGAACGTTGATGGTGATATTAGGGTTGAGCGACTCAATAGCTTCTTCCCCGATCGGGAAACACTGGCTAAGCACTACGGCTGGAATTTTGAGTGGACGCCAGGTGCTAACAAAAATTAACCACATTCATGTGACTTGCGCTAATTAACAGCCCTAAAGGTTAGAAAATGCGAAATTCGATTCAGGGACCACTGTTACGTACCGGGAACAATTCTTCGTTTAAAGCACTTGGTGAAACTGGCTATCCCGTCTTCAGGATGGCATTTCAATTGCGTGAAGCTATCTACCGTCTGGATGCCGGGCGTGATTTAGCCCGGCATCTTGCCGTTCCGCAAAATGACCAGGGTGGCGATCGAACGGACTGGTATAGCAGTTTTGCTGGCGATGTGATTCCCTGGGGTAGTGCATCCGAAAGTGAGCAAGCCTCAGCACGTCAGCAATTCACCGAATTCCATACGGCAGTACAGGCATTAAGTGAGCAAATGCTAAATGCCGGGAATACAGGTGCAGGCGGTGACCGACGTGTCTTCGCCCAGTTGTTAAAATCAGTGGTGAACTTCCCCGATGATGAGTTCCTTTACCTGGTCAACGGGGTGTTAGTGATCACTTTCTGGGGGTTTGTGCATCCTACGGGGGTGGAACATAGCCCAATGCACTGGCTGCAACCCGGTTCAGTCCCGGTACAAACGCCCGTCACTCCCCCCTCTCACGCTTCGCAGCCATTGGCGCAACCACTAACCACAACGGCACAAACGATTGAGACCATCGGGACCGTGACACACACTCGTCGAAAGAGATGGAACTGGCGCTGGCTGCTGTGGTTACTGGTCGCCCTCCTCTCTCTGGCACTGATTCTTGGAATATTACGAGGTTGCGTCCCCGCACTCTCACTGCCTGGTCTGAATCATCACAGCCAGCCCATCAACGATGTGAGCAATAGCTCAACGGTTGAGGGTCACACTCCGGCCGGATCAGGCGTAGGGGTTCCGGCAACTTCAGATTTAGAGGTTTCCACCACTTCAGGCGCAGCCAATGGGGCGCCAGTCGAGAGTCCCTCTGGGACAGTGCTGGAGAATACGTCTCCGCAGGCGGTCAGCGATCCGACAACAGCTGAAGCAGCTGTTCAGGAAACGCAGCCTGCCGCTGAGCCTCAACAACCTATCGCAAATAATGAAGCACCCATTACGGAATCTGCGACGAATACGGAGCCCTCTGCAACGCCAGCGCCTGCAGTGGAAATACAGATCGGTGAGCCGCAAATGGCTGAAGAGCCCTCCAATACGGTGCCACTGGTTAAGCCAGCACAGGGAAAACCGCTAACGCTTCCTGCCGCACTACCCGATGGGCCTGCAGCGTTTCTTAACGGGCAATGGCGTGTGAACGGCGGTATTCAGGACAAGCTCACGGGCCGTCCTTTACAGTTGCAATACGACTTCAAGCAAGGCATTGGTACGGTCAGCGTACGTCAATCTAATGGTGTCACCTGTAACGGCCCAGCCCAGGGAACTGTTAACCAGGGCGCACTTAGCATCACGAATCCTGCACAGATGAAATGTAGTGATGACTCAAACTTTATGGGCCCAACCTTAGAGTGCAAATCGCTCAATGCTGCTAACACCGAATGTTTCGGTAACAATGTTGGGGACAAAACCTTCCCCATCCGCATGTTGCAACCGCATTCATAAACAGGGATGAACAGATAATGTTGCCTGAAATTATTTCTTATGATCGCCAGGTCACGCTGGTGGGTGATTCAGGAATCCAGTTTATGGATTTCGGATTAATCCTCAAAGCTCAACCCGCAGGTGAATTTGTCAAACTCGCCAACGGCGTATTGACGCGTTTGATTTACAACGAACCACGCGACTACCATTTCTACCAGCCGACACCGGACAAGATTGAGAAGGCGAAAAGCCAGTACGACATTCCCGTCGCGCAAAGCCTTAAATTGCTGGACGGCACCTGGTTGCCGCTCCCTCTGTTCCGTTTTAGCTTGCCGAACATCTACCAGGAAGGACCGCTGAACTGGGCACGTTTTCGTATTGTAAAATTGCCTGAAAAGGATATGGATGGCCACACCCATCGTATGACGCTGGCTATTGATACCCGTATCATGGCTAAGCAACAATCGGCCGCGGACCTCAGCCCCAATCAGGAAGATGTGAATGCCGGTGCAACCTTTGCCGTGGCTACCGCGACTTACGCTCTCAACTGGTATTTAACACAAGACTGGGTGAAAGATTGGTTAGTTGACGCCTTTAATGACGCCAGCAAAGGCCGGGATCTCGATGAACGTGAGGATGAAACTGCTCAACAGTATCCGCTGGCGCATTACCTTAACCTGCTTTCGCTCATGGCCGAGCCACTTGAAGGTCTGCAGGCGCAGACGGAAGCCTCTATCGCACTGCCACAGTTTAAGGTGGTCGCCAATCGCGAAGTAAACGCCATCAAACCGATCCCCGTCGATCTGATACTGGATGTCGGCAACTCCCGTACCTGCGGTATTTTAATTGAGGATCACGGACAGTCTGGATCCGGGCTCATGCACAACTATGTGCTGAAACTGCGCGATCTCAGCGCGCCTGAACAGGTCTATACCGACCCATTTGAAAGTAAGGTTGAATTCTCACAGGCTTCTTTCGGCAAAGATATTTATTCTGTGCGCAGCGGCCGCCATGATGCTTTCCAGTGGCCAACCATCGCCCGTATTGGCGGGGAAGCGAGCCGCCTAGCCTCACGCCGTCGCGGAAGCGAAGGATCGACCGGCTTATCCAGTCCAAAACGTTACTTGTGGGATGAAAAGTTCTATGGGCAAGGCTGGCGCTTTAACAACAGCTCGGCGCAGGATAGCAACCCTCTCGCCACCGCTGCCCCATTTGCCAATTTAATCAATGAAAAAGGCGATGCCCTGCATACCATCGAAGATGAGATGGATCGCATTCCGGTGTTCACGCCGCGCTACTCTCGCAGCTCCCTCATGACCTTTATGTTAGCGGAGGTGTTAACCCAGGCCATTAGCCAGATTAACAGCCCCGAGCAGCGTATTCGCGAAGGCCATGCGGGTCTGCCTCGCCAGCTTCGCCACATTATTCTGACCGTACCGCCAGGTATGCCGATGGCGGAACGCTGCATTCTGGATGACAGAATGCGCCAGGCTGTAGGCTTAGTGTGGAAATCTCTGCGTTGGCATAGCAGTGAAAACGATCCTTATCTCGATGAAAAGGATGATCATAGCAAGCTGAATATCAAAATCCCGCTTCCTAAAATCCGCGTAGAGTGGGATGAGGCTTCCTGTGCTCAACTGGTTTATCTTTATACCGAGATCAACCAGAACTTTGCCGGCCACCCGGAAATATTCTTCGAGACACTGAGCCGCCCCGATCGTCAGGACCGGGAAACGCTCACCATTGCCTCAATTGATATTGGCGGTGGCACCACAGATCTGGTCATTACCGACTACCGTCTGGATCGAAATGGTCTGTCCGGCGGTGGTGCGAATGTGCATATCATTCCTCAGCAGCGTTTCCGCGACAGCTTCAAGATTGCCGGTGATGACATATTGCTTGATGTCATCCAGTCCTATGTGCTGCCCGCTTTTGAATTATCACTGCGTGAAGCCGGTGTGCGTTCGGTCGAAACATCGATGTCTCATTTGTGCGGTGCGCAAAACATCAGTGCCGCTGAAGCCGTACTGCGCCAGCAACTCAGCCTGCAGCTGTTTGTGCCCCTGGCGCTGCACATTTTATCCTGCTATGAGCAATACGATCCGCAGAATGAACAAACGCATTTGCTGATCAATCAGCGTGTAAGTGAATTACTGCCCGCAGGTAGTTTCAGTGACGAAGTTGAGGGCTTTGTATCCCGGGAAGTGAAGAAGTCGGGAGGCAAGGATGGCTTCAGACTCACAGACATTACCCTTAACATCGCGCTGACAAAAGTGCATAACGATGTGTGCTCAGGTAAGTTCAACATTGATAAAGTGCTCACTGCCCTCTGTGAAGTCCTGTCCTGTTATCACTGTGATCTCCTGCTACTGACAGGACGTCCGTCACAGCTTCCCGGCATTCAAGCTATTGTTCGCCGCAATCTGCCACTACCGCCAGGGCGCATTCTCGCGCTACATGGCTACCAGACCGGCACCTGGTATCCGTTCCATAAAAATGGTCATATTCACGATCCAAAAAGCACCGCCTCGGTGGGTGCGATGCTGTCGCAGCTGTGTGCAAACCATAGTATCCCTAACTTCCATTTCCGCATTGCGGCGTTGAAACCTTACTCCACTATTCGCCATATCGGCACCATTGATATGGATAACCTGATTCACGATGCAGATGTGATTTATCGTCATATCACATCTGTAAACGGACAGATCACGTTGCCAGTGATCATAAATGAGGAAGGGGAAGCCACTACGGCCAGTATCGTGATGCGAGGGGATATGCGCCTGGGCTATCGCCAACTGGATGCCGAGCGCTGGTCTGCCTCGCCGTTATATACGCTGCGCTTCAGCGAATCCGGACGTGAAAAGTTCTCAAAAGCAGCCTCTCCAGACGGCAAATCCCCGTATCTCGACGTCAGATTAACGATTGATAAAGATAAGGCAGCCCACAAACTGGGACTGATTAGCGATCGCCTGACTATCGTCGATATCAGCAGCAACACAGATAAATCCTTTTCGAAGAAAGATTTAGAGCTGGAACTCAATACCATGCCCGATACGGGACTCATTGATAGCCGACACTGGCTCGATAGCGGGAGTGTGAAAAAATAATGAACAACGATCAAAATACTCTGCAACAGGGATGGGCGGCCATCGCTCAGGGCTGTCAGGATGCGCTGAATTGGGTGGGCGATGTGCGCACCGGTTCTCGCCGTCTTGATAACGAGGCCGATAAGCTCAACCTGGATCTGCTACGCACGCGTAATCTGGCCAATAGCCTTTCCCGTGTCTCAACCACGCCGATGACGGTCGGTTTCTTCGGTATTTCACAGGCGGGTAAATCCTATCTGATCTCGGCATTAGCCGCGGGCAGCAATGGTGAGTTGGAAGCGTGCTATGACACAAAACGGGTCAACTTTATAGGAGAGGTCAATCCAGTCGGCAATGGTAAAGAGTCCACTGGACTGGTCACGCGTTTTACCCAATACGCGCCTGATGCACCGCAGGGCTACCCGATCCCTCTGCGCCTGTTCAGTGAAATTGATCTTGCCAAAATTCTTGCTAATAGCTGGTTTAATGACTTTGATCATCAGCAAATGAATTATCAGATTGACGAGCAGCGTATAGAGGCGTGCCTGCAATCTTTCCTTCAGTATGAGGGCCAGGCAAGTGCGAATAATGGTGTCAGTAGTGAGGACGTGGTCGCACTATGGGACTATGTCGATACCTCTTTTAAACGATCGGTGGAGAAGTTAGAGCATAGCTGGTTGCCACATGTGCTGACTATCGCACCGGCTCTCACGTCACATGATCGCGCAACGCTGTTCTCACTGCTTTGGGGGGAGCAACCAGAGCTCACTGACATTTATCGCTCGCTTGCCCGCGTGCTGGAAAAACTCAACCATGCGCGAATGGTCTTTGCCCCCCTGGAGACCCTCATCGACCGCAGTAGTAGCATCATAAATGTTGATTGTCTGACACGCCTTGGCACAAGCCAGGACCGCTCGGTCGAGGTACGTTTCTGGAAAGAAAATCACCAAACCGGCAGCGCTATTCTGACGCAGGCTGAACTCGCAGCACTGACTTCGGAACTTATTTTTCCATTGGCTGAAATCACTGCTAACAGTGTGGTGGAGAAAGTCGATCTCCTCGATTTCCCAGGCTATCGCGGGCGGCTCAAACTTCGTAATCTGAAAGAAACAATTAAGAAGGAACCTGATCAAGTTGCAACCTTGTTATTGCGTGGCAAGGTTGCCTACCTTTTTGAGAGCTATACCGATAACCAGGAGATGAATGCTCTGGTGGTCTGTGCCAGCTCGGCTAAGCAAAGTGATGTGTCTGATGTCGGCCCAGTGCTTGATCGTTGGGTTAAGAAAACACAAGGCAGAGACGCAGCAGAGCGAGCAAATAATAGCGCCGGCCTCTTCTGGGCTATCACCATGTTTGACAGGCGTATTTCCGATACCCTGGATCACACAGAAAGCCAGTTGAACGAGTCCTGGGATGGCCTGCTCAGGATGACATTACTGGAGCATTTTTCTGGTTACGACTGGTTAGAACAGTGGTCGCCGGGTAAAGCATTTAATAACTGCTTTCTGGTACGTAAACCGGGCATGGGGAGCTCATTCCTGACGCTGGAAGAGGGATCACGCTCAGAGGTAGCGTTTAATACCCGCTATCAGGAAGCGCTCAATACCATGCGCCAGACTTTTATCTCCAGTGAAAAGGTCGCTGTACACATCGCAGAGCCTGAGCAGGCCTGGCTGGAAATGCTGAGATTCAATGATGGAGGTATCTCTCGCCTGACGAAGGGGTTAGCCGGTGTCGCTAAACTGGAGTTTAAATCAGACCGACTACGTGAGCAGTTAAAGCAATGCCGTATTGAAAAGGTCGATAAACGTCTTGGTCGCTGGTACCAACATGACGGAGACGGTCAACTCAGTAAAAAACAGGCGATTGCCAAAGAACTGTGGAAAGGTCTTTCCGCCTATCCGCAGAGCATGGGAGAAATCATCAGTCGTTTAGACATCTCTTCGCATGAATTAAGCAATATTTACCTGAGCATTCGCGAACAGGATCCAGAGCCGCAGGCAAGTACTGAACAACGCCCGCAAAATGCCTTTGCCGCAAGTTTCTTTGGAAGCAATCCGTTCGACGAAGAGTCGGGCGATGAACAGACCTCCGCCGTTGATCCCTCGCCGGAACGTATTGGTCAGGATGACGAATTCGCCCACCAGGCATTCAAAGCCTGGGTTGCTCATCTGAGAGAGCTATCGCTACAAATCGCGTATTGGCAGCAAACAGGGATCAACAGCGAAACAATCAACCTGTTGTGCGAAGAACTGATCACCGCCGCTACCCGCCAGGATCTTGAAGGCACGCTTAAACGTGCGCTGGCCGGGCAGGAACAGGCGGGAGCGCTCCGCCAACAGCTACGGGTACGTCAAACTCTTCGCGCTCAACTGGTGATAAGGGACTTTATTGCCTGGTTTGGCTACCTTGGGAAGCCAGAAGAACAAATCCCTGACAGCTATGTCGGTGAAAAGAAGAAAGTCTTTGCCCGTCAAACCGCCCTTGCCAGCAATGAATTACCGCAGCTGCCCGCTGTCGCCCCACAGCCAGGGGTCGCCTATATGGGCGACTGGCTCTCAGCATTAATGAGAATCACACTGGATAACGCGGGCCATAGCGCGACCAGTGATATCTCCGCTGAACAAAACCAGAAACTTGGCCAGATCATTGGCAAAATGAAACAAGAGAACCAGCCATGCTAGCGAAAATTTTCCCCTGCCAGCCCCCTGAGCCGGGTTTTGCACAACTGATGATTCGCCTGCGTGGCGAAGACGCTTTACTGTCAACGCTGAACTTTACGCTGTGCAACAATGTGCAGAACTATCTTCAGCCAGACGGTCAATGGAGCCCAAAGCCACATCTGTTTACCATCACCGGTGGTTACCCGTTCAATAATGGCAGCGGTTTCCGTATTGGACCGGACATACTTGACCCTCTACTGGCAAGCACCAGTCAGGTAAAAATTCAGGCTCAGTTAGCCTCCGGTGAACCCCGAAGTACCACACTGCAATTGGTTCGTGATGAATTGTTCTCTTCTGGTGCCCGTGGACAAACCGCCGACTACGGTGGCCGCAGCGTGCTGGAAACACCTGCGGCAGAATCGGAGCCTGTGCCTGAACCTGAAGTGGTAACAGAACCTGAGCCGACGCCGTTAGAACCGAGTCGCGCGCCGACAACAAAGCGTCCTGAACGTCATACTTCGCATATTCCTGTCATCATTGCCGTGCTGTTGGTACTGCTGATTGCTGCCGCTGCGGCGTGGTGGTTCGTTGGACGAGGCCACACCACGCCACAGGCAGCAGAAAAACAACCGGAAACGCCAGCCGTTTCCGCTGCAGCCAGGCCTGATGCCAGCGAATGTTCCCCGGCTAATCTGGCAAACCAGAGTGAGCTCGTTTTCGTGCAAAGCTGCGTACAACAAAAGCTCGACAGTGACAAGTTGCTGGCCATCATTCAGGCAGCAAAAGACGCCAAAAAATGTGGCGTGGCTCAACGTCTGTACGCGCACAGCGCACAAGGGGGTGATACCAAAGTCGCTCTCGCTTATGCCGCTGAATACGATCCGCAAGATCATAAGCCGAGCGAATGCTTTAAAGCACCCGATCCTGATACCGCCGCATACTGGTATGAAACCGTGCTGCAAACAGATTCAGAAAATCAGAGAGCGAAGCAACGCCTTAAGGAGTTAAGAAAATGATGTCTACGCATTTTCTTCGGCTCGCCCTGCCGTTATGTGGTCTGCTTTTGACCCACCCGGTGCTTGCAGCAGAGGGAGACAAGCCCCTGCTGCAGGAAGGTAAGAAAACATTATTCCAGCGCGTGTTAACCACACCGGGCTGTAAACTGGGCACCGAAGCGGGAGATGATAAGGGCTCGCTGCAGCCCGCCTTTAGCAGCTTCTATGTTTATCAAAAAACGGATATCAACAGGCAAAGCTGGGTAAAAGTGGGACCCGATAGCTACGGAAAAACCATTGGCTGGCTTCCACAGTCCTGTACCGTTGACTGGAAAATGCAGTTAACGCTGGCCTTTACCAACCCGGCGAACCGTGACCAATTGGTGTTCTTCAAAGATAAAAAGAGTCTGGATGATATTCTTAATGCGCCCGATCCTGTCTCGGTGGTGGCCCCTTTGCGTGCCCATCTGAAACGTGACGGTCATGCTGAGGGAGTATTAGCACAAGAACCGGAATACTTTGTTGATCTCCAAAAGCAGTTCTACCTGCTGCCAATTCTCAGCGGTGAAGAGGTGATGACAGAGAGCGGCTTTTACACGCGCTTGCTTAACGTCGCCTCTGTGAGCAAGGCGGATCCCATCGCAAAACCGGCTGATAATGTGAATCAGCTAAAAGGCTTTAACGCCTCGGTGGTTTTCGTTATCGATTCCACTATCTCAATGGGCCCGTACATTGATCGTACAAAAGAAGCGGTCCACAAAATCTATGACAAGATTAAACAGGAACACCTGCAGGATCAGGTTAAATTTGGTCTGGTGTCCTTCCGCTCGAATACCAAAGCCGTACCCGGTCTGGAATTTACCTCAAAAATATTCGCCGATCCGAATCAGGTGAAAGATGGCGCTGACTTCCTGCAAAAAGTTGCCGGTCTGAAAGAAGCCAGGGTGTCCAGTTCCCTGGTCGATGAGGACGCTTACTCTGGTGTGCTTTCCGCGATTGATAACATCAACTGGAGTCCTTTTGGCGCGCGTTACATCGTCTTAATCACCGATGCGGGTGCCATTGATGGCAGTAATAAACTTTCATCAACCGGGCTTGATGCTAAACAGCTGCGTCTGGAGGCAGGCAATAAAGGCATTGCCCTTTATACCCTGCACCTCAAAACCCCTTCAGGCAAAGCTGACCATGCGAAAGCCGAAGGTCAGTACCGTGATCTCTCTAACTTTGACAGTACGCAATCAAACTTATATCAATCCGTTGATGCGGGTGACCTGAAAGCCTTTGGGCAACAGGTGGACATGCTGGCAGCCGCGATAACCGATCAGGTCAAATCTGCCTATATGGGTGACGCCGCCATTGGCAGTGCACTCTATTCGAAGGATGATGGCAGGAAGCCCGCTCCAGAGGATAAATTACTGGAGGACACCGCGCTGATTGGTCACGCCATGCAGCTGGCCTGGCTGGGTAAAAAGAATGACACTCAGGCACCTTTGGTGTTCAAGGCCTGGATCAGCGACCGCGATCTTATTAAACAGAACATCCCCACTACAGATGTTCGCGTGCTGCTGACAAAAGGGCAATTAAGTGATTTAAGCGATGTAGTAAGCCAGATCCTGCAAGCCGCTAACGAAGGGATGATCTCACCCAATAAAATGTTCGAGCGCTTACGCACTGTGGCCGCCACGATGGGTGCCGATCCTAATCAGCTCAAGCAACAGGACAATGCCAAAATTAACGATCTTGGTGTATTAGGCGAATATCTGGCCGATCTCCCCTACCGCAGCGACGTCCTGAATCTCGATGAAGAAACATGGAAAAGCTGGGACGGGCTGTCTCAGGAGAAATTCATTCGCACGCTTTCGACCAAGTTACGTTATTACCAGAAATACAATGCAGACGTTGATCGCTGGGTAGAACTCGCCAAAGGAGGCGATCCTCGCGATCGCGTTTACCCTGTACCACTGGAAATGATGCCCTGATGCTTCACATCGATAATTTGTGCGTCGTGCGTGGTGAAGGGGATCAGTCGCACGCTGTCTGCCTGCAGCAGCTCAGTCTGCGGCCAGGCCAGGTGATGGCGGTGACCGGTGAAAGCGGCTGCGGCAAGAGCACACTCCTTGAAGCGATCGGTCTGTTGTTACGTCCCGCCAGCATTGGGCGCTTCACACTGGAGACTGAAACACTGCTCGATGTGGGCATACTTCTCACCCACAATAAGCAAGCAGAGCTGGCCGACATCCGTGCTCGCCATTTGGGCTTCGTGCTGCAAAATGGCGGGCTGCTACCCTTTCTTAGCGTGCAGGACAACATCACTCTGCCATGTCAGTTGCTTGGTAAGCAGCCGGACAGAGCGATGATGAAGCGGGTCATTGATACGTTAAAACTCGGCCCACTGTTAAGCAAGCTGCCCGCCCAATTATCCTTTGGTGAGAGACAACGCACTGCATTTGCCCGCGCTATTCTTCATCGGCCTGGATTAGTGCTGGCTGACGAACCCACTGCCGCACTCGATCCTCACAATGCCCAGCAACTTTTCCGCCTGTTTATCGATCTGGTGGCTCAGGAGGGCATGATGGCACTGGTTGTCTGTCACGACTGGCCCCTGGTGCAGCGTTTCAATCTACCCTGTTTGGTTGCCCGCACAGGCTCCGATATATCAGTACTGCCAGAGGACCAAGTCCAAAGGGGAACTCACTTTGTCCAGTAACCGTACCCTTCTGCTAGGACGTCTGGCACTGCAAGACCTGTGGCACGACCGCATCATCTCATTTTGTATTGCTTCATCGCTGGTCGCAGTGATCGCTCCACTGCTGCTGCTATTTGGATTGCGGTTTGGCATTGTCAGCCAATTACAGGATGAGCTCACCAACGATCCGCGCAACCTTGAGATCAGAATGTTGAGCAGCGGCAGTTATGACCCCGAGTGGATAGCACAACTGCGCAAACGCCCCGATGTGGGATTCGCCATTGGCCAGACACGTTCACTGAACACGCTGGCAGACCTGCAAGTGGATAGTAGCCACTTCGTAGAAAATGCGGAAGTGATCCCGACCGATATAGGCGATCCACTCTTAGGCAATCTCAGGATCCCGCAGGAAAATGAGGTGGTGTTAACGCAGGAAGCTGCACGACAACTGGCGGTTAAAGCGGGTGATAGCGTAATACTGCGCGTCAGCCGACAACTTGATGAGCGCCGGGAGTGGGGACGGAAAAGCCTGGTCGTTGCAGGCGTATTACCCGCCACTTATTTTAATCGGGCAGCGATTTTCACCCACGCTTCTCTTCTGCTGACGCTTGAGCATTTCAGAGACGGTTACGCGATCCCTGGCCTTGGGGTAAGCAGTGGGCAGCCGTTAAACGCCACTCCTCCACGTTATGCGCGTGCCAGATTATATGCCAGCAGCATTAACGACGTTGCCAGCCTTGAACGCGATCTTCGCGCACAACGCATCGAAACCTCGAGCCGACTGGCAGATATTGAAAATGTGAAAAGCATCAATCGAGTGCTGGGGCTGATCTTCAATATTATTGCCGCCACCGCCCTGGTGGGTTGCATCGCCTCACTAATCGGATCCTTTATCGCTAATGTCGATCGCAAACGCAAACATATTGCCGTCCTGCGTCTTTTGGGTTTTACCGGCCCAGCAGTCGGAGGCTATGTCATCGTGCAGGGCTGCCTGCTGAGCCTGTTTGCCTATGTCGGTGGCTATGGCATTTACCTGATCGCCAGCCAGATTTTTAATCGGGCACTGGCAGGTAGTCAGGCAACCGATCAGATGCTGTGCAAAATAACCTTAATGCACAGCCTGCTGGCCATGCTCATCACGGTGGTCGTCTCGCTGGTGGTTGCCAGTATTGGCGCTTATCGGGCCATTAAAATTGAACCTGCGCAGAGTCTGCGTGAGGTGTGATTCATCCTACC
Source organism: Pantoea sp. S62 (assembly GCF_016658625.1). Classification (NCBI taxonomy): domain Bacteria; kingdom Pseudomonadati; phylum Pseudomonadota; class Gammaproteobacteria; order Enterobacterales; family Erwiniaceae; genus Pantoea; species Pantoea sp. S62. Next base: position 36,974 of record NZ_JACVVI010000013.1, on the reverse strand, counting down.
CACTTTTTAGTTAACGAAAAATTAGCGGAGATTGTTCGTGACCTTAACGCCTGCCTCACTGCCGTACTGGTTAGCTCTCGGCCTGCTCGCCAATGCCTCTTCTGCCCTGGCGGAGCCCTGGACAGAGAACAGCTGGAACCCTAAACCCGATGGTGAAGATATCGTGCTGCCTATGCCCTGTGAAGGTTCAATGGCGTTCCGCCGAGTCGAGATTCCCATGGCAGGGCCACTTGATGATTTGCCGATCACCTTAGGCCAGGACAGCGGGGATTGGGGCGTCATTGAACACAGTTATCCTGCCTTTATCGCCGGTAGCTTCACGGATAAAAAGGCGAAAGGGCGTTACTACCTGGTCGCTAAATATGAACTCACGACATTACAGTATCAGGCATTAAATGAAGGTACCTGCCCTACACCTTCGCGCAAGCTCAGTTTACCTGTGACCGGAATAAGCTGGTTTGACGCGGTAAGCGCCGCCGATAAATACAACCAGTGGCTGCGCAGCCATGCCATGGACAAACTGCCAAAGGAGGATGGTGATGCTGGCTTCTTGCGCTTGCCCACAGAAGTTGAATGGGAATTTGCCGCGCGTGGTGGTTTAAAGGTCAACAGCGCGGAATTTCGCGACCAGCATTATCCGATGGATGACATGAAAAACTATGAGTGGTACTCCGGTGCGCAATCATCCAATGGCAGAGTGCAACTCATTGGATTACTGCAGCCCAATCCACTGGGTTTACATGACATGCTGGGCAATGTGTCAGAGATGATGTTCAATCCATTTTATCTCAACAAGCTCAACCGCCTGCATGGTCAGGCGGGTGGCTTCGTCGTACGTGGCGGCAACTTCCTCTCAAACCCAACAGAAATTCGCAGCGCAACACGTAAAGAAGTGAATTACTACGATCAGGCCACCCCTTCCATCAGCAAAACCACTGGCCTGCGTCTGGTTCTGGTGGCACCCACCATTACCTCAACCGATAAAGTTAAGCTGCTGGAAAAAAGCTGGGAAAACCTCGGGGCTGAGAGTCAGGCTACTTCGAAAAAAGAGGATGACGCCAAAGATACGGTCAAAGCGCTGGGCAGTCTTGCGTCGAATGTCGACGATGCCGCATTGAAGCAGAAACTCAAAGATCTGGAAAATCAGCTGCGCGCCAGTAATCAGAAACAACAGGAAGAGCGCGATCAGTCGATCCGCGCCAGCCTGAACTTAGGTTCCTTCCTCTGCACCAAATTGCAGGATGATGGCCGATTCCTCGATTTCTTAAACCATAACTATGAACTGCTGTGTAAGAACAAAGACGCCAGCGATGCCAACTGCGCCATGCGTAAGACCAAGCTGAGTGAACAATCTGCCAGCCTGCAGCAACTGACAGGATATTACGCCAGTAGCCTGGTGGATGCGGCTACGCTATATGGCAAAGATGGGCTGCAACATGAAGTCACGGTGTTTGATCAAATGCTGACACTCAACAAACGGCTTTCAGGGTTAAAGCCCTTCCTTGCCGCACACTGGCAGAATCAGCAGAAATATCTGGAGAACGGTAAGATTGATACCGCCAGCTGGCTGGAAAGCTGCAAACAAATTACCCCCCCACAAGCTATTGCTCAATCGAAGTAGAAAAGAACATGAAATCGATCAGAAAGCTTTTATGGGCAACGATATTTCTGTGACGGGGCTGACAGTCAGGCGGACTTGCCGAAGAAGCACAGCGCTACGTCAGTATTCGCAATACCGGTTTTGGATTCAGGGCGTTTGTTGACTGAAAATCAGGCCGGGTAATGATGGAAGAGGAGAGTTCAAAAAGCCTTTGATAATTACAGCTGAGTGATGAAGCAGGTCCTCTCCCTGATAAAGGCCCGTTAAACGTGCCGCCTTTGGGTGAGGGAGATGCCACGCGTTTTGTTGAAACCTCAGCAAAAATTAGCTTATGCGATGCCCGCTGACCGTTTGAAGACGGTCCGAACATCATAAAACCTGACCTCTTCTCGCAACAACGACACTCCGGCCTCTTCCTGAGGCCGTTTTTTGTACAGCATCCTACTAAGCAACGCACACTACTCCGTCAGCATTGACCTCAGCCGGTTGATCCAGGACTCCGTATCGTTCAGCAACGCACAACTGAGATTTTCAATGGTCATGTGTTGCGCCATTGAAGCGCGGCGCAGCAGGCTGTAAGCATCGTCCTCCTCAAGCCGTAGCGCAGACATTACCCGCAGTTGCGCGGAAAACAGAAATCTGCGCGCCCTAAGACGCTCCTCCTGCCGCCGGAGCTGCGCTTCGAGCTGGTGGATCTGTGCAGCATGAGTAAGCGCCAGGGTAAACGCAGTCATCACACCGTCAAAGCGCACGGGTTTGCGCATGTAGCTGTCGATCTTCTGTTCGGCAATCCACTGTAGTCGTGATGGCGTTTCAATGGCAGTCAGCGCAATCTTTGGCAGCGCGGGCCAGGGGAGCGGGTTTGTGGGGTGAAACAGGGTAGAGTTATCGCCATCGAACACCAGCAGCTGCTGGTCAGCCAGCTGGTTCTCATCCGGAAACACTGCACAGAACAGGCCTTCTATCCCTATGCGGCTAAACTGCTGCGCCAGATGGTGGTTATCACGGTCAGAACAGCCGATCACACACACCTTTAATCCGCGCATCTGCACGTTTTTTCGGCTCATTCGCCACCTCCATGCGGCGTAAGGCTCGCGAGGTCCACCCAGGCCAGCCAGGGATCGGGTTCCACCGGCGCATCAGCCTGCCAGAAACTCTCCAGCCTGCCGTTGTGGCAACGCGCCAGATGCGGGGTCAGCCAGCAGTGATTATTTCCGGCGTTAAGGCGGATCCGCCCGGCTGGCGAATCCATTTCATCCAGCAATACCGCATCGCGTACACCTTCAACGTCATCATTGCCGTGGCGCGCAATGGCTCTCGCCAGCAAATGCCCGGCCAGCCAGGCACTCTCGCTGTCCACTGATGGCGAAACATGCTCACCAAAGCGCTGGTGATAGCTGCTGAGAAAACGCCGGTTGGCGGTGTTGTCTATCGACTGAAACCAGCTGGCAGAAACCAGGTATCCCTCTAACGCCTCTGCGCCAATCAACTGAACTTCCGGTTCACACAAGGTCAGGCTTAGCTTTAGCACCTCATTTAACCAGGGCTGCTGCTGGCAGGCCTGATGCCAGGCGCGGTAAAAACTGTAAGCGCTTTTACCGACCAGGGTATTCAGGAGGACTTTCGGGCGGCAGGCGATAATATCCGCGATTATCGTCTCGACATTTTCTTCGCCCATCGGCAGTAATTTGCTTTGCAGCACGCTGCCGCCCGCGGGGATCATGGCTTCACGGGTGATGCGATCCATCTCCCAGGACCAGACATAGTTCGAACCGATGTGATAGATCTCTGCCGCCTGCTGCTGTAAAAGCCAGCTCAGCATCGGCAAAATATGCTGATTAGGGGTGGCGCCCAGGTAAATCACGCTATTGCTGCTCTCAAACCCCTCATAGCGCGCGGAATGCCACAGCAGCGCGTTGGCACCCTCGATCAACGGCAGAATGGTCTTTCGCGCCGCGGACGTGTAGCAGCCGATCACATGACGCACGCCGTGGCGATAGAGTAAGTCGTGACAATATTCATAGTAGAGATCCAGCGAACCCTGCGGATCGCGGATCACAGGCGCAAGGGTAAACGGATGGGCGGGATTAGCGTTTATCTCCTCGATCGACAGCAGGATGCCATTAAGCATCTCGCGCCCGATCACCGCATAATCGCCTGAAACAGAATAGAGAATACCAACCGGAATAACGCGTTTAGGCAGCGGCTGAGTGGCAGACATAGTAGCTCCTGAAACAACGCGACCCGCAGGCCGCGTCTTTGGATCATCGCGGTGGTTGAGTAATCAGCGCAGTGTAGTAATGCGGCTGACGCATCAGCACCAGGTCTTTGCGTCTTACAACATGATCGGGGTAAGGCGAACCGGCTGAACCCGTGGATATCTCCAGCACGGCCAGCCCTTTCTCACCGATAGCTTTCGCTTCCTGACGCGGAAAAGCAAACGTGTCCGGGCCAAAAATCCCGCTCAGGCCAAAGCTTTCACCCTCAGCGGCGGGCCAGTTAGCAAAAGCCAGCCAGACATTATTCTCACCCGCGCGAACGCGTGGCAGCAGCCAGTGGTAAGGATCGGCACCGCGCGGAATCGGCCAGACATGGGGGATCGCCGTGCCCGCGTGCGCCATTGGCGCAGGTGAATGAAGCTGCGCCGGGCAGGCAATGATATCGCAGCCTTCCAGCGCCAGAATCCGTGCGGCTTCCGGCACCAGCAGATCTTCACCCAGCATAATGCCGACCCGCCCGCAGGGCAGATCGCACGTCACCCACTGACTGCCTGCGCTGGCCCAGTGCCGATCCTGGTCGCTGACATGAATCTGCCGATAGTGCGCATTTACCCCCTCACTGCTTACCAGCACCGCGCTGTTATAGCACTGCTCCCCTTCCCGCTCGGCGAATCCCGTGAGCAGTGCGATATCCAGCTCTATCGCCAGCGCAATCAGCGCCTGCAGAGGTGCATCATCCAGTGTTAGCGCGAAGCGGCTACCGTCACTTCCGGTCAGCGCCCGCTCCGGCAATACCAGCAATTCTGCGCCGCCCGCTTTCGCCTGTTCGGCCTGATGCCGAATCTGTGCCAGATTAGCATTAACATCGTTTTGCGTGCGAAACTGCGCTACCGCAATGCGGGACGCTTTGCCATCGGGCAGTGGATGACGTCCGTACAAGCCAAAAAAGTCCTTTGGATTCCAGAAGAACGTATTGGTCATCAAACGCTGATACAGCTCAGGCCGGCGCTTATTCAGTTGCGGATTTTCCTCCGGAAGGGGTAATTCAGCGCTGAGTATCCGATCGCCGCCGTCGCAACTGGCCAGCAAACGCCCCTGGCTATCCACAATGCAACTGCCGCCGCTGAACTGCACGCCCCGCTCCCATCCCCAGCGATTACTTTCAATCAGCGCGCAGCCATTCTCCCAGGCGCGCGTGAGCCAGTAAGGCGCAGGTGTACGTTCAGCCAGCCAGTTGCTGATGTGGCAGATAATGTGCGCGCCGCCCAGCGCGGCCAGCCGCGCGGTTTCAATAAAGTGAATATCCATACAGACCAACATCGCGATATTGCCAATCTCCGTCTGAAAGACCTGATGACCGCTATCACCATTCGCCGCCCATTTCGGTTCCGAAATATAGGGGTGGGTTTTACGGTGAACGCCGATTAAGCCCTGCGGTCCGACCAGGATGGCGCTGTTATAGTAGAGGTCGGTGACCCTGTCCCGCTCCGGCATGCCGAAGACCAGAAAGCAGTTAAACTCACGCGCAATAGCAGCAAATGCCCGGCTGGTGGCGCCGTCTGCCGTTTCGACATAGGGGGCGACTTCCGCGCGATCCAGCCAGCAGTAACCGGTGGTGGCCATTTCCGGCATTACGATCAAACGTGCGCCATCCCGCGCGGCCTGGGTTGCCAATGCCAGCAGGCGAGCGACATTCTCCTCTTTTCTGAACTGCGTGGGTTCAAACTGAATGGTTGCCACATTGATGCGCATTATTCTGCCTCCTTGCTCAGTAACGGATTAAATACCGGTTTCGGTCCCTGGTAAGCATCAGAGGGTTTCCAGTTGGTTTGCATATCCTCAGGGAACGTTTTGAAGTAATAGCTGCCGCGGGTCACCACGCTGATCGCGACATGCAGCACAGGACCCACCAGCATGGCAATAAACGAGGCGTATACCATCGGATAGAGGCCCAGCACACCCGCCGCGCCTATCGCAACCGCGACGCACAACGCAATGACGCCGGACGGGTTCCACATACGCAGATACGCTTTGCGAAACTCCACGAAATCAGAGGGCGCAAGATGCAGCACTTTGCGACAGATAAAGTAATCCGCAAGGATAATAAATACCCAGGTATTGGTGAGAATGCCGGTAATCGACAGGAAAGTACCGGTGTACTGCAGGATATTGCAGATATAGAACACCACGCCCAGCAGCCAGACCAGCAACATCCACCACTGACGTCCCGGCCGATAGTTAAACGCCATATCCATGGTATTCGACAGTGCAATCGAACCCGAGTAGAGATTGAGCACGTTAATACGGATCTGGGTAATCACCGCAAATAACACGCCGGTCAGCCCGATGATCAGCGGGAAGACAAAGCCCGGATCGAGCGCCAGCGACCAGACATCTTCGCCCTGAATATGCGGCATCAGGGTATAGGCCATAAAGGCGCCAAACAGCATGACTACGACAATCGGGATCAGCATCCCCAGCATGATCGTTGCAGTACCTTTATGACTGATACCTGGGCGGGCAAAACGACCGTAATCGGTGGCCATCAGGCCCTGAAAAACAATCTGCCCGTTGGCCATATTCATGACCAGCCACAGGGCGTTACTGTCCACCTCCCCTTTTGACTGCCAGCCGCTGAAGCTGACGGCCGGATAGTGGTGCGTTAACTGCCAGATACAAAAGCCAAACAGCACAATGAAAATGGGGACACCCCAAGTTTGCAGAAACTGCATTGATGACATGCCTTTCCAGACAAACCAGATGGCGGCCAGCCCCATCAGCGCAAAGATGGCGATACCGGTCGGGGAGTTGACCGGCACGCCCGCATAGTTGGCGATAGCGTGGGAAACGATGGTGCCTTCGAACAGAAAATAGAAGATGAAGTTGACCGCATAAATCAGCGAGGTGACGGCGGAGCCCATATAGCCAAACCCCAAACCGCGCGTCATCAGATTGAGTGAAAGGCCCTCTTTGCTCGCCATCTTCATGATGCACGAACCAATCAGGGTGGCGAACACCACCATATAACCTATCGGCAGCAGCAGCATTGGCCAGCCGACCTGGTAGCTCATGTCCGCGCCAAGGCTGAACCAGAACATGGCGGTAGAGTTGCCAAGCAACACCAGAATAATGGCCGGAATGGGCCAGCGATAGTGCGACGGCACGCGGCCAACCGCGTAATCCTCAACGGCCTCTGCTTCGGTAATATCCTGTGGCCCCTGAAACCATGCTTTCAACTTATTCATAGATTTACTCCAAAAAAAAGCCCCGCCGACAGCATTGCCGGTAGGGCTTCTTCGCCTGAAATCGATGTCGTGGAGTGGCGTGTCGCCACAGGCCGCTTACCAGGCTACGGTGCCTGTTCCTGCGCTGCAGGATGCGGTAACTATGAGAAAGCAATTACTGCGCCAACTGTTAAAACAGCGGAGGAAGGCGGTAAACCGGCGTGGTGACGGGATTAACACGCATGAAGTCAGTGCAGCATGCACCATTGTGAAACAGGCGCACTGCGCGTTATTTCATGACGTATCCGGGTTAAGAATGAATAAAATCTCAGGCAACCTGACAATGCAGACGCGGGTTCAGCCCCCCATGAACTGCGTCTCACACTGCCGGGCTATCTCCCACAGTCTGTTACGGATCACCTGTTTAAGTTGCAGCGTGGACTGCGACTGTGGCTGGTCACGACGGCTGATAAGCATCACTTCAAACGGCAGAGGTTGCGCGATGGGCAGCAGCTTTAGCTGATCGGCATAGCGACAGGCGGTGAAGAGATCCACGACGCCCACGCCGCCGCCTGCCAGCACCATATCTGCAATGACCGAATAGGTTTTGATCGACAACGACACGGCGGGATTCAGTTTCTTATCACGCAGCGCACGATGCAGAACGCGTCCAAGGGGATCCTGAGCCTGCATCATCAGTAAATTATTGTTGCACAACCACTCCAGCGTAACGGGTTCATGCCGGGGATGATGGCGCGGTAACAGCGCCACCATGGAAGACTGAAACAGAGGTTCAGCCAGCAGATCCGCATCGACCTGCTGACCGAAGACCAGCGCGAAATCGAGCTGATTCTCCAGAATCATCTGGCATAAGGTACTGAAGTGCTCGGTGACCAGTTCCACACTGACGGAGGCCATCTGTTGCCGCCAGGTGACCAGGGCAGGTGCCATCACCATCTGACCAAAGGCGTGAGCCGCGCCGACGCGAACTAACTGCCCTTCACCACGCCGCAGCTGTTCGGTGAGCTGGGTAATGGATTGCAGGCGCTGGCAGAGATCGTCGATTTCAGGTAGCAGGCGTCGCCCTTCTGCCGTCACACTCATCCCCTGTATACGTCGCTCAAATAGCGCAAACCCCAGTTGCTGTTCAGCGTGATTCAGCACACGGCTGATATTCGGTTGCGACACATTCAGCAGGCGCGCCGCTGCGCTGATGCTGCCGGTCTGTACGATGGCCTGAAAGACCTCGATATGGCGGAGCCGCATGATGATTTACCCTGGATGGAATACCGGACACGAAGGCCTCTCCGACAGGCTGCACAGGCGAATGGTGAGAGCCATCCTTATCCTGTTGCAAAAACTGTACCGCAAAACCGGTGCTGGCAACCCCGGTATAAAGTCGCTACGACTGCGTACTCGCCAGATAGGAGAATGCACTGAGTAAGCTGATCAACGTTTCCATTTTCTCCGCCTGATACGCCACGGTAACAGCATCAAGACGCGTGACGCCGGGGATCAGACTGAACAGATCGGCCAGCACCGGTTTCGTGGCCTGAAGGTGCATAGAGTAAGGCGCCGTCAGGCGGGTTGTGCTCACCTGAGGGCGATGTTGCAGTGCGGCACTTGCCGCGGCAGCGATCGCGCGTTGGGCCGCCTGCGGACTGATCGATTCCGCGCAGGTATGCGAAATGGCACGTTTTACACAGACGTAATCGACCGCTGAGTAATATTCCGCTATCCAGCTCTGTAACTGATCGTCGCCGGTGACCAGCAGCAATGGCGTACCCTGTTCAGCGGCGGCGGCGGCATAAATATCGGTTTCGCCCATCACCAGGCCATTGATGTGTATACGCCAGAACGCACGCCCATTGATGGTATGCGCCAGTACGCCGGATTCACCCGCTGCACTGTGAAATCCCACCAGAAACAGTCCGTCGAACGTCTGCTGTTCTATCCCTTCCACCATCGACAGGCAGCGAGGTTTGCCCTGCACCAGTCGGGCGCGGGGATCGATATTTTCCGCACGTAAATTGGTCATCTGCGCATGGCTATCGGCAACAACTACTTCCATTGCGCCGCCGGCGAACGCCCCCTCAATCGCGGCATTCACTTCCTGTTCCATCAGACCACGGGCGATCTGATGCTCCGGGTGACCAGGTGTACACTGCTCCGGACGCATGACGCCCGCGATGCCTTCAATGTCGGCTGAGATAAAAATTTTCATGAGGTTAACCTGTCCAGAATCTGCGTCAGTGAGGGGCGATGGTGACCGCGAAAGCCCGTAACGGCCTCTGCGCTCAACAGGGCATCCAGTACCGCCTGTTCAGTTGCATCGGCTGCCGCGGCAAGCAGCGGCTCCAGCGTGTCGTCCTGCGGCGGTTGCGGCAGCGATTGCGTGGAAAACGCCACCGCAATATCGCCCGAGCCGTGGCCCCAGTAACTGCCCAGCCGGCCCAGACCGGCACCGGCTCGCTTCGCGATGCGCTTCAGCTGACGGGCATCCAGCGGTGCATCTGTGGCCATAATGATGATGACAGAACCGGCATCCCGCTGCGGCGCATTCCCCGCCAGCAGCGGCGCAATCATCTCACCCGCCCGCACGCCATCGATCGTTAAGGCCTCCAGTGCGCCGAAATTGGCCAGCACCAGCACGCCAAGCGTGGCGTTGAGGGAGGGTATCAGCCGTGAAGCAGTGCCGATGCCCCCTTTCAGGCTGAAACAGCTCATCCCGCGTCCTGCGCCGACGCTGCCGCGCGCAAAATCAGCGGAGGCCGTCTGCAGCGCCGCCTGCGCCATCGCCTCACTGACAGCCAGCGCCTGGATATCATTCAGCCAGCCATCGTTGCACTCCAGCACCAGCGGGTTGACCGTAGGCAACGTCCGGCCCAGTTCCGGGTTAAGACGGATGGCATCCCGCACCAGCGCGGTCAACAGCGTGCCGACCGCCAGCGTATTACTGAGCAGAATCGGCGTCTGAAGCACGCCAAGTTCCTCTATCTGAACCAGTCCGACGGGTTTCGCAAAGCCGTTCAGCACCTCAGCTCCACACGACAGCGGCGTGAGAAACAGATTGTCGCCCGGCGGTACGATAGCGGTGACGCCAGTCTGTATTTCACCTTCATTCAGCGTGTCATGTCCGACACGCACACCCGCAACATCGCTGATGCGATTCGTGGGTCCGCATGCGCTTCGCGGTTGCCCAAGCTCACGCCTGTCACGCCAGCGATCCAGCAGCAGGTCGCGCTGCAGTTGTTGATAATCCATCTTCAGCCCTTGAGTTTGGGATCGAGCGTGTCGCGCAGCGCGTCGCCAAGCAGATTAAATGCCAGCACGGTAATAAAGATCGCCAGCCCCGGGAATACGCTCATGTGCCAGGCACCAGCCATCATCATGCTACGGCTCATCGCCAGAATATTGCCCCATTCCGGCACGTCAGGCTCCGGACCCAGTCCGATAAAGCTCAGGCCCGCCGCCGTCAGAATACTGGTGCCAATCCGCATGGTGAAATAGACAATCACGCTGGAAAGCGTGCCGGGCAGGATATGCCGCAGAATAATCACGCGGTCTGGTGCACCGGCACAGCGCACGGCTTCAACATAGGCAGCCTGCTTCAGAGAGAGCGTCGACGCCCGCACGATACGGGCAAATACCGGCACGCTGAATACCGCGACCGCGATAATCACATTGTTCAGACCGGTTCCCAGCAGCGCCACCACCGCAATGGCCAGCAACATGCCGGGAAACGCGAATAGGACGTCGGCACCGCGCATGATCAGCATATCGACCCAACCGCCGTAATAGCCCGCCAGTAAGCCCAGCATAACCCCGACCAGCATACCCATCGTCACCGACAGCACGCCAATATAGAGCGAGATGCGCGCGCCATAGATGATGCGGCTGAGCAGGTCGCGCCCCAGCTCGTCGGTCCCCATCCAGTGTGCCGAGGAAGGCGGCGACGACAGCGCCATCCAGTCCGGGACCATGGGATCCCAGGGTGCCAGCCAGGGGGCAAAAATCGCCACCACAATTAACAGCAGCACAAACCCGCCAGAGACCAGCGCCAGCGGATTCTGCACAAAGGCGTGCAGGAAATCACACCACGGCGAACGAATGATCTGAGGCGGGTTGTCAGTCAGCGATTGACTACTCATTTCGGCTCCTGTCGCAGACGAATGGCCGGATTGACCACCGCGTAAAGCAGATCGACCAGCAGATTGATCACAATAAACTCAAACACGAACAGCATCACCAGCGTCTGAATCACCGGCTGGTCCTGCGCTTTGATCGACTCAATCAGTAACCAGCCTAATCCCGGCCAGTTGAAAACACTCTCCACGACGATGGATCCGCCCAGCAGAAAACCGAACTGCAGACCCAGCATGGTGATCACCGGGATGAGCGCATTGCGCATCACATGTTTCCACGTCACCAGGCGGTTTCGCAGCCCTTTGGCTTTAGCGGTACGCACGTAATCTTCCTGCGCCACCTCCAGGAAGGCCGAACGGGTAAAGCGCGCCATGACCGCCGCCACCGACGAACCCAGCGTGATGGCGGGCAGAACAATATCGCTGGCCCTGTTAAAGCCGCTGACGGAGAACAGCCCGAAAGGCATCGCGACGAACTGGATGAGCAACAGCCCCAGCCAGAAAGCGGGCATCGAAATGCCGCCTACCGCCACGCTCATCAGCGTCCAGTCCTGCCATTTTCCCCGTTTCAGAGCCGCCATCACGCCAAATAACAACCCGAGAATAACGGACCAGGTAAAACCCGCTAAGGCGAGCCACAGCGTCGGCATAAAGCCCTGCCCAATCACCTCCCGCACTGGTTGCTGGGTGCGATAGGTAGTGCCCAGATCGCCCTGCAACAGGCTGCCTACCCAGTGCAGATACTGCTGCGGCAGCGGATCGTTCAGCCCGAGATGCTGACGCGCCGCTTCGACCGCCTCAATGGGCGCATCCGGTCCGGCATAAATGCGCGCCGGATCGCCCGGCATGAGCTTGATAAAACCGAAAACCAGCAGCGAGACCACCAGCAAAACCGGGATCATCTCCAGCAATCGGCGAAGGATGTATGCAATCATGCCATTCCCTGAAATGAGGTGACGGGCCTCCTCACGTCCCCGACCCGTTCCGGACAGGGGACGAGGAAGAGACCGTCTTATTTAAAGGACGCCTGAGTGAACAGCAAATTGCCATCAGGCAGCATCGAAACGCCGCTCAGCGTGTTGCGCTTGCCCACCAGATTGTCTGGCGTGCCCAGGAACGCCACCGGGGCTTCTTTCCAGAGCACCGTCTGCGCCTGCGCATAGGCGATGCCGCGCTTAGCCGGATCGGCCGTCGCCAGCCCGGCCGCAATCGCTTTGTCTGCATCCGGGTTGCTGAAGTAGGAGACGTTGTAGGAGGTCGGCACCCAGGATTCGGTGGCAAACAGCGGACGCAGCGCCCAGTCGGCGTCGCCTGTAGAGGTCGACCAGCCGCCATAATAGAGGTCAAACTCCGCCATTTTCGGATCCTTTACGCCCCACAGCTTCGCGTTGCGCGTGCCGGAATCCATCGGTGTTACGGTGGCACGGATGCCCACGGTGGCGAGCTGCGCTTTCAGCACCTGTGCGGCACGGACGCTTGCCGTGGCATTGGTCACCCAGAGCTTAAGATCCAGACCATTCGGATAGCCCGCGGCTTTGAGCAACGCTTTAGCCTCGTCCGGTGCATAGCGATAGTCAGGGTCGGTTTGTTTCTGATAAAACTGCACCCCTTCCGGCATCGCGGAGGTGGCCGGTTTGCCCAGTCCGGCAAAGGCCACTTTCAGCCATAGATTACGGTCAATCGCATAGTTGATGGCCTGACGCACCCGCACATCGGCCAGCGGCTTGTGCTGCGTGTTGATCGCCATGTAATAGAGATAGATGCTGGGGTCACGCTGAATCGAAAGGTGGCTGTCCTGCTTCACCGCCGCGATCAGGTCTGACGGCAATGGCCAGATGGCATCCACCTGCCCCGATTTTAATGCGGCGACGCGGGTCGCATCTTCCGGACTCGGCGAGAAGATCACATGGTCGACTTTAGGCCATCCCTGCTGCCAGTAACCGTCATACTTCGCCAGCGTGACCGCTTTGCCCGGTGTCCAGTTGACGAATTTAAACGGACCGGTTCCCACCGGATGTAGTCGCAACTGCGCTTCGTCCGGATATTGCTTGAGAACGGACGGGCTCCACATCACCGCCGAAGGATGCGCCAGCGTGTTGATAAAGGCGCCGAACGACTGATTGAGATCGATTTTTACCTGGTCGGGTGCCAGCACTGTGACCTTATCGATCATCTTGTAGAGGCTGTTACGCTTCAGCCCTTTTTTCTGGTCTGCCAGCCGATCAAGGTTAGCTTTGACAGCGTCCGCATCAAACGGGGTACCGTCCTGAAAGGTGACGCCTTTGCGCAGCGTCAGCGTAAATTCGGTGGCACTGTCATTGGAGGTATAACCGGTCGCCAGCCAGGGTTGAAGCTTCATCTGAGGGTCGAACTGGAACAGGCGCTCAAAGATGCCGCTCTGAACCGAGTAGCTGACATTATCCGAGGTATCGTGCGGATCCAGTCCCGTAATATCGGCATACATGGAGATGCGCAGATCCTGCGCCTGCGCAGTCATGACCAGCGTTGTCGTCAATGCGAGGGCCAGCGAAGTACGGCGAAACAGCGTTTTCATATATTCTCCTGGGCGTTGAGGATAATTACAATGCAATGCCGTCAGCGACCCAGTGCTGGGGCGCAACCTGGCGATAACGGGGTTTCGTGACCGTTTCGCCCACCTTACGTAACGGCGAAGGGATTTCGCTGTCATCGAAAAGACGGGGCTGACGGTTCTCAGGATCGGCGACCGGCACGGAGGCCAGCAGACGCCGGGTATAGGGGTGTTGCGGCTGATTAAAGACCGACTGGCGCGGACCAAGCTCGACTATCTGGCCGAGGTACATCACCGCGACGCGATTCGCAATCCGCTCGACGACCGCCATGTCGTGAGAGATGAAGATCCATGCCACGCCCGTCTGCTGCTGCAGGTCCATCATCAGATTCACGACCTGCGCCTGAATCGAGACGTCCAGGGCTGATACCGCTTCATCCGCAATAATCACTTTCGGTTTCAGCGCCATGGCGCGGGCGATGGCAATACGCTGACGCTGACCGCCAGAAAATTCGTGCGGATAACGACGCGCGTGTTCGGGCAGGAGGCCGACGCTCTTGAGCAGCGCATCGATCTGTGGAGAAGCCTGTTCAAGCGAAGAGACCATGCCATGTAGCAGCAACGGCTCGGCAATGGTGAACCCAACTGTCAGACGGGGATTCAGAGACGCATAGGGATCCTGAAACACCATCTGGATTTCACGGCGCAGCGGCTGAAACTCTGCCTCTTTCAGGTCAGAGATCTCCTTTCCTTCAAAATGAATGCTTTCAGCGTCACTGTTGATGAGGCGCATCAGCGCCCGTCCGGTTGTCGATTTGCCGCAGCCGCTTTCACCCACGATGGCCAGGGTTTCACCCGGCCACAGACTGAAATCAATCTGCTCCACCGCATGCACATGATGCGTCAGGCCCGATAAAATGCCGCTGCGAATCGGGTAATAGACTTTCAGCCCACGCACATCCAGCAGCGGCGACTCATCATAGCGAGCGGTTTTCTGCTCGCTTTGCGCAGCATCCCGCGCACCCGGCAGAGGAAAGCGTTGCGGCCATGCGTGCTCCCGCATATCGCCGAGTCTGGGCACGGCCGCCAGTAACGCTTTGGTATAAGCGTGCTGCGGGGCGGCAAAAATCTCAGACACGGTTCCCTGCTCGACCACTTCGCCACGCAGCATGACCACCACGCGATCGGCGATTTCCGCGACCACGCCCATATCATGGGTGATAAACAGTACCGCCATCTGTTTCTCACGTTGCAGCTCACGCAGAATATGGAGAATGCGCGCCTGCACGGTGACATCCAGCGCAGTGGTAGGCTCGTCGGCAATCAGGAGCTGCGGATCGCAGGCCAGCGCCTGCGCAATCATCACACGCTGCCGCATGCCGCCGGACAGCGAGTGCGGATAGCTTTTCATCACGCGATCCACATCCGCGATACGCACCTGTCGCAGCAGCTCACGCGCGCGCGCATGGGCCTGTTTTCTGTCGCACTTCTGATGATCGCGTAATGCCTCGGTGAGCTGATCGTCAATGCGCAGCACCGGATTCAGCGAGGTCATCGGCTCCTGAAAGATCATCGCCATTTCATCGCCACGCAACGTGCGGCGCTGTGCTTCGTTCAGGGTTTCTAACGCGTGCAGGTTTCCACTGCGGTCACGAAACTGCATGCTGCCGCGATCGACACGTCCATTGCTGGACAGCAGGCCCATTACCGCCAGCGACGTAACTGATTTACCTGAACCGCTTTCACCCACCACGGCGACAATTTCACCCGGATGAATGGCAAAACTGATGCCTTTGAGTGCCTGATTCTCACCGCTGCGTCCATGAAATGAGACGTTAAGGTCCTGAATCGCCAATACGGGAGATGGCGAGGCCGCGCGGGTAGCAGGAGAAGTACGTTGTGTGTCTGTCATCGTCGCCTCAAAGCGTTATAGCCAGATACGGCCTTCGGAGTAGCTCAGGAAAGGAGAACTGTCGGCGGCAAGCCAGATGGGGCCGTCCAGATCGACGAATTCCGCGTTAACCGCGACGGGCAATGCCGCCTCCATCGCCAGTGACGAACCCAGCATGCAACCGACCATGATGCGCATTTTGCGCGCGCGGGCTTCCTCCACCATCGCCAGCGCTTCCGTCAGGCCACCGCACTTATCCAGTTTGATGTTGATCATCTCGTAGCGGTCGCGTAATCCGGCAATATCCGCCCGCGTATGGCAACTCTCATCGGCACAGACCGGTATGGGATGTTTAAAACGTTGCAGGTCATGATCCTGTCCGGCGGGAAGGGGTTGCTCCACCATCGCAATATTGAACACCTTCAATGCCACCAGCAGACTTTCAAGGTCCACCCCCGACCAGGCTTCATTGGCATCGATAATGAGCGTGGCGTGCGGTGCCGCCGCACGAATCGCTGCCACTTTTTCCAGAATCTCACTGCGGTCGAGCTTAATTTTGAGCAGGATGGCACCACGTAACACGGCATCCGCCGCCGCGAGAGCCATATTTTCCTGCGTATCCAGACTAAGGGTCTCTGCCGTCACCACCGACGGTGGCTGAGAGCACGTGCTCTTTTGCCACAGCGTCTGATTTGCCCGTGCCGCGTCAAGACGCCATAGCGCACAGTCCAGCACGTTGCGCGCTGAACCGGCAGGTAACCGGTGCTGCAGATCGTGACGGCTCAGGCCCGACTCCACCTCAGTCCGTACTGCTTCGAGCAGGGCCTGAACGCTGTCGGGTGTCTCATCGTAGCGGGCCGTCGGGGTACATTCTCCCTGCCCGATGAAACCCTCCTGCTCCAGCGTGACCCGGATGACCGTCACGGCGGTACGGATACCGCGTGCGATAGCAAAGGGTCGCGCCAGCGGCAGCTCCACCATCTCAATCTGCAACTGTCTCATTTCAGCCACGCTCCTGAAGCAGTGCGGCGATCTCATCGATACCAAAACGCACAGGATCCGTAGCCGGTAAGCCGAACTCCGCGCTGATTTCGGCGCAATAAGCGAGCGCCTCTTCTTCACTGTAATTGGAGGTGTTGATCGCAAAGCCCGCCAGCTGAACCGACTCACTGGTCACCTGCGCGGCACGCAGATTGGCTTCCACGCACGCCTGCAGGCTGACCATCGGCTGGTGCGGCAAATGACGCATATGGGGGCGTCCCATTTCATGGCACATCACCAGCCAGTGTGGCTGCGCACCGTGCATCAGCCCCATACTCACGCCCGCATAAGAGGGATGGAATAGTGAGCCCTGACCTTCGACGATATCCCAGTGGTCCTCGTCATTCGCCGGTGACAGCGCTTCTGCTGCTCCGGCAATAAAATCAGCGATGACCGCATCCACAGCAATACCCTCTCCCGCGACCAGAATGCCGGTCTGCCCCGTGGCGCGAAAATCGGCCTTCATGCCGCGCGCACGCATCGCCGCTTCCAGCGCCAGTGAGGTGTACATCTTGCCCACTGAACAGTCCGTACCCACCGTCAGGATGCGCTTACCTGTGCGCTTCTTACCGCTGCCAACATTAAGCGCCGGACGCATATGACGCAGGTCAAACAGCTCAACGCCCGAAGCCTGCGCAAGTGCAACCAGTTCCGGCTCATCCACCAGTCGGTGGTGCAGACCACTGGCAACGTTCATGCCTGCTTTGATGGCACTTTTGATGGTTTCCAGCCAGTGCGCAGGCAGATAGCCGCCGGCATTGGCCGTGCCCAGCACCAGCGTTTTCGCACCACGCGCTTTGGCACCGGGAATATCCAGTTCATCCAGACCCAGACTGACCGTGCAGCCCGGCAGTTTAATTTCGCCAACGCACTGCTCAGGCCGCCAGATATGAATACCGCGCGCCGTTTTTGCCGCGAGGGGATCGGTTACATCGCCAAGAAAAAGTAAATAGGGTTGTGGGATTAGCATGTTGTCTCTCGTTTCAGCCAAAAGATCAGGTTCTGAAACCACTATTTCATGCGTTCTGAAAGGTGACGAATGCTTGTTTAGCAGGAGGGTATAACGGCAGGTTATAGCCAGAGGTAATAGTGATGATGGGTGGGTTTTTCAGGGGGGTGGGACAGGGAATGGAGTAAATGGAGGGGTGGGTCATAGGAAAAAGATTGTGTTGAGAGAAAAACAGAAGAGAGTCGCGGAATGGGTGTTCCGCGATAACCGCACTAAAAACCATTACGGGTTACTTCATGCGACGCTGCCGGGCGACGCTGGCAAGGCGTTGTGTCCGGCAGTAAATGGCAAACAGGATGAAAGCCTGCCCATTCAGTAACCAGCGAGCACCCACCAAAGCAGCGAGTGCCAGAAGTAGCCACAGACCCGAGTGGCTACCCGTAACAACGCTGTAGATCAGGAGTAACACTGTCGATATGAGCAACACCGCCCAGACGTAAGCCAGCCCCTGAACACCGGATGTATGCCCTCGCGCAAGCAGATAACTGGCGGTGAGTATCGCGCCAAGAACGACAATTGAGGGAACAAAAAAACTTAACGCGTGTATCTGTGGCGTAAGCAGAGGTAAAGCATGCAGAAACGTCAGCAAGTTAAATGCAAATGCGACCAGTAACAGCATCAGCACTAGTGCAACCGGGAAGCCGTTTTGCCGGGGCAGCGACTCAGAAGGCTGTTTAAAATAGCGCTCAAGCTCTGAAGTGGAACGGGCAAGTATGGAATCATCCTGCCGTGCGATTGCCTGATCTATTTCGCGCCCCTGTTGCAGGAGTTCAGTGATATTACGTCCAATAAGCCATGATAAAAATTGCATTAAATTACCGCCAGTGACTGGATTGTTCCCACGATGTAGCGTCCGGTACGCGGCACGTTACCTGGAGCAGCAATGATACCACTGACAGCACTGCCTGCCACAGCCGCTGCGCTCGTGACGACCTGCGCGAGTTGCTTAACAAGTTCTTTTTGCACCGGCTCTACAGGGAAACGCTTTGGATAAAGTCCTGCACGGATGGCGGCTTTAAGCTCTTTATTAGTTATACCCGGGTTTTGTGCCTTGATGATTAATTCAGTAAGCCGCGCCTTGTCCTGCCTTGGATAGTTCCTGAGCCACTCCGTGGCTTTTAAAGAAGAGACCGATTTCATCGCTCGCCATGTTGCCAGAGCTTCTTTTAATGCACCGCCCACACTGGCAAGTGAAATAAGGTCAAGAGACGTTGAAGTGGCAACGTACCACTCCTGAGAGTCCAGCCACGCGACGTTTTCACCACCGTTTTCGACGAGATCATAAACCCGGTAGATACCATTAATACACTGCACACCTGTTGCCGAAGCACCGGCATAACCAATGGCGACAAGCACGCCGCTACTGCCAGCCGTTATCGGCGTTGCTGAAGCACCGATAACCGCCACGCCAGCGGTGATAATCATTGCACCACAGGAAAGCACGGTCGAGGCAATCTCCGTGCCCATTGAGGTCGCGCTGACTGCTTCACTCAGTGACTTGCCCGTATCAGACGCTGTGGCTTGCTTAGGCGTTTTGGTCACAATAAGATGTGTGACGATACCACTTTGGCCATTAGGATGACGCTGACCAGGCCGGACAAGATATCGCTGTGCACCATCTGCATAGATGATGCCAGCCTGATAAAACTCCCGGGTACAATCCATTGCTGCACCCAGCGCTTTGAAATCAAAATCTGGTGCCCCATAACCGGTCATTCTCGCGATGTCATAACCCGGTAAGTTATTTTCGGGATTCATTCCTGGCAGGTTCATTTTATCTCCTTATAAGTTTGAACATATGAAGATAGAGTTTTTAAGCATTGAAATTCGGAATAGAGAGCCGGTCATTACCGCAACAGATTACATATCGATAACCATAAAATAAGCTAAAAACGTTATTTTTAATTAAAAGAGATAAATAGTTATTCTAATAAACCCTTCACTAAGAAAATATAACAACCTAGCTACACTTCATCGGAAAAGTTTTAAGATCAATTGGCAGAATAAATAAATTTCTTTAGGCGACGCTCACCATGGTAGCAATGTAGGTAGTAGGTATGTCCATCATATTTATCAACTGTTCGGCCTTCAATATCGCAGTGCCTGCAGACAGTAATAATACTTACCAATGTTAATAGTTGAATATTAACAACCTTCATTATAATTTTCTGCAGCAGCACAACATATTAATATAATGACAGGTTGGTTAATTTTAAATTTATCTCCACTCAATATATATCCCGCACGTAAATGATTTTTCATTAGACTGTACCGTTATCTCACCCCATGAAAACCCCCAAACATGACCATATGGAGGATCTTTTAATTCACCCTTATAATTACCTGGATACTTTTCCATCATCCACTCATACAATCTTTTCTCTTCAGAAATTAAAACGTTTACATTTGCTCTTTTTTCCCAATCGTTAATTTTTTTATAAAACTCACCAGTTTTACTGATTAGGAACACGC
The DNA here is from genome assembly GCF_016658625.1 of Pantoea sp. S62. Lineage (NCBI taxonomy): Bacteria > Pseudomonadati > Pseudomonadota > Gammaproteobacteria > Enterobacterales > Erwiniaceae > Pantoea > Pantoea sp. S62. The sequence continues at coordinate 16,843 of NZ_JACVVI010000013.1, read as the reverse complement.
TCTTATTAACAGAAAAAATAGCGGGCCTAAATTGTACATGGAACGGTTCATTATGCCATATGACATTTTTTGCTGAAAAATAATACTCACCTACAGTTATAAGGTCATCAGAAGATTTAAAAAACGAAGAATTAATAAATTGTTCGTAAGAAGAAAGTTCTATTTTACTTCCATCCACAAGCAAAGCACCATTCTCTTCTAAAATCATTTTTTTCATATATCAATTACTTTTCCAGGTTTCAGTTTAAGCCGAGCCTCTTCCGGTATATAAAACTGTAGCCCTCCTCCTCGACCATACTGAGCATTAGCTTCAGCACGTCCTCTGGCTACATGTATATCTTCGGTAACGTAGTAAGCTCTCACCTTTGAACGCATTGTAAATGCTGGGTCTAGCATAACTTGCAAAGCTTTATGATAACCAAGTGGATCACCTTTATACTGTCTGACTGTAGGATGGCTTACTGTATAAGCAGGTAACCGGTCTCCATTAGGATGAAGAGCATAAAGAATCGTCCCTTTTTTTATAACCGTATTCTCATAAACATCGATGCCAGGATAATCTTTATTACTTGGCCCCTGCCACTTCGTCGCTTCTTTCGCAGGGTTCTTACACTTCATCAACCCCCACGGATCCACCCAACCCAGCGCATTCGGCGCATACTGGTAAAGGTTGATCCCGCCCGCCAGCCCTATCGGGTCCTGCTGAGTAAACCGTCCGCTGTCCGGATCATAATAACGAAACAGATTGTAGTGCAGTCCGGTTTCCCGGTCCAGGTACTGGCCCTGCATACGCAGGTTCTGCTGAACGACAGGCATTCGCTGGCTGGACTCGCGCAGCAGTTTGCCCCACGGGCTGTTTATCCCTTCCCAGGCTTTTTGCCCTTCACTGTCTGTCAGCAGCTCCGGCATCCCGTTGGCCGCATTATGGAACCAGTAAATCTCCGGGCTTTCCACGCCATCAATACGCGCCAGCGGTTCATAGCTCTGGCTGTCGCTGTAAAAGTAGGTCAGCTGAGTGCCGTCGTGGATCTCCTGCAGCAGGCGGTAGCCTTCCCACACAAAACGCGTCGTTACGACGTTGCCAGATGGTCTTCCCTGTAACAGCTGCTGGCTGGTTTTACTAATGCGGCGTCCCAGCGGATCGTAGCGGAAACTCACCTTAGTGCGCGGCTTGTTACGGTCCCGCGGCTCGCTGATGACGTCCATAAGGCGATGCTCACCATCGTAACGGTAGCGCCAGCGGGTCTGGCCGTCATCTTTCTCAGTGGTGCGGCCATGAATATCGTACTGCCAGCGGATACCGTTCAGTTCGGTGACGCGGTTATGCATGACGTGGGCGGCACTATGGCGATCCAGCGGATTGCCTGCGCCATCCCAGCGCCACTGTTCATTACCCGGCTGCGCACCGTCCTGAGACAACAGCCGGCCAGCGTTATCGTAGTTCCATAATGTCTGGCTGAACGGATTATCGTCACGCTCTTCACGAATCAGGTTGTTGCCGTAATCGAAGTCGCGCCGACGGGACCAGACGCGCGGTGCAGGACGCTGCGAGTCGCCTTTGAACACGTCACGGCGGCGCAGTCTGCCTAACCGGTCATATTCACTGCGCATGGTCAGGCCGCCCTGCGTCCGGCTCAGTTCCCGGTGCAGCGTGTCACGGGTAAACTCGGTGACCGGCAGGTTGTCTAATGCGATGCTCAGTAAATGGCCGCTGCCGTAGTAAAGCTGCTTGAGATTACGACCATCCGGCAGTGTTAAGGCTGTGCAGTTACCCAGCGCGTCATACTCCCACGCCAGTTCGCCCTGCTCTCCCTGTTCAGCAACGATGCGGCCCAGCGCATCATATTTAAAGGTGATCTCCTGCTCGGCCTGTTGGCTCCACTCGGTGTCAGACAGCGGCAGATGCTGCGACACATTACCCAGCTGGCCGCCACCGCTGTAGTGATAGCGCGTCTGGCCTTCCGGCGTGGTTCGCGCCAGCAGTTGTCCCGCGCGGCTCCAGTGATAACGATGGGTAATGGAGTGAGGATGCCCGGCGGCAAAGGTGCGTGATACCGTGCGGCCCGCCGCGTCATAGTCGTATCGGGTGGCAACGCCATCCAGCCCAACCTGAGCCAGCAACAGAGAGTCTGCGCCCCATTCGAACTGGTACTGCTCACCGTTCTCGTTTTGCAGCGCCGTCAACCGGCCACGGCTGTCCCAGCTTCGCTGAACCGTCTCACCCTGCGCATTGCGGTTGGCGATCAATCGCCCGACATTGTCGTAACGGAATTCACTGCGCTTGCCATCAGCCGACTCATAGGCCAGCGGCAGTCCGTTTTCACTCCAGTACAACCGCTCTTCCCATCCCTCTGCACGTTCCAGCTGAAGAGGACGGCCTGCGGCATCATAGTGATAACGGGTTTCTTCGCCATCTGGCGCGGTGACAGAGCTGAGCCAGCCCAGAGGATGATAACGGTAGCGCGTGGTCAGCCCTGAACAGTCGGTTTCACGGATAACCTGCCCGGCATCGTTAAACTCACGGCGGTAACTGTTACCTGCTGCGTCGATCTCCTCGACAACCAGCCCGGACTCATCCCGCTTATAGATCGTGCTTTGACCGAGTGCATTAACCACGCGTTCAAGACCGTGATGGGGATCGTAATAGTATTTCGTTGTGGAACCATCAGCTCCGGCAACCACCGTGGGCAGCGAACGGTGTGACAGCCATTGCACCGCCTGAACACCGCCGTCAGCATCTTTCTCTTCAACGCGGTTACCCAGATCGTCATAGGCGAAGCTCACCGCATTGCCCAGCGGATCGATGCGACGCGTCAGGAGTTCGTTTTCATCCCACTCATAGCGCCACTTCTCACCCCGCTCATCAATATAACAGGTGATGAGACCCGCGGCATTCCAGTGGTGTTCGCGCTGCTGACCGTCATAGGTCGACACACGCGTGATGCCCGCCTTAAGATCGTAATGCATGTGGCAGCCGTCACCGGTATTGGTGCGGTTCTCAACTACGCGCCAGTGATCCAGCTTCTGCCAGCGATATTCGCTTTCGAGCCCGCCGGGCAGCTGATGCCAGACCATTAACCCGTCGTCGTTGTACCGGAAACGCCGCGACACAACGCCAGCCGCATCAGTAACGCTGGCAAGCTGGCCCTGTTCAGTGTATGTCCAGCGCGTCAGAGGCCAGTGCTGATCGCCATCAAAATGGCTGGCGGATGTCGGACGCCTCGCGTGCTGCTTGTCGTCGTAATGCAGCGTAACGTTAATCGCCAGCGGCGCGTCATGGATACGCACCAGACGAGCCTGTTCATCCCAGCCCATCTCCAGCGCATTACCGTACTCGTCGCTGAGTGAAGCCAGCCGCAGCACCTGCGGATCGGCAGCCGTGCGCCGGTAAAGACGCCATACCGCACCGTCGTCATCGGCAATAGCGATATCGCCTGACTCATTGCGCCGAACCATCAGCCCTTCGCTGATGCTGTAGAGCACCTCTTTTTCACCGGGAACGTCATAGCTCAGTTCACGCCCGTTGTCATCAAACCAGGTCGCCCGATTACCTTCCAGCGTCAGATAGCTGTCAAACACTGTGGCCCAGCCCTGACCAAACAGGCCAGCGCGCTGAGTCAGGCTGTTATAGCTGCGCTGAAAACTGAGCGCGAAACGTCCAGGGAGGGAAAAATCACGCTCGGCATCATCATTAAGGACTTTAACGCCGGTCGCTGCATGAACCGGGAACAGCGACGAGAAGGCCGCGTTAATCGACATATCTGCCAGCATGCCGCCGCCCGCCATTGCCAATGCGCAGGGCATATTTTTCAGGATCTGACACGGGCGACCACGCAGGAGAGAAAGGCCGATCATCATCACGGCGAGACCCGGTACCTTGCCGCTTTTGATCTCTCTGACCGTGACGGTTTCACCACCAATAATGACATTGGGGGAAACATCGTCACTTACGGTGGCATCACAGGTGGTTTTATCCTTTGCGCGCACCGCTGGCTGGCCATTGATAAAGACGCTTTTCGACCCCTGAGCCAGATATTGCGGCGCACTGTGTTTTTCACAGGCCACTTTGTCCTGCTCCAGCGGAGAGGTGCCCGCATCGGCGGAGGCGACCGTGGGCTGCCACATTGCACTGCCAAACTGGCCGACCGCAGACAGCAGCATGCCGCCATAGTCCGCAAAGCTCTGCGGCGATTGTGGTTCCGGTGGCGGTGTCTCACCGGGCGTGAGCATCCCGGCCGCACGTGCGGCTAAAAGACCATTAACGTAGACATTCTCTGACCCACTGGCGATCACACCGGCGGGTGACGGCGGAAATATCATGTTACCCAGACCATCGGCTGCTTTGCTGATCTCCTGTGACAGACCCACCGCATTGGCCAGTACACCACCCAGAATACCGCTGAGCAGGCAACTGTTACCCACAGCGGCTACACTAGCCGCTGCTACCCCTGTACCCAACAGGGGCGCTGCCGAGACGATAGCAGCACCCACTGCGGCACCAATGACGGCATACGCCGCACCTTCTGCCACAATGCTGGTGATATCAGCAAAAATGCTGGAGTGAATGATCTCATCGCCCACGCGGGCCGCAGGATTATCCATAAGTTATGCTTTCCGTGGCGTGTTCAGAGTCAGGCTTTGTTTAAAAGCACTCCAGCGCTGTCCGTCTTCTTCATTGAATGGACGCATCGCGGAGAGCGTAAAAATCATTAAGGTGTTCGAGTCCGGCACCTGCGTAGCCAGCTGTTTCTGCCACACGGCCTGCCCGTTACGGTCAAACATAGTTTCAACTTCAATTGCGTGCAGGGTGTTATCCACACCAGCCATCACGCGTACAAACTCACTCTGCTGGATGTGACCCATCTGACTCCGCAACGTGTCCCACTGACGCTGGAATTCTTTTTCCGCATCACTGCCCTCAGAAATAACACCACGGCTTACAACCAAAGCCAGGCCACTGGCTTCGTCGCGGAGAATATTCATGGTGGTGTCCTGCCAGGCAGCAGGAAAAAGCGCAAAGGCGCCCTCATTGAATTGGTAATTCATAATAGATTTCCGTTTTATTAATGGTTTGTAGCGGGTGGAATCAGGCTATGGTATTCGCCATCAACGTTGTCGGCATTAGTGAGTAGCTGTGTATTATCTCGAGCAACTTTAATGTCGAAAAGTCGATGCGTAATATCAGGATCCCCACCGCAACTGGTGTCGTGATGATCTTCACGAACCGTGATGACAAAGAAACGTTTATCACTGCTGTCATCGAGATCGTACCGCAGGCATTTATCATCGAGGCTGGTCAGGTGCCAGGTGTGAATCGCTTCCGTTGCGGCACTGATAGCCTGGTCAGCGCTGATTTCGCTTTGCTCTGCACCCAGATCTGTTTTCAACATGATGGAGCTGACCTTCCCCTGGTCAATCTGGAACATTAACTGTTTCCCGCCCGACTGGTAGACAAGCCATTGCTGATTATCACTGTTGTCTTCTTTTCCGGGTCCATAGGCTTGCTGAACCTGTTCGGGGCTATCGCCTATCTTTATATTTCGGGTCGTCGGCACGCTGGCATTTCTCAGAAGGATCTCAGCCAGAACCGTGTGGCTGGCATCTCCAACCGCTGCCGCGCTAAATAACTCAAAGCCATCATAGGTATGCTGAAAGTAGTTGTACTGCTGGTTGTTGATGTCCACTTCTCCGGCCAGAACTGAACTGAGGGCCCTGCCCGCGCGTACGAAACTTTCGTTGCTCCAGGTGTCACCAGGAGTGAAAGCATAGTCGTTCAGCAGAACGGAAAAATCGCCTTCGTTAAGAGCAGGAACAGACGATTCCACGGTGGATTCAGCCCTGGCAATACAGGATAAAAACATGAGGACAGACACAAACATAAGACTGGCGAAAGAACGATTTATAATCATTGTTTTTATCGGGGTTAGTAATAAAAAATAAGAGAATTTTTATTTATTAAATAATGCAGCGCGATTAAACCCGCTCAATATAAATTGAAAAATCACAATTGAATTATACGTGGGGAACGAGATAAAACACCACAACATCAATTAACTTTATGATTATCCTTCGAGGCGAAGGAAAACTGTCACTTTGGAAAAAATCATCACTCCCACTTACCACTTTGCTCTACAAGTGTTTTATTGCCCTGAATTACCTTTAACGTAAGAGGATCAAAGCGCACAATATAATCAACACTGCGATTGTTAAAAGTCATCCCTTCAGCTTTACTTGAATTAACAGGCTGAATGGTTTTACCTTCAAGAGTAATTTTTTTCCCATCTTTATTCCTGAGGCCAAAATATTTAACTTTATCGCATACAATATAAAAACCTCCGCAACCATTAACTAAAGTAATGGTGAAATCAGATGTCGAAAAAACTTTTATCTTCGACTTTAAATCACTCTGATTAACTTCTTTATCGAGCGTATAAGCTTTTGGCGCATAAAACTCGCCATTCTCAGGATCTTTGATTATCTTCCATAAAATTTTATTATCTTTAATTTCTAAATTTGCTTTACCCTCCGCCCCGCCAAATGAAGAATCAAATTCAATCACAGCTTTCTTACCATTTGCAGTGCCTTTGAGATTAATGCCATTACTCTCAGGGCAATCTATTTTGTTCCCGCCTCTGGTGACATAACAATAACTACCCGTTACGTTATTATTATTCTGTTTTAATTTTAATGTTAGCGTCGAGAATAATGACCCATTATCATTTTTTTGCTGCCCACTCCACTGACCGGTAAAGTCATCAAAAGCAAACAAGGATAAAGAAGAGAATGACAACAAAACCACTATACTAAATCCAATTTTGTTCATTTGATTAATCATCACACGAAAGTCAGAGGCTTTGAGGTCAATGCTGGAATCGACCACCACTGCACAATGAGCATGTACAGATAAAACAATCCCCAGTAGCACACCTAAAAGTAAATTAAATTCATCATTAAGATATGCTATTTAAAAAAATTTATTCCAATATGATATATAAACACCATTTGTGATAGTGCACAAAGATGACGCACTATCACACAGGTTTTCATTACTCGGAAGTATTCTTCCACTTTCCATTTTCTGACAATACTATTTTATTATTAACAACAACGGTAAGATTGCTAATTACATTATTGATAATATAGGTTGCATCATGATTGCGGAATTTATAACTCAGCACCGCGCAGGATGCTTGACCACAATCACTTTTCGTGGCTTTACCTTTTAATCTGACAACTGCACCATCTGATTTTCTTACACCCTCATAACTAACGTCATTACACTCCGAACCAGCAGCACAGAGCGAAGTTATTTTGATTTTAAATTTTGCCGTCTCAAAAACTTTCCCGCCATCTTTTTGACTATCTTTTAGATTCTTATCGGGAGTGGTTGACTTATCTTTATCAAAGCGTTTTGCCCATAGTGCAATATCATCCTGCATATTATTACCTGCACGATCATTACTTACATAATGTATTTTATCATCCTCAGGCAGCATCCATGCAGCGTAGACTTTACCGTCAGGCTGTATAACAAATGCAGAAGCCTGCTCAAGATAAAGATCTTTTAACCAGCCCTCAACGAATATACCACCGTTAGCTGTTTTGTGAGGTTGACCAAAAACATCAAAATTCTGGCTGAAGTTATTGTACTCACTACCTAGCACAGACTTTAAACTGGAAACGACTTTCCGGTCATTAAAAATAGTTGAAACATTGTTCAGACTATTATATTGAGAGAAAGCCGAATGGGTATCCGATGCTGCTGCAACACCTATTGAGCTACTTGTAAAAACAACCAGAAAAAATAACTTAATAAATAAATTCATTTTATTCACCTGAAAACTTTAAAAATTCTGCAGCTTCATTGGTATAGCGCTTGGTCAAACCGGTTGAATAATGATCCCACCAGTTATAAGAAACACCATTTTTCACCGTAGTGGTTGAACCATATATAGCCTTGTCATAATTTAATCTGGCGCTTACAAGGTCATTTTGGAATTCAGAAGAACCCATTTTCTCAACATAGTCAATAGATTTTTCAGTGAGTTGTGAGGATTTGACGATGTCATCACCACTCATAGAATTGAGTATTGCCTGAGCGCCTCCCACTCCTCTCATATGAGCTAATGACATAACGGCCGCTTGTTTTCCTGGGTCACTAAAATTAAGCGCCCCGGCTTTTTGGGCCGTCTGGTTCATATATTTTGAAACCACCTCAAATTCTTCATCACTACCCTGTCCGTACTTCTTCCTGGCGGCAGCGATATCTTTATATGCAGGCCCAAATCCTTTTCTGAAACCATACATTTCCGGCACACCGCCCTGTTCACCACCCACACCCTCTGACTTCATAATTGACCGAACCACACTATCATCAAGTTTCTTCGGGTCACCTGAATTTGTATTTTGTTTTAACGGTGCAGCCGCCCCTTTCGCCGGTGCCGTCGCAGCTTTTGGCGCAGCGGGCGCGGCCTGTCCTTTCTGCTTCGGCGGGAACAGGTTCTCTACCGCCTGGCTGATGTTCTGTTTATGACTGGATCCCGGTGCGCTGGTGCCTGGCTTCGCACCATCTGTGTTCAGGTTCAGTTTGCCGCCAGAGGTGGTGATATGACCGTCGCCTTGCACGAAAATATTGAAGCCTTTACCCACAATATTAATCTGGCCATTCGCATTAAGCTCGATAGCGCTCTCTCCGCATTCAAGGCGGAGTTTAGTGCCCGAGCCCACGACATAGGTATCGACTACCGCATCAAGTTTGCCTTTACCGGTCAGCCGCTCTTCGCCCCCTTTAACACCGTGAACACGATTGGTTTCGACCCGATACAACTCATTGCCGCCCGCATAATGGCTGTGATTGTTGGCGACTGAATGGCTAGCGTCATTTTTAACATGGGTATCCATGTTCTTCTGCGCCTGAATCCACAGGTGTTCCTCACCCGCCTTATCCTCAAATCTCAGCGCGTTCGCGGTGTCCGCCGTGCCATCCTTCGACCGGCTCAGAAAACCCATCTGCGTCGCTGCCGCTGGCAGCGCCCACGGCGGCATGCTCGCCTCGTTATACACGCGGCCGATGATCAGCGGGCGATCCGGATCGCCGTTGATGAAGTCCACCACCACTTCGTCGTTGACACGCGGGATCTGCACCCCGCCGAACCCCTGACCGGCCCAGGCGCTGGAGACGCGCACCCAGCACGAACTCGTGTCGTCGCCCTTCGCCAGCCGGTCCCAGTGAAACTTCACCTTTACCCGGCCGTAGCGGTCGGTCCAGATGGACTCGCCTTTCGGCCCCACCACCTTCGCGGTCTGCGGGCCGTGCGTTTTCGGCCACGGCGTCTCCGGCGGCGTGCGGTACGTCACCGACGACGGCAGCACCGTGAAGCTGATGTTGTGCCGGCTGTCGCCGGTGTCGCCGCTGGCGTAACTGTTCTCGGCGAAGTCATAGGTGGCCGAGGTCACCAGATACTCGCCGTTGTCGCTGAAGTGCGGCGCGTTGATGATGGAGAAGGTGAAGCCCGGCGCGACGCCGGTGGCCGTGCCCGACCCGCTGACGCTGTGGTGCTCGGCCTGCCACACCTCCTGACGGATGCGCGCGTAGGACTCGCCGTGGCTGTGGTCGACAAAGTGACCCGGCCAGTCGTAGACGTCCACCGAGCCCGGCACCGGCGACGCCGGGTTCTGCCGCGCCTGCAGCATCCACGCGTTCGGCTTGCGGAAGTCGTAGTCGTCGGTGCTGTAGATGCCCGGCGTCACGCTCTCCGCCAGTGACCACTGGCTGATGCCCTCTTCCGTGACCACCCCGCCAGACTGGGTGACGTGATAAGCAATGGTCTCATAGCCCGGAAACGCCTGATGCTGGTCCGGGGCGTCGCACAGCACCAGCGTATGTTTGTCCGCCTCGTGGCGGAAGAAGTAGTAAATCCCCTCCAGCTCCATCAGGCGGCTGATAAAGTCCAGGCTGCTCTCCTGATACTGAACGCAGTACTCCCACACCCGGTAGTTGCCCGCCAGCCGCGTCTCAACGTTGACCGCGTACTCCTTCAGCAGCGTCTGCACAATCTGCGGCACCGTCTGGCTCTGGAAGATGCGCAGGTTGCGGTCGCGCCGCATCGGCCACAGGTCCGGCTCGACCGTCAGCTGGTAGACCGCGTAGCGGGTGCCGCTCAGCTCCTGGCTGCGCACCGCTATCCGGGTGATTTTGCCGTTGAGGTAGCGCGGACTCAGCGCGCTCATCAGGCCATCGGTCGGCAGCGAAAAGGTCACCGGCTTGCCCAGCAGGGCGTGACGGTCGATGCGCGCGTCGGTGGCCAGCAGTTCGGCGGTGAGCACAAACGGACGGGACAGCGTCTCGGTGCCCGTGAGCGTATGGAACAGCAGGCCGTCCGCCGGCAGCTGTGCAGTAATGCGTGAGAACATGTTTTTTTCCGTACAGACAGAACTGACGATGAAGCGGGTCAGTAAAAGTGGAAGGGAAATAATTTTTTTATTTAAAGCATCTTCTGATTAGAAGTAATGGATTTCAGGATGAAATTATTCATCAAAAATTCCGATTAAAAACGAGAAACAGTTATGAACATGGTCATCGCAATAATTTTTTAGTCAACATGTTTTTTGGATGTCAACCAGAAAACACAAGGAGAAAATTCTTTTTTTAATAATTTTAATTTATAAATAACAAACAATGCATTATTACTCAGATCAAGTTCATCGAAATGTCTTTACAGTTTAGTGAATGTGATTAGAAACCACTTCAACTTCAATCTTTTTATTTATAAAAAAAATCCCATACTTCAGATATGGGATCTTATCATCAATCTTTCTCTTCAGGTGCTAAGTGAAACAGCTTTTCGGCCAGCGCAAGAATTCTGTCTTTATCGACTATTTTATTAACCCACTCCTGAGGAATGCCTGACAGTCCATACAATGCGCCCGCTAACTGACCAGCCGTTGCTGCCACACTATCAGCGTCATCAGCAAGATTTGCCGCCAGCAAAATGGCATCTTTAAAATTGTCTGTATGCCAGACGGCCCATAATGCGGCCTCAAGGGTGTCGATAACATAGCCCGAGGAGCGAATTTGATCCCGATGCTTTTCTTTATATTCACCGGCATTAATAAGCAGGACACGTAGTGATGTGGCCATGAGATGAGGCGCAAAACTTTCGCTCTTATTGTAACCGCTTAAAAGATAATGAAGTATTACATTAAAAAAACGACAACAATTAATTGACTCTGGAGCATAATGTGTAGCTTTACTCTGCAACGCGGCATCACGCCAACCATCAACAAAAGATTTTCTTCTAAAAATAGCAGTCGGAGCATGGCGAATTAATGCAGCATTACCAGCTGTTTCAGGAGAAGTATTCCCCACCCAGGAGGGCCCGTGCTGTTCAAATTGCTCAAGTGCATAGCGCGTTGTATTACCTATATCAAAGCATACGCCATTAGAACTATTTGTCCCATTCTTATACCAGTTGAGTAGCTTTTGTCGGAACAATGTAATATCACATTTATTGCTTTCAATATAAGTTTCAGCGAGACATAGCGCCATCGAGGTGTCATCAGTCCACTCACCGGGTTTAAGTGAGAAAGGTCCCCCGCCAAGCATGTCATCAACGCGAGCTTTATCTCTTGGCATAAATTCTAGCGTTGTGCCTATAGCGTCTCCAACCGCCAACCCCATTAAAGCACCCTGACATTTATCTAATGCCTGTTCATCAGTAATTTTCTGAGGTAAAGATTTCGCCCATTCTGGCTTGAGAGCGTCCTCAGGTTTAGCGCGTAAAGGTTTTTGTTCATAAGACATTCTATTCATCAACTGCCGTGACGCCTGGGGTATTAAATGAGCGTAACGTCTGGCATAAATGAAAAGCGCATCATCATCAGCCCTAAGATCAATCATAGAACCTCCTTATAAATTTACATCCTTAAAAAAACTGAAAGAACACAACCAAGTGAAATTAAATAAACAGGAATAAATTTTATATTATCACCGCATTTTATTCACTTACGCTCTTATTATAAATAAATATATCAACACCCATTTACTTCTAGACTTTTAAATATCTCTTTTTACGCTTTCCATATTCTGTATCGGTTTGATGAGGAAGGATAACTTTTAGCCCAGTACCTATTTGAGAGGCAATATAATTTGCGTTTGAAAGATGTTTAGCAAGCTCTGGGTCAGTTGTATCAAACTCTTTGGAAGCCAGACTCCCCAGCTTTATACTATGTAGGACACTTTTATCATTCTCTTTACCCGTTAATAAATTTTTTAAGTAAACAAGTTGTTTCAGAGCAACCTGAAAAAGTGTAAAGCTAGCCTTTCCATGGCTCTTTGATTAGTGATATCAATAGCATCATTGATGTAGTCTAAAGCAGTATATTCTTCTTTCTTCATCATAAACCCAACATGCACTCTTCTTGTTTAAGAGCAAAGGCAGATCTTGAATTAAAAATCACTGGACCTACCTTATTACAAACGGAATGTATAAAGTAAGCCAAAGACAGACCTTGTATTCACCAAATAGAAAAAACTAAAACTATATCGATTCAAAATTCTCCTTGCTAATTTCATTTATTACGTACTGCCCTGTGCCTTCCCTTATTTTTTTTGAAAGATCTTTTAACATTTCAATATCGATAGAACGGATATCAATATATGGAGTTACAATGAAGAACCTTTCGACATCAACTTTGTAATCACCTTCACTAAACATAACCTTCATTACATATGAGCTATCGTTACACTCGTACAGAGTAAAATCCCAGATTTTTTTAATTAATTCTTTTTCGGCCATGATAATAATCAATGCTATTGAAATAAAAGATGTCCGCACCCGAACTGCTTGAATTACAGAAAGAAGATTAGATGGTTATTTTTTGTCCCGAAGTTTATTCTCATTTATTAATGACTAAATATTATTGAAAAAATCACTAATCAGCAGGAAAAACGACATACGAAGAATTAAGTTTTGCGTTCATTCAAAGCGATTTAGTTAATAAGTTTCTTTCCTGCCATATTGACTTGGGCCACTTCTTTAGATTGATAAGCACTATAATTTTTCCTAATATCATCAGCTAAATGATCGAGCGATTCAAAATCCCTTGCTTTTATCAAAGACTCGATATCCAGCAAAAAATCCTTACTTACATCAAAATGAGAATTTTTATAAAAATTAGGAAATAAAACGCTTATCACAAGCCCATCATTAGTTTGCAAAACTGCATAGTTACCTTTTCTTACAAAAATTAAAATTCCGTCACTCATAAACTTCTCCCGTCTTAAAATCGAACACTTCGTAATCGATGCCTTTTTGCATTCCCTTAGTAGATATGACAGCTTCCCAATCACCGTTTGGTAGTTTTCCGCCAGGAAGCCATAAAGGATCCGTATCCCTTGCACCCCACTCATTGCCACTCGGGATCTTGGGATTGTATTTTTCTCCAGGCATAAAATCAATACGCACGACATTCCCACTTTGTAACTGTTCCGCAGGAATACCTAATCTCTCTGAGATAACGTTAAAATCACCACCAGATTCAGCAATTATTTTATTCATGTTTTTTGAAGAACTTACAAATTCTGACGACCACTCATCCGGTTTTCCGATGCCATATTTCTCATAATCAAGTTTAGCAAAAATCCTTGATGCGCCTTCTGAAAACTCTTTTGTATGCGATGCAATATAATCAGATGGCAAATAAGTTTCCGGCAGCGGTTTTTCTCCCTTTGGAATAGCGATTATCTCATCAAACTTTTCTTTGCTAACAGGAACACCGTTAGTCTCACTATTTTTCAGCCCGGCACGCCAGGCATCAAATTTCATACCCCCTTTGCCACCCAATGCCCCACCGGCAAAGCTGCCTGTCAGCATAGACCATTTTTGTCCGTCTGAACCTTCTCCAAACAGTCTGCCACCGACCCAGTTGCCGGCATAACCGCCGCCCATTGCGCCTGCTAATCCTAGCAAAGCTATAGCAGGTGAAGCCAGGACTGCAACGGCAGCGGTGCCCACTCCCATCATCACCCAGTTTACCCAGCCAGGGATTTCAGGGTTGATATCGTCGGTCTGAAGTTTACCTCCGCCAATAAACACATTGGTTGAACCGCCAGATATCTCAGCGCTGCAGGTCAAACGGTCTCCGATACGGGCGGCAGGAAAGTTGTTAATAAAAACTTTGTCCGAACCTTCAGCAACCCGTTGCGATGAGCCGCTGTGCTCATCGCAGTCGCCTTTGGACAAATGTGCACGTATCGCTGCTCTGCTGTTGGTGAAAACATTCGGCGATCCGGATAACAGTCTGCCAGTGTTATGCCGCGGAGCCCATGACATGCTGCCAAGCACTTCACCCACCCCCCCGGCAGCGCAGGCACCGGCTGCTGCTGCAGATACGACAACCAGAGCCGCTCCACCGGTAACAACAACGGCTGCTGCACCTAATATCGCGCCGCCAATTAACCCGGCGATCATCCAGCCTTTAGAGGCTGTGTGGGCTATCTCGTCCTGCTCTCTGGCAGCATTGAAGTCAGCCATGATTTATACATCCTCATGTCTCTGAAGAAACGCAAGGATTTGTGATTCGCTGGCGAGATCTGCTGGTCCTTTAAATGCTTTTGCCATGCCAAGAATATCTCTTACAGATGAGTTTTTTCTGTGTGGTGATGTCCATAGTGCATAGCGCAACGGCTCTTCATTATTTAAGGCGCCGATATGTAATGGGCTTCCCGCTGAGTCAAAGAACAAATAACTGCCATTCAGAGCTCTTTTCAAATCAACATTCTGATAAAGTAATGTCACCGTTTCATGTGAGGTAAGCACTTTAGTATCGTTATCAAAAGAAAAGAAAATCCCCGACGCATCAGTTGCCACGGGTACCGGCTCATGATCAGAATCACGAGAATTAAATTTTATACTGTTAATAATCTCATGATATTGCTTACTATAATAATCATTAAAACGTCCTGGGCATGTTCCAATATAACAAACAATCTTTTTACCCCCGGCGTCATCATCAAATAAAACAATCGATTGTTTTTGCCAGATCTCAGCGCCATCATTTTCAAAATGATAAAAAAGCTCAACTGCAGGCAGATTATCTATCTCGATCAGTTGTGATGTTACGTTTACAAAAGCGGGAACAGTGACACTCATCTCATTGATAATTCTAGCGGCCACTTTTTGCACTGTATCGTCATGAAAAGCAGATGCACGAGACACTACGAACGTAAACTCACTCGCATTATTTTCGCTGAGCGTAAAAAGATTCATTGTCCTGTCTTTAAATATGTCGGGCAGTTCAATTGAAGCTTCCTGAAGAGTATAGGTGGCCATTTTTATCCTTTAGTATTTTTTGCTGATGAAGAAAAGTAGTTTTCAATTTCACTTTTTATTTTATTTTTATGTCCACTACCCGGTGCAATTATTGCAGCGCTTCCTCCTTCCGGATTTAAATGTAACTCACCACCTTTGGTATTAATCTCTCCATTACCATCAACGGTAATGTTAAAATTTTTACCAATAAAATTAATCGCACCTTCTTTAGTTAACTCAATCGCGCTGAGACCACACTCGATTCTTACGGTATCTCCGGCTGCAATTGTGTAAGAAGCAAAGGCCTGTTCAGTACGATTGCCCGTTGTCAGCGTTTTACTATTTCCCTGAGTGCCGAGAGTATGGTCGCCTTCTATCCTGGTCTCATTATTAGCACCCACTGAAACCATGCGATTGTTCAGAACACTGTGTGATTCATCATTTTTAACATGCGTATCCATGTTCTTCTGTGCCTGAATCCACAGGTGTTCCTCACCCGCCTTATCCTCAAACCTCAGCGCGTTCGCCGTATCCGCCGTGCCATCCTTCGACCGGCTTAAAAAGCCCATCTGCGTCGCTGCTGCCGGCAGCGCCCACGGCGGCATGCTCGCCTCGTTATACACCCGGCCGATGATCAGCGGACGGTCCGGATCGCCGTTGATGAAGTCCACCACCACTTCGTCGTTAACTCGCGGGATCTGCACGCCGCCGAAGCCCTGACCCGCCCATGCGCTGGAGACGCGCACCCAGCAGGAGCTGGTGTCGTCGCCCTTCGCCAGCCGGTCCCAGTGAAACTTCACCTTCACCCGGCCATAGCGGTCGGTCCAGATGGACTCGCCTTTCGGCCCGACCACCTTCGCGGTCTGCGGGCCGTGTGTTTTCGGCCACGGCGTCTCCGGCGGCGTGCGGTACGTCACCGACGACGGCAGCACCGTGAAGTGGATGTTGTGGCGGCTGTCGCCGGTATCACCGCTGGCGTAGGAGTTCTCGGCAAAGTCATAGGTCGCCGAGGTCACCAGATACTCGCCGTTGTCGCTGAAGTGCGGCGCGTTGATGATGGCGAAGGTAAAGCCCGGCGCGATACCGGTGGCCGTGCCCGACCCGCTGACGCTGTGGTGCTCGGCCTGCCACACCTCCTGGCGAATGCGCGCGTAGGACTCGCCGTGGCTGTGGTCGACAAAGTGACCCGGCCAGTCGTAGACGTCCACCGAGCCCGGCACCGGCGACGCCGGGTTCTGCCGCGCCTGCAGCATCCACGCGTTCGGCTTGCGGAAGTCGTAGTCGTCGGTGCTGTAGATGCCCGGCGTCACGCTCTCCGCCAGTGACCACTGGCTGATGCCCTCTTCCGTGACCACCCCACCAGACTGGGTGACGTGATAAGCAATGGTCTCATAGCCCGGAAACGCCTGATGCTGGTCCGGCGCGTCGCACAGCACCAGCGTATGTTTGTCCGCCTCGTGGCGGAAGAAGTAGTAAATCCCCTCCAGCTCCATCAGGCGGCTGATAAAGTCCAGGCTGCTCTCCTGATACTG